>NZ_LR743509.1:2382777-2699166 GCF_902712875.1 Hyphomicrobium sp. ghe19 | reverse complement strand
TTCGGCGTCTTCGATCAATATTTCTGCCGGGCCTCCTGTCCGAAAGACGACAACGGCGCCGATCCTTCGGGCAACACGATCTCGCCCCGCGCACGACGCTCTTTCAAATAGGTGAAGCTCTGCATCGTCTGGGCAAAAAGGTGTTCACCTGCCTTCAGAGAAGCGCGCATTGGCTTGTCCCCGGTCGCGTAACGCTGCAACGGAGCGACAACCGTGTCATAGTCGGCCGCGAAAAATAACGGAAACGAATAGCGCTCTTCCGAAACTTTTCTAACGCGATGCGAGGTTGCGGTGAACTCGCCATTCGTCCAGATCTCCATCATATCGCCGACGTTGACGACGTAGGCGCCGGGAAGGGGAGGAGCGTCGATCCATTCGCCGGCGCCGTTCATGACTTCAAGTCCGGGGCTTGTCGATCTCAACAGCGTGAAGCACTCGTAATCGGTATGAGCTCCGATTCCGGGGCGATCTTCCGCGCTCGTGTCGAAAGGATAATGGATCAACCGCAACTGGCTTGGCGGCTTGGTGACGTATTGATCGAAGAACGTCGGCTCTTCGCCGATTGCCATCGAGAAGCCCCGCAATAGGACGCGGCCCAAAGCGAAGACCGCCCTGTAGTAGTCGTCGACCGCGGTGGCGAATCCCGGCAGCTCCGGCCATTGGTTGGGTCCTAGAAGCGGATTTCCCGAAACAAAATCCGGATCGTCGGCCGGCAAATCCATCGAGAGATCGTAAGCCTCTTTCTTGTCTTTCGTTCCAGAGGCGAAGACCTCTTCGCCCTCCGGAACGTAGCCGCGATGACAACGCGAGTTGCCGATGTAGACCTTCATTTTCTCGTCGTGCGGCAACGCAAAGAAGCGCTTGGTCGCATCGAGAACACCGTCAAAAAGCGACTCGTCGATGCCGCCGCCCGTGATGTAGACGAAGCCGACTTCGCGAGCCGCCTTGCCAAGCTCTTCGGCAACCGCCTTCTGCTCGGCAATCGTACCGATGCGGAGCTTGGTGATATCGACGATGGGGATACTCGAGAAGTTTTCCGATGTGCTCATGTCGTGCCTCGTAAATCCGTGGGATGAGAAACCTGATCGTCGTGTTCCTGCTCTGATGAATTTTGTTATTGAGCATCGACTTCGAGGTCGACGATCTTCCAGTTTCGCACTGTCGCTTTGCCGGCCTCGGTGATGTCCGCAATCGCAATACTTTCGCTGTCGATCGAAAACGAGGGTGCGAGATCCGCCTTGACGCGGAAAGGCAGGCTGGATCGATCGATCAACCACGCGCCGTCACGCACGCGGCCCAGTGAAATTTCGCAATCGAGCAGTGTCCGCGCTTCTTCAGGCGAGCAGCCCATCACGAGATCGACAAGCGAACCTCCGCGGGGAAGCGCAAACGCGCGGTTTCGCGCGTACATGAAAACATCGCCGACCTGGACAAGAAATCCTTCGAGGCCCTTCTGGTCTTGCATTCGTGCTGCGAAGTGCGGACGAGTGCGCGGCGATGTTTGATGCCAGTGCTCGATGTAGGGAATGTCTCGACCGCGCTCGACGAGGACGCCGTCGGAGAAACTCAGGTAGCCGGCATCCGCGGTGTCGCTCGCGCACTGATAATCCATCATGCGGCGCCATTCGAAGGCGTCGCCGTCGCTCCCAAACCGGCCTGCGAAGCCCTCCTGACGCGCCAGCCATTTGAAATGATCGGGCTGCAAGTCATCCAGACAAGCGACGTCGTTAAACGATGGCGCATCGTGCGGTTGTCGCAGATCGGCGAATAGGCTCGGACCTTGCAGCCATGCGACGAACGTTGTCGTATCTTTGCGACCATCCGGCCACGCGATCAGCGAGCGCTCCCACAAACCGATCGTATCTTTGACTTCAACCATCAGCGCCTCACGAAAGAGAAGGCAGCATGACATCGGTACGGGATCGTCAGAAGCCGCTGCATATCGATGCGAGCCATAGAAAAAATCTATGGCTCGATGTGCCCCGCGCTATATCCCGGACCCTCGGGCTTCAAATTCGAGTCTGTCATGTCGAGAAGTGCGCGCGCCGGCGCACTGAGCTTTGCGTCGCGCGTGATCAGGAAAACATGATATGTCGGCAAAATAGCTGGATCGAGCATCGGCCAAAGTTCACCAGCTTCGACAGCCTCAGCCGCAACCGCCGTCGGTAGAAAGCCGATCCCGATGCCGATTTGAATAAGACGCTTCACCTCGTACAGCGTCTCCGCAGACGCGCCTGCGCGTTCACCGAGCCCATACCGTCTGCGAAAGCCGGTAAGCTCCGCGGGCTCATCCTTTCCCGTTAAAACAAAAGTTTCATCGGCCGCAATTTCGGGTTCCGATATCCCTTTGCCGAATGCCGGATGTCCCCGGCCACAGTAAAGCTGCTGCCATTCGCGCATGAGCGGGCGATAACAAAGCTCGGGACTAGCGACAGCGTCGCAAGCAATCCCGATATCCGCGCTGCCGTCCTTGACCGACAGCACCACATCGCGCCACGGCGCAATATCGAGACGAATCTCAACGTCAGGATTGATTTGATGGAAGGCGACCATCGCCTGGTCGAATTCGGGCGCGACGAGATCTGAAATTACACGCACGGTTACGAGCCCCTGCAAGTTTGCCGAAGTCCTCGCCACTTCGCCGGGGAGGCCCGATATCAAAACCTCGATTTCCTCGGCGGACTTGAGGAAGGAGCGCGCCGCGGGCGTCAACGCGACACCTCTTGCCGTTCTGACAAAAAGCTTGGCCCCGACGTGATCTTCGAGGCGTTTGAGGCCAGCACTTATGGTCGGTTGCTGCTTGTTGAGTGCGCGTGCTGCCGTGCTGATACCGCCGGACCGCACGATGCCGAGGAACAATTTGACCAGGTTCCAATCGAGATTGCGGGCGAAGAGCTGACCGTTCTTTGATACGCGTAGTCCGTCGGCCATGTAGGACAGCTTATCCTGTGCGTTAGCGTCTTCCACGCAAAGTGACGAGAGCAAACGCTCGAATGAATGCTCCAGCTTTTGGCAATTGATGGGTCGCGTCAAGCTCATTGCTTGTGCAAAGAACGCCTGAATTTCATGCACAAAGCCGATGTCATCCGCGCCATCGGAAGCACGCGCAAATCAATTTGGAAGTGGCTCGAGATCGCGGGGCGAACAGCGAAACAGAGAGCGACGTCTACGGCAAAAATCACCATCGTTGAACAGTGTCGGCGGCGCTAGTCGATCGCCGGGAAATGGCTTCCGAGCGGCTCGTCGCAGTTGACCATGTGAAAGGAAGAGGGTCAGCTTGCAGTAATGCTGGATATGTTGACCGGCGGAGAAATCGGCTGGAACTGGTGCTAGCGTCCGGTCATTGGAGATCCGTCGAAGGCTTCGTCATTAGCGCCACCGCAAATCGACATAAGAGAATTCAAGCCGAACACTCGAATGTCCAATAATGGGCCACGCCGGCCGAAAGACGGCCCGAAGTTTGTGGCAGACTAACTAACATTCGAAGCGCGCCAACGTGCCCGCTAGCGTTAACGCCGAATACCGTCTAGGCGTGCGAAGTTGCGACATTCTTGGCAACGTGCGCCTGCCACTCGGATAGAGCCCGGCAGGCTTCCTCCATTCGAAAAGTCTTCCTGATCATGACCTTCCCGTCGGTTCATCCCGCGCTCGGCCGCGCAATTGTCACGCGCGGCTACTCGGCGCCGACCGCCGTACAACTCGCCGTTCTCGAGGCCAACACGGTGGGGCGCGATTTGCTGGTCTCGGCACAGACCGGCTCCGGGAAAACGGTCGCCTTCGGACTTGCTGTCGCCCCGACGTTGCTCGGAGAAGCGGAACGTTTGCCCCAAGCTGCCGAGCCCTTGGCCCTGATCATCGCCCCTACGCGTGAGCTTGCCATGCAGGTGCAGCGCGAACTCGACTGGCTCTATGCGGACACCGGGGCGCGTATCGTGGCCTGCGTCGGCGGCATGGACGCGCGCGCTGAAGCCCGCCAACTCGGCTTCGGCGTCCATATCGTGGTCGGCACGCCCGGACGCCTGCGCGACCATTTAGAACGGCGGCGGCTTGACCTGACGAAACTCGCAGCCGTTGTGCTCGACGAGGCCGATGAGATGCTCGATCTCGGATTCCGTGAGGACCTGGAATTCATTCTCGATGCGACTCCGGAAAGCCGCCAGACGCTCCTGTTCTCGGCCACCATGCCGCGAGAGATTGAAGCGCTGGCACGGCGCTACCAGCGCGACGCCGTTCGCATCGAGACGGCAAAGCGCAACGAGCAACACTCCGATATCGAATATCGCGCCATTCGCGTTGTGCCGGGCGACGTCGAAAATGCCGTCGTCAACGTGCTGCGGTTTCATGAAGCCGGCGCCGCTCTGGTGTTCTGTTCGACGCGCGAAGCTGTAAAGCGGACGCACGCCCGCCTCGTAGAGCGCGGCTTTTCTGCCGTGGCCCTTTCGGGAGAGTTGACGCAGAACGAACGCACGCATGCGCTGCAAGCACTGCGCGATGGCCGCGCCCGCGTCCTCGTCGCGACGGACGTGGCGGCGCGTGGGCTCGACTTGCCGGCTCTCGCGCTCGTCATTCACGCCGATCTGCCCAACGATGCCGAGACGCTTCTTCACCGCTCGGGTCGCACGGGCCGGGCCGGCAACAAGGGCCTGTGCACGTTGATCGTTCCCTTCAACCGCCGGCGAAAGGCCGAAGCTCTGCTGGCGGGCGCCAAGCTCAAGGTCACGTGGGGTCCGGCGCCGACTGTTGAGGAGATCCGCGCGCGCGATCAGGAGCGCTTCCTGGCCAGTTCTATCTTCACCGATCCCGCGACGGACGAGGATCAGAAGCTTGCGCAATCCCTTCAGGCCAACCGCACGGCAGAAGAGATTGCTCTCGCCCTGGTTCGCATCCACCGTGCTCAGCTTCCCGCGCCGGAAGATCTTGCTGAGGATGCTGGGCCGCCGCGCCGCGATGACCGCGCGCGAGCACCCCGGGAGCGGGGCGAGCATCGGCAAGAACGCAGTCATGCGCCGCATAATCGAGACGAGCGCTCGAGCACGCGCCTAGGAGACAGCCGCTCCACGCGCCCCGTTCGCGATCAGGGCCGTGAGATGGTGTGGTTCCGGGTCGATATCGGCCGCGAGCGCAAAGCCGAACCTCGCTGGCTGCTGCCGCTTCTCTGCCGCGCCGGCAATGTGACGAAGGCCGAGATCGGTTCCATCAAGATCTTCGACCGTGACACGCGCTTTCAGGTCGCCGCCGAATTTGCAGACAAGTTCGCGGATGCCGCGAGTTCAATGAAGCCCAACGAGGGGCGGATCTCGCGCATTGGCGCCTCCATGGATGACGGCGCTGGTTTGCGGGACAATCCGGCCCCTGCTGCCGGACCGCGGAAAGACGACGGGGCCAACGCCGCAAACTCGTCCGGTCCTCAAACGGATCACCGCGCGAAGGCTCCATGGCGAGATCGAAACAAGGAGAAGGCCGGAGCGCATCCGCATCGAAAACGTGACGCATCGAAAGCTCATCCCAAGGGCCCTGAAGCTCACCCCGGTTCGTCAAAATCAAAGGGCGCAAAAAAGCCGGGTTCGAAGCCCTTTCATAAAAAGAAGCACCGCCCGGCCTCGTAGACTTGGGAAACGATATCCCGACGTGAACAAGTCTACTCATGGTTTGAACACGCGAAGGAAGGGCCGCGAAACGTCAGAGAGGTCGAGGAACATCGATTTGGCCGCGCGGACATTCCAAGGATTCTCGATCCCAATTGGCTAGCCGGGCGGCTGCCTCGTATGTTGTTTCGAGGAAGCCTAGAAGCAATTGATCGGGATCGGACGCACTTTTCACCACACTGTACGGCAGGATGAACTCACCCGCCTTCGCATCAAAGAAGGCTTGATCGGGCGCGACCCGGTAAGATGAAAAGCCGTTCGGTGCTGGATAGGCATAGGAATAGAATGCGGGGTAGTCGACCGGACCGCCCCCTGGCCAAAATCCGGCAGAGCTGACTTCGTGCGAATAGGCTTCCCGCGTTACGGCATCAGGCAGCCCAGGAACGCCACCCGGATGGAGCGGCGCGCGGCGTCCCGAAAATCGCGTTACTGCCAGATCGAAACTGCCCCAAAATAAATGGACCGGGCTGACCTTGCCCAGGAAGCCCGTACGAAAACACTTCAGCACGCGATCAACCTGGACGAGCGCGCGCCAAAATCGGTGCACCGCATCCGCGTCGTAGGACCTTTGTGCAGTGTCTATCTCGAATGGAACCGCGTCAGGGACTTCGTTTGGTCTGCCGTTGATTTTGGTCGTGACTCCGAGCCCATCCGTCAATTCGCCGAAGCGCGTGTAGAAATCAGCCACGCTCATCGGCTGCAGTACGAAAGCTCCTCTCGAGCCGTCGGTGGCTGTGCCGATCAGGCTATGATCTATGAAGTCGAAGTCGAACTGCACACCCCGATTGCCCACAGGGATCAAGGATGTCGTCAGGCCGCAGGACGTGACATAGAACGTCGCGTGCCAGGAATGGTTGACCCATGGAGTGCGCGCGAGGCGATACTTGCCCACAATCTGGGTCCATAAATGCAAAGTGGCGCAGGAATCTTTCCATGGTGCATAAGGAATGTCGGGCCACGCATCTGTCATGTCTCGTCACCTTTGGCGACCGTTGACGCCGATCCCAGAGTATCCGCTTAGCATCGATAAGCGGAGTTTCGAGAGAAGACCCGTTTGCAGATGTCCCGCGATAACGATGTCAATTGGGATCGCGTGACATGGGGCGCCGGGCCGCTTGGCTCAAGATCGCGTTGATCCGATAGCTGCTGTCCGAGGCTCGGGGCCAGAAACTGACCTAACGCAACTAGATCACATGTCATCCTGACGCTCGGCCGGCGTGAGCGCCCGCACTCTTCCTTCTTGCGACGTCTCGTTGCTTCGTCCTCTTGATCTGAAAGGCAAGCACGTGCACCCATCCCTCTAACCAGGTGGAACGGAAAGCGACGGGCGAATTCAATTCAGCTATCGAAGTTTATCTGACGAGAAAGAAATACATTCCCAGCAGGAGTACCGCCATGAACGCTAGGAACGTTCTCGCGATCCGGAGCGCAGATTGATAGAAGCGCACATGCTCGTCAAACTCTTGGGTGTCGGGAACATGCCCCGAGGCTCCACGTTGCTCACCCTCGCGTTGCAAAATGCCCAGAGCAGAATCAGCCATGAAATCATCTCCCAAAAAAATTGGTCTGAATTTTTCGTGCCATTCGCGCAGGTGAATGCTTGGAGTTCACAGGGCGGAGTAAGCAAGTCCAGACTTTGGAAATATGATTTTCGGCAGTGCAGTGAGGGATGTCTTCGCCCCGTCGCTCATACCGAGATTGCCAGTTTCCGGGCCGGCGTTCAATGCGCTCCGTAGAGGCTCAAACGAAAACTTTTTGCCCGCATATCCTTCTGACACCGGCTACGGCCGCTCGAATACAGGGCGGACATCAAGGCGCGAAAGCGCCCGTCGTTGATGCTCTGGGTCGAAAACATTGGAGCCTACGCGATGAACTTCCTCGCGGGCCTGCAATCCTTTTTCGACCCAGTAGAATCGAAGCCCTCTTCCAAAGTCGCGCTATTCTTCATTTGCGCCGAGTAGCGGTGTCACGCGGGGAAGCAAAGCCAGGCGCCTAAGCAGGTTTTGGGTGTCGTCACTTTGCACGCCGTCTGCGTGGAGTGACACGTCGTCGTTCCTGAGCCGTCTTCGCACTTCGTGTGGACGGGACCCTTGCCCACGCGGCCCTGCCCATAGATGATGTTTGCAAGGCCGTGCGTCGAGAAGAGCTCGGCGATATCATGGGTCACAGCTTCGCCGACCGCTCCGACCTTGACGCAATCAGCCTGAGCCGTTGCCGACAGCGCGCAGAAGGCCGCCGCAGCGGCCAAACCTAGTTTTAAAGAACGCATTTGCCCCTCCAAAAAGGATTTATCCCGCCTGGAAGCTAGTTGAGCGTGTGGCCCTCCACAACAGAACTGGCCTGCCGCAAGCCGGGCTAACCCGCAAGAAACCGGAAAGCGTGCCGCATTTGCCACCATGCGCTGGTTGGCAGACATATCGCCTCCGCGACTAAAACGGCCTTTCGCGTTTATCACGATGTCCGCTTTCTGAAGCGCTCGTTCAGGCTTTCCTTTTGCTAGAAACGACATCCGCAGCACGCCAACTACGTTGAGGATGATTCACGCCGGGTGTGCTTGCCGTCAGGTGTCGCGGGCTCCTAGGCAGTCGGAGCGACGGTAGGTGGTGACGTACCGACATCCTCCTTGTGCGGATTGGCGGGTGCTAGCGTTCGGACCAGCACATAGAAGACCGGCGTGAAGATGCTTCAACGTCGATCTGAAGTCAGCGGACCGGTGCTGAAAGCTTCGGCGTCGAAGTTGCTCCGCGCAAAGTCCTGAGGCCACATCCGGCTTCTATTGAGGGAAGGGTCTGCATCGGAAGTCCCGCTAAGCCCCCATGACGCGGACAACGCGCGAGAGATCTAAGCCTCAAGCCCGGCTTGCGTTGAGATCAGCGTCAGCCAAGGGTGTAGGTCGAGACGATCCCAAAAACGAACAGTGAGATGAAGACAAGTACGGCAAGCGCGCTGAAGATCGCACCCGTCCTGTTTGGTCGCGGTGAATAGTAGTCCCCGGAATGCGAATAGTAATTCATGGGCACCTCACGCTCAGCAATGACTTGTTCGAATCTAAGCGGCCGACAAGTCGTTCTTTTCAAATCCCGAATGGACAATCCGCATACCGGCTGGATCGAAACTCCGCCAGCACCGGCATGCGCTCGCCTGCGGACACCCGATGCGCGCACCAACGCCCGCTGATGAGAACACATCACCAATCATCAACCAACACCGCACCGGACGTGTACAGATGATTCGACCGCGCTGCTACCTCGGCATCAGCGAAGGCTAGGCCGTTTGGCCAACTCGCATGTTGTATACTTCTAAAGTATTGATTTATGCGTTGGCGAGACCGGCACGTCATAAGCCGGTTCCAGTAAAGTCTGGGGGGATCAATGTTGCGTACGCGTACGGCGCTTTCGCGCCGGGCTGTGGGTATGCTTGTCGTTTTTTCTTCGACTTCATCCGTATTTGCCGTGAGCACGGCCGCGCTGGCAGAAGAAGAGAAGCCCGCGCAATTGCCGGCGGTGACAGTCGACGTTGGCAATCACGGCGAAGAGTCGAAAGCCAAAAAGGGATCCGGCAAAACGTCGGTGACGAAGGCAGCCTCCATCAAAGCGCGGCCGAAAGAAGCCGTACCCACTGGATCACACAAAATTTCGGACGGCGCTTCGCCGCCGTCCTCCAATAATCTCGGAACGGCGAATGACTCGGTCGGCGGGAGCCCCGCTCGCGGTTTGGAGCAAGTGCCAGCACTCGGCAAAACCGGAACGCCACTCGGGAACCTACCGGCGAGTGTTCAAATCATTCCCAAAAAGTTGTTGAACGAGCAGGGCGCAACCACGCTGCAGCAGGCCGTCACCAACGCTAGTGGTATCAATGCTGGGGGGCAGGACTCGCTTGGGTACTTCGATCACTTTCTCATTCGCGGCCTCAATGCTCAGGTCTATAGCGATGGTTTCTCGGACGGCGATCAACTCGGCGGACTTTCCCATTCGCTGAACGGAGTGCAGGGCATAGAGATTCAGGAGGGCCCAGGTTCCGCGCTCTTCGGAAGCGGCCCGCCGGGCGGCACGATCAATATCCTTCATTACAAACCATCGTCAGAGTTTCATTATGGCGACAGCTTGCAGGTCGGGTCTTTTGGCACCATCACCGACAACTTCTTTGTCACCGGCCCTTCGACTCTTCCGGGTCTAGACTATCGGGTCGACGCGACGGTTTCCCATTCGGACGGGTTCCGCGATCTCGAAAGTCAAGACTACGAGATCAGGCCGGACTTCATCTGGCATTTTGGTGATCATACGTTTGAGTTCGCACTCGATGCCCGTCATCTCGATCAGACGCCCGATTCCTACGGGCTAATCTATTTCAAGGGGCAGCCAATCACGGGGGTTCCCATCGATGCAAAATACTCGACGCCGTTTGCCGATGCCACGCAGGATTTCCTTCGCCCGACGTTCGCGGACTCCTGGAACGTCAACGATTTCCTGACGGTGAATAACCGATTTTCCTATCTTTATCGCACTCTCGACGCCGTTCGGAACGGCGACAGCACACGCACCTTTGTTTGCACGAACCCCGCTACGCAGAAAGACCCTGTAACCGGGAAAGCGTGCATACCTGATCAAGTGGTCGGGCGGCAGCTTCGCCAGCAAAGCGACACCGACAATGACCTCGACTATCAATTTGAGCCGGTCTGGAAGTTTTCGACAGGCGCTGTCAGTCATACGTTGCTGACTGGATTCGAGGTCCAGCATGAAACCCTTTCTACGAGCCGGTCGACAGCCGATCTACCGAACATCGCCGATGCATTCGCGCCGGTACCTCCGGAAACATCTCTGAACGGTCTTACGTTCAAGTGCGATGCATCGCATTCGTGCGATGATGATCACCTCGCCGCGACCTATCTCAGCCTCTATGCCACCGATCAGATCGATGTCACCGATCGGTGGAAAATCCGCGCCGGTGTTCGCAAAGATTGGTGGGACACGACGCTTGATCCGCAGATCACCGTGCCGGGCCGCTTCACGAGCGAAGGGACGCCCCTCGTCGCGGGTGTGACACAAGAAAGGGACGACGCTCCGGTGAGTTGGAATGTCGGCACGCTGTACAAACTGTTCCCGGGTGTGTCGCCGTATTTCGGTGTTTCGGAAAGCCATCTCACGAACTTCAATTCCGAGAATACGCAGAACGGCATCGGCGCTCCGGAATCGGCGTTTCAGTACGAGGCGGGAATCAAGTTCTCAATGTTCGATGGCATGGTCGTCCTGAATACCGCCGCCTTCACCGTTTCTCGAGACAACGTCGCAACGGCCACAACGATTAATGGTGTCGAAGGTGTCGTGTTCGACAGTCAGCGGACCAAAGGCGTAGAAGCGTCCGTTGACGCCAAGATCACAGACCAATGGCACGTTCTTGCTAATATGACGGCTCAGGATGCGGTGATCACCGCGAATCCTCAGGCCATAACGTCAGTCGGTAATCATCCTCAAGGTGTTCCGCCCTACATGGCCAATCTTTGGACCACGTACCAATTCTCCATCGCTGGCGTGCGAGGTTTCCAAGTCGGCGCCGGCCTGAACTACCGAGACGTGACATTCAGTGACATCACGAACAAAAACTCTGTGCCTTCCTACGTCATCGGCAATGCGATGCTCGGCTACGAGGCGCAGACCTGGGGCGTGACTCTCGACGTCGATAACATCACCGACGAACGGTATTTCGTTGCTGCAAACGGCGCCGGGGCGTTTGTCGGCAATCCGCTAAGCGCCTTCGTCAATATCCACTTTAAGGAATGAGCGACCGTCACTTGCAAATGAGTAGCAAGTGCATTTAAGTAGCTGATATTAATTGACTTTATTCGTTTGCGCACCTATGCACCGCCTATCGGGGAGTAGCTACCGCTCGATGAGCGGGATCGCGTCAACAGGCTCGCGCAGCGCGCGTGGTGCGGTCAGCCGAAATTATCGGCCCGGCAAGACCGTGGTGGAACTCGCTCCGTGCGGACGGGCGATTGAGCACCCGGTCTGCTCGTCCGTAGGGCTGATTTCTTATGTCCCCTTTCGCAATCACCGTGCTCGCCTTGAGCATGTCCATAGACGCGTTCGCTGTTTCGGTTGGCCGTGGCGCAGCACTCAATCGACCGCGGTTCTCAGAAGCTTTGCGTACGGGTGTTGTCTTCGGCGTTGTCGAGGCAATTACGCCAGTCATCGGTTGGGCCGCCGGCGTCGCCGCTAGTAGCTTTGTCGAGGCCGTCGATCATTGGATCGCTTTCGGACTGCTCGCCGGCGTTGGTCTTCATATGCTTTTTGCCGCTGTCTGGAAGAATGCTGACCAAGGACAGCCCGGCAGTTCGTTCGCGGTGTTGATGGCGACAGCGGTCGGCACGAGCCTCGATGCAATGGCCGTCGGCGTTTCGCTCGCATTTCTTGAAGTTGATATTTTCACGATCGCCATTGCGATTGGTTTGGCGACGTTCCAGCGCCTCCTACAGTCTGGTGCTCGAGGACGACGTATGGTGCGACCGCGGCTTTGCGTCGATATTCGAGCAGGCCTGGCGAGAGATGGAGGACGCTGATGGGGGTATTCCTCGGTTCGATATCTTGTACGTTTCGTACCGGGAAGTACGCCACGGTGCTCCAAAGGAAATAGTTTCTAAGAATGTGTTCCGGCCGGAATGCGGACTTTGGTACTTGTCCGGCTATGTGCTTTCAAAGAAGGGGGCTCAATCGCTGCTGGACCTTCTTCCGTGCCCGGGTCCGATCGACCTATGGATTAATCACAAGTTCCGAGAGCTGGATGTCAGGGCATTGCGGCGCTCAGTGATTAACCAACGCCGAGATCTGCACTCGACTAATTCGTACTCGATCCTGCCAGCACTAGGCTGGATCGGTGTTCTTGATAGCGGCGAAGCAGCGCTGTTTCAGGGCCGCCCGGCCCACTCTCCAGTTTTCGCGTTTGGAGCGCCGGGGTCAGGGCTCTCATCCCTTGCAATAGCCCTATCGATGCTTGGCTATCGCTGTTGCAGTGATTTTGACAGTATCCCGGATAGTGAATTTGAGAGCCTGCTCGCAGGTCGCAACGATCGCGTCTTCAATGCTTACGTCAACATAGGTTCGCTGGAATCGCAGATACGCGTGCTTACTCAACGCTACCCAAGCGCAAAGTACATTATGACCGGTGGCGTAGATAAGTCCACCCGGCGCCATGCCATGCTAGCAGCGTTAGAAGGGGCCGATTTTCTACACCTGAATCACGAGCGTGCAAGCAGTTGGCGCGACCTATGTGAGCATTTGAAGATTGCGCCGCCGAACGCTCGGTACCCGTCGGTTAATGACATCGGACTTCGGACGCGTCATCGTGTGCCGCCAACAAGCGAAATGGCCGCCCCTGCAAAGCGGCTTCGGCATGACCTGTCGCCCTGGATAGTGAAGCCGCGCACGGGTTGGACCGGCATTAGCGCGGGATCGGCCGAGAGACAGAAATTGTTAGGTGGTTTGCGGGTGTGTTTCGAAGACGATCTTGCTCAAATCTGGTCTGAGCGATGGTTGCTGCGAAATGATACCTTCCCCGGAAATCTCGGACTTTTTCGTCCAGACAACGTGACACTAGTCCCGAGCGGCGGGCTCTCACTCGGTGTCATCGAGGAGCCACTTGGCGTTCGGAATCTCAGCGCTGCGGCGATCTCAAGTCGCGCCAACTTTTTATTCGGGCGTTTCGAAGCGACGCTGCAAGCCGCGAATGTCCCAGGCCTCGTCACCGGTTTCTTTCTCCACCGTGACTCACCCCGACAGGAGATCGATGTTGAAATCTTGGGGAACCGACCAGACCAGCTTCTGGTCAACGTGTTCTACAACCCAGGTACCGTAGGCGCTAAGTTTGACTACGGCTACCGGGGAACCCCCATCGTTATCGAATTGGGATTTGATGCGTCGAAGGCACTGCATCAATATACGATCGAATGGGATCAATGTGAGATCAGGTGGTTTGTTGACCGGAAACTGATTCACCGTCGCGCCACCTGGGATCCGACCCCAATCCCGCAATTACCCATGACGCTGCATCTGAATACTTGGCCAACGAGTTCACGCGAGCTGGCGGGACGGCTGGCTCTCCGCGCGCTGCCTGCATCGGCGATCGTGCGCCGCGTAGCAGTAGATGCGAACCATGCGGACGCTGGCTCACAGTGGGCTGTCGAGGGCCACCATTCAAGACATCCGCCGTCGTTTGCAGCAGATGAACTGATCTGAGCCCGCAAACCAGATCGCGAAGAAGATCGGCATCTGACTACCGAATGTACTCGGTAATCGGACAGCGTTGACGATGGCGGACGCTGAGGATGATGTCGCCAATGTCCGCTTCTGGGATCTTACAGCTATGCCGGCAATGCCGAGAAAGCGGAACTCCCATCATCAAAATCTTATGGCGTTCTGATGAGCAAACACCACGTCAGCAAGGCCTCTAAGAGCGGACATCTGGCAAATGACGCTACGGGTCACTTGCCGGAAGTCTGACACCAATGATCAAGCCAGAACTAATGAAACTTATGTGCCATCTCCGCCTTTAGCAGATCAACGGACTATCCCAGATGTTGCCTAGTAGCTTTTTGAGTTGGGTGAAACGTGTAGGTCCAAGTTCTACGCTCCATCCACGCTCGATCTCGCGGAGTACATCATCGAACCTTTGAGTATGCGGCGCGCCCACGGACTATTCGCGCGCCGCCCTCGTCTGTGGAATCGGACCGGGCAATATATTGCCGTCAACATTTCGGAAATTCAAAACCTCTGCGAGAGGCCCGCAAAGAAACCTAGGCGAGGTCCATACTGCGGAGCGAACACGCCGATACCAGAGCCATTTCTGATCTGGTAAACTTGGTCGAAGACGTTGACGACGTCGAAGCGAACAGTCGTTGGCTTCGCAAACCAGTTCGTAAACTCGTGCGAGACACCGAGATTGACCTGAGTATATGCCGGAACGCTGGCGCCATTCGGGACAGTGCCCTCGGTAGTATCGAGATCTGTCCTGAGGCCGCTGCCGTAAATCATATCCGCGCTGAAGCGCGTTCCTTCCCAAAGATAAGATACGCCCGCCGAAACGGTGATGAATTGCGTGTGGTCGGTGTAGATGAAGTGATGGGCGATGTAATCAAGGTCATCCGCACTGAACAGGTACTGGTTCGATACAATATTCTTGCCCTTCTGGTCAGCGACCGCGACGTTGCCATAAGCGGTGAAATTGTCCCATTTATAATTCGCTTTGAATTCGATGCCTCGGTTGATCCCTGTTTCGTAATTGAAGGCATCGAGCACGAGCGCCGCCCCGAACTGGCCGTCGTCAAGCAGATCACGCGCGATCTTGTAATAGGCATCGACGCCGATATCCAAACCCGGGAAGATCCTCTGCGTTATTCCCGCGTCGAAGTAGTGGGAGCGTTCCGGCTGAACGAGACCGCAAATCGTGTCGTTCACGCCAGCGACCTTACCCCCGCAAGTCTCCGATTGCTGAACGGTTCCATCGAACGCCGCGACGTTGGTCGGTCCCGCAGCAACTTGCGGCGGCGGCGTGAAGTAGCGGGCATAACCCGCGTGCAATGTCGTTCCGTCGAACGGACGATACTCCAAGCTGACGCGCGGGCTCCATTGGTTGGCGTCGACATATTCGTACATTTGGTCGAAGCGCAGGCCGACATTCAGCGTGAGTTGGTTCGTCAGTCGGATTTCGTCCTGCGCATAAATTCCGATCAGCCAGCCGAGCTTCGATGTTTCATCGGACACGGCTTTGAGGCTCGTCAAGTCGTCTTCCACAACCGAGGAGTCACTGATCGCCTTGGTTTGTTCGCCACTTACGCTGAAGCCTGCTCTAAGCGTGTTGAAGGCATTGAGCCGATATGAACCGTCGCCTTGAATGCCGTTGAGGAAGCTTCGGCGCTGCACGTCGGAGGCGATGCCATTGAAGATGAGATCGCCCACGTCATCGGGATGGAAATGGAGATCGCTATATCGTGAAAAGTAGGCGATCTGGTAGTCGCCATTCTCGATTTTCCTCTGCAGCGCGATGACGTCATAGTAATTCTGTTCGAACTGATGCTCGTTGAGCAATGACGAGTCGAAGTAGCTCGGTAAGCCGGCGATGGTCGTGAACGCCGGTGAAAGGCCCGGCGTGTTCGGAATTTGAAAATTCTGAACCGACACTCCGGAGATCCAGCTCAGTCGAGTGGAGTCGTCGAGCAACGCCGAGACGTAGCCGAAGCCCCGGCCAAGATCCGTATGATCGTGTATCGCATCCCAGCTCGATGTCGGGTTCTCGATGCCCTCGTCATTCGTGAGATAGCGCCCGGTGAAGAAATAATCGACGGGTCCCGAGCTGCCGCCATATTCGAGGCCCTGCGTGAAAGTTCCGCGGCTTCCGCCATAGGAACTGATTGTACCGCCCGGCTCCTGCGCGCCGGCTCGCGTTGTGATGTCGATTAGCCCTGACGTGTGCAGTCCGTATTCCGCCGGTAGCGCTCCGGTGACAAGCGACAGTCGACTGATGAAGCTTGTTTCGAGCACGTCGCCAAATCCCGATACGCCATCCGGAAGCAATATGCCGTTGATTCGATACTGCAGGTTCGCGTGCTCATTGCGCACGTGGATCTGACCGCTTGCGGCGGAGTCCTGCGTCACGCCTGGAGCCTGCAAAAGAGCCTTGGAGAGCGGCGTTTCCGTCCCTTGCGGGAGCGCTTGGATTGCATCCTCGCCAAGCGAATAGGAGTTCGTTCCGACTTGCGTGAAAATCTCCTTCCGCGCCTCGTTGAACGCGTCGTTCTTGATTGCCAAGGGGCTCGTAGGACCCTCTGCCGATGGAGGTGCGGCGGATGATGCTGTCCCGGGAGTTCCAGCGGATGAGGATGCTGCTGTTACAGTCGATTTAGTTCCGGGTACGGATGTGGCGAATGCTGATGGCCCAGCAGTCGCCTTGCGGGCTGCTTTCTTGGCGTGCTTGGGAACCTTAGTGCTGGGTTCGGTCACCACGACAGGTGGCAGCTGTTGGACGGCAGGCGGCGTTGGCGCTGCCGGGGGAGTTTGCGTCGGCTGCTCCGATGCATCTGGGACAATTGGGGCAGGCTGATTAGAGTTTGGTGCTTGAGCCATCGCTGGCAAAACCTCTGTCAAGCCCAACGCTGCTCCGACCGCATACAAAAACGCATGTGCTCTCCAGCCTGGGATTGGCCGGCGATACACCCGATTGAGAGAAACTGAATCCATAAAGGGTACTCCGTTCTGATACGCGAACACCTTCCGGCGACGGCGAGGACTAATGGGAAGAGCAACCACTTTTCTTGCAGACGAGGAGACCCTGATGACGGCAGTCTTGCTCCGCCTTCATCATCGCCTCATCCGCGCTGTTGGCGGGTCCGCCCCCTACGATGTGCCAAGCGTTCTTTACCCCTCCATAGCCAGAAGCCAGGCAGGTCCATCGTTCGCTTGAGGCAACTTTCCGGCCGTCCCGCGCGACAGCGCCAGGGACGAGGATCGTCAAAACGAAAAGCAACGCCAATGCCGGAACTGAGGCACTGATGCGCCCCGGACTTTCGTGTCCAACGCAAGCGTTCCACTTGTGCATCTCTTATCTCCACATCGAAAAGTGAGGCGCGTTGCACTCCAAGCTCGGTTCGCAAGCCGCGAGTTGGCACACGCGAAAGCGTGGCGACGCCTCATCGTTTGGCTAAGGTCGACGAAGGTGAGGTGTGCTCAGTCGCCTCGTCGCAAGACGTTCTCTCGGTTCAAGATCGAACGAGTAGCAACGGCAGAGCGGGCGGTCTCAGGGGACCGGCGGAGCCCGCGCGCGAAACTGTGCGGTTACTGCATAAGAAAGTGATTTCGTATGTGCTTGAGGTGCGATGGGACGGAAACGGAATGGGGGTACGACGAACGCAGGCAGTGTGAAAAGGGCGAGCGATGCTGCGATGGCCATGGACTTGCAAATTGAGCAATGACTTTCGTCATCGTCATTACGGTCCGGCAGAGTGCACGAGGACTTGAGGGACAGTTCGCACTGCGTAACGGCTTCCGCCGCGAAGTTATGGTGTTCCAGTCTGTGATTGTGAACGTGGCCGAAGGACAACGCAAATTGAAGCGCAAGCGAGAAGAGCGCTAGCCAGCGAACCCGACTGTCATGTCTCAGCTGTCTCACTCTCACGACCCCAACCGCTTCATCACAGCGCCGCAGTTCGGATATTATAACATACTCTCAGGCCAGGGCTGTCACCCTGCTGCCACTACTATTGAAGCATTGTTTTCGCGCAAAGGTGATGAAGACGAGTTCGATATATTGCTCGGATTTCCTCCGCGACGACGCGCAGCGCACGGACATCAGCGCCCGAGCGCAACAAGCCGCTCCGTTCGGCGGGAAGCGGCACTGGCCATCGCGCGCCGAAAGACATTCCATCCTCTCTACTTATTGCTGACGACTTCCGTGCACGACGCGATCATCACAAGGATGCACCTCATGGTTCCTTGCAAATTGGAGGATGCTGGGGTGGGGCGGAGGGATGATCCTTTTCATATTGCGCAAGGAGTGGTTCGAGCGCTTCCCGCCGCCAAAATTGCGGCGATTGTATTTGGTCGAGGCAGTAGGTGTTCCAATACGTGCCATCCCGAGATGGCCTGGCAGATCCCGACTTTGCAACGGCTTCTATGTCGGCAGCCTCGGGGTAGATGTAGAGCGTGGTGGGGGCATTTTTCACCAAGGCGATGATGGAGTGCGCGTCCCCGGGCGACCAACTTGTGCAGCCGTCGCTGCGCCCGCCAGCATAGTTTATGAGCTCACCATATGAGACGTACCCAGCCCCGTTTGCATAAGAGCTGTGTGGCTTCTTTCGAAGACATACTTTTTTCAGCGCAAGCGCCGCGTGTCCGCCGATTTCACGCAGTCTCGCATTGGCCGTTTCGCCTTCGCCGTGGAATGTGAGAAACGTGCGCTCAAGGATCCTGTCTTGACCAGCGGCCGACCGATAGTAACCCTTGAAGGAAGTCTTCGTATCACCAGTTATGTAGTCCCCGCCGGCGGTCAATTTCGAGTCTATCGCGTTGCTGAAATTTTTTGCGCAGAGTTTTCCATTTGAAAAATCAACAACGCCCTGCAAATCGCGCCCGCCGCCGTGTCCCGCCGGGATCGCACGAAAGGATCGTGCGGCTTCGCAGATAATATAGAAGCGCTTTCCCAGACGTCCGTCACTCAATGCGTGAGGCCGAGTGGCGTCCATGGCGAAGTAGCAGGGATTTCTGATTTCGCCTTCTGCCGACTTGCGAAAATAGAGCGCGCGCGCCCGTTCGAAGACTGCCCCTGCAATTTGATCTTCGCCTTCACCCACGTGTTTCTTCAACCACGCCGGAATCGGTGGTGGCGGACCGGCCGCCAATAGGACTTGGCCCGCGCATAAAAAAACGATGCCCTTGAAAATCGGCGATGCCAAACGCACGGCCAATCTCCCGAACTGAAATGATACGCCTCGTTGCGTGGTCGCATACGACCTGCAAAGCGCTCAATTCTTGACGATTTCGAGCGGGCCGTGATCGTCGCAATGGTCCCCGTGGGGATGATGGAGATGACCATTGACCAAGTAGTCGACATGATCGCCCTGCGGAACAGCTTCGTGTCCGCAACCTTTTCCATGGACGTGGCTCTTGTCGTGTCCGCCACATTGATGGTTCGGCGTGCAACGATCGGGATTTTTTTCTGTAACCTCGATCACGTGTTCGTCCACGTGATCCCCGTGGGGATGATCTAGATGGGCATCGTGGAGATAGTCGGTGTGACCGTTATGCCGAACGGCTACGTGACCGCAACCGGGTCCGTGGACATGGGAATGAGGGAGGTTACTGTTGGTCATGGTAAGCTCTCCATCTAAAAATTGATCTACTCCGATTTCGGCGTTCTCGCCGACATTGCGTTCCAGCCAGCCAAAAAATGTGCATGCGCGGCGCGCCAGACCGGCCAACATAATTCCGATTGCGGCCGATATCTTCAAAAGCTCGAGCCTTCCGCAGCACGAAGGCTTCGTAAAATATATTATAACGATCAAATGGCCGTGCAACGACGATATTCAATTCTTGTTGGATCACCGGACGGCGGATGCCATTACAAACTCGTGAGTTTTCAAAGAGTACCGCGTAGTTGACGTTCCCGACCTGAGCCGAGCGTTGCCGTGAGCGAAAGTTGGACAAAATCCATGCCCCCCTTTTCGGAATTCGGCTGTAGTGCGTGCAACCACTGCTCGCCAGCTGATGGCGCTCGATTGGTCCCCAATTTTTCCTCTTTGCGATGACGGAAGCGATGATCGCTAATGTCCGCCTTGGGCCAATAGCTGACAATGGGCTTTGTGTCCGCCCGCGATCAAAATTGCAGGCGGAGACCGACACTGCCCTTGAGGTAATAGCTGTCACCGAAGTCATGGAACGGACTGTTGCCAGAGACTTCGCTATAGAGAGCGAGCTCCTCGCGCCAGATTATACTCGCACCCAGACCGAGTTCCGCCCACAGCCGTTCGCTGGCATTGATGATGGCCGTGCCCGAGACGAGGGTACGGATGCCATTTAGCCATTCGTAGCTGACATTGGCGATTCCGTAGATGTGGCTGCGGCCACCTTCCCAGGCTCTCTGATGATCGAGCGCGACGCCCCAACGTGTCTTCAGGCTATCGTTCCCGTCGGCCGACACGACAGCATCCGACGGATCGGTGAAACGATCAAAGTGGACGTTGGAATAGACCATCTGGAATTGCGGCGTAACGCCAAGGTTATTGCCGACCGACATCCGCTTGCCTGCCTCGATACTGAACGCCTCCCCGTGGCCGCCATTGTCGCGCGAGAGCCTGCCGAGATAGGCGGAAGTGAGGTCGCTGTCATAGCGGATGACCTGCGCCTGACTGTCGACGTAGAAGCCATCGAGGCCATACCAGGTCAACGTCGCGCCAAGGCCGTAGCCGTCGGACTTCACCGCCCCATCGCCGAAAACCGATCGGATCTGGCTGTCGGCCTCGCCGTAGAAGGCGTTGACGCCCGCCACCAAACGGCCGCCCTTATCAGGGTCGGCCAGTACCCTATCCGCGCCCACCTGTATCCTCCAAGCATCAATGCTCTGGTCCAGGCCCGTCGTCGAGGCTGCAGCGTCGTTGAAGTGACCGTGCGTGCCTTCCGTGCGGCCCCAAATTCCGTTGCCGACGGGATCGGCGCCGGGAGCCCAGTTGCGGTTGCCGACACGTTGCTGAAGCGTCGGCAGAGTGTTGAGCGATTGCAGATTTGCGCCATAGGCTTCGTACACCGGCACGCCGGGCTGATAGAGCGGCAGGCTGGGATTGCCCGTTTCTAGCAAGGCGGACCGCAGATACCAGTCGCCGTCCGTGGGAGTGGAGACGCCGCCTTGGTAGAGACGATAGGCATAGGCCCCGGCGGTCACCGCCTGTTCGCCGTGGAATACATAGTTGCCGACGAGCAGGAAACTGCCATTCGACGCCCCGTCGACCTCGACGATCTTGATTCCCTCCACTGTCTGCCCGCCGAGGCCGCCACGGTTGATGATCCCGACCTGCGTGGTGCCTGAAGTCGTGCCGTTGACCACGAGGCGGCTGGTCGGCGAACTGTCGCCACCCAGAACGGTCGCAATTTCGACGTGGCCGCCTGTGCTGACATAGTTGCCCTGGACGGTGAGCGTGCCCATGGCATTGCCATAACCCGGCGCGACGACGCCGGTATTGACGACATTACCGACGCTGCCGGTGCCCACGAGCCGACCAGCCGTGTCCACCAACGTGTTGCCGCCGAGAACGCCATTCACGGCGAGCGTGCCGGCCGACACGGTCGATGCGCCGGTGAAGGCGGAGCTGTCTCCGGTCAGCGTCAGTTGACCAAGGCCCAGCTTGTTGAAGCTCGATGTACCGGAAAAATAGGTGCTGATGGCGATGTCGTGCGCGTTGGTATCGAACCAGGCGCCTCCGGCTCCCACGGTCAGTGTCCCGAAGCCGTTTAGGAAATTGGCTTCATCACGCGTCGCACGCAGGATGCCGCCGTTGAGGTCGAGGATAGCAGTGGGGCCGGCCCCCTTGATCACCGAGCCGGTCTCAAGAACGCCGCGCCCGCTGGCATCGCCGTCGAGATGCAGCGTTCCACTGCCCGTGCTGCCGTTGGCGATGCGAACATCGCTACCCACGCTGACGAAGCCGCCTTTTCCAACGGTCATCGTGCCGGTGCCATCGCGACCAACATCAATACGGTCGGTCGCAGTCAAGCTTGAGACGTCGCCAGTGCTGCTCGAGACATTGACCGTGCCCGTGCCGCCGTTCATGTGGCCGATATAGATAGATGCAGCGCCGCCTCCAGCTCTACTCGTGGCCACCGCGGCGCCGTCCGAGACCGTGAGTGTGCCGTTGTCCGAAAATCCCACGTAGATATTGTTCGCAGCGTTCCAGGTCGAGGCATTGCCGTTGACGTCACGGCCGGAGACGGTGACCGTGCCTTCGCTACCGCTCCCGTAGCCGATAAGGCCCTGCCCACTATTCACCACCCCGCCATCTTCGATGAGGAGCGTGCCGGAGCCGTCCGCGCCGATATAGACCTGATTGGTATTATTCCAGCTCGAGGCATTGCCGTTGCCGTCATGGCCCGAGACGGTGACCGTTCCAGTGCCTCCGCTGCTGTTGCCGATGAGGGCCAATGCACTGTTCACCAGACCACCATCATTGATGTTGAGCGCTCCGGTGCCGTTGTCGCCAATGTAGACCTGCCCGGTACTGGTCCAGGTCGAGGCATGGCCGTTGACGTCGCGGCCCGAGACAGTGACGTCGCCCTGGCTGCCGGTATCGGCGCCGATATAGGCGCCAGTATTGCTCACCACCCCGCCATTTTCGATGAAGAGCGTGCCCGTTCCGGACTGCCCGACGACAAGGTCACCGTTGTTGGTCCAGGTCGACGCGTTACCGCTACCGTCATGGCCCGAGACAGTGACTTCCCCCTGCTCGGAGGGGCCGTTACCAATTAAGCCAGTGTCATTGGTCACCGTGCCGCCATCCTGGATGACAAGCGTGCCGTTGCCTCCAGTGCCAATGAAGAGGTCGCTGCCGACTGACCAGTTCGGCGTTTGAACAGAACCCGGAGACACGTTATTGCCCGTTACCGATTGCGCGCACGCCGGTCGCGGGCCGGCGCAGGCAAGCGCGACAATTGCCGTCGTCAGAAACAAGCGTCGACGGCACCTGACGGCAATGGTGCCGCCCTTTGGATCTAGTTTCGCCATTGGCACTTCCCCCACCAAGCTCACGTTGACTGGAGACGGGCGATTGTCCGCGTGGCTCCGCCATGCGCGTGCAACGCGCGTCCGACAACGCCGAGTCCAATGCAACTCGAATCATTGCGGTTACCGCAAACTGTCGCGAACGATGATTAAGTTTCGGTTTGAGCATACCGCTGGCATTCAATCGACGCACAATCATGATTTATGCCGACCACAATATTTTGTGTGCGCGTCCTGACGGCTGTCTGCAGCGAGGCGTGTCGAATAAGACGACGTCCGCTAAGGGTCATTAGCGGTCGTCGGCGTGGCCTAAAATGCTTCCGCTTTGCCGTTGAAAGCAGACATCTCAGCCGGGTGTATGCTGACCTTGTCGACCATCAAGCCAATGTCGCCTAATGGGATCGACCGTCGATCGATCTTTAGCCGTTCGCATTCTGTCGCGATGGTCTGAAAGCCGCCGTCAGCCTGGTGGCGCTACGGGCCACAAGAGACTTTGCTGCAGTGTTCGCGACGCCCGCTGCTAATCCGCGTGCCATAGCGCGGCGGAACCGGGATTTGCGTCGAGTGATTTGCGTAACACGGCTTCAGAAGCACGTTCGTCGCCCTGACCTCTAGCGATCGCGGCAAGCCAGACGATTGCTGCCTTCACCAGGGCTATCGAGATTGACCCCACCTTCGTCCCGGCCGCCATCTCAGTTGGCCGAGCTGTCGATCATAAGGGTAATGCCACGCTTCGCAGCATCATTGCCGCCGATCAAGATTATAGTCAGTATACTGTATAGAATCTATTTACGATTTGCTTCCTCGTCGATTGCGCAGGAAGTCGATCTTGGGCAGCTTCCGCTTTCGTTGTGCGCTGCTGGGTGGGCTGCGTCCTCAATTGATTTGAAGGAGCGCTAACCATGCAAATCCCTGGGAAAATTCGGCTTGGCCTTCTCACACTACTCGGCGCTCTGTCAGCGGTTTGCTCGCAGGCTTTGGCTGGCGTTCGCATCGAGGGGCAAGTCCAAGCGGGCGGAGGTCCAATCTCAAACTCCACCGTCACCCTATGGTCCGCGAGTGCGGGCGAACCCAAACAACTAGCTGAAGCAAAAACGGGCAGTGATGGTCAATTTCAGCTGGGCACCGATGCAACCCCGGGCACGGATACCATTCTGTATTTGGTTGCCAAAGGTGGCGTAGCCACGATCAACAAGGGCAGCGGCGATAATCCGGCCATCGTCCTACTGACGGTGCTGGGTAACAGGCCCCCGGCCAAGGTTGTCATTAACGAAATGACCACCGTAGCCTCGGTTTGGACCCACGCGCAGTTCCTCGACGGCACGGCGATCACGGGTCATCCACTCGGGCTGCGTATCGCTGCGGGCAACGTGCCCAACTTTGTCGATCTCGCGACCGGCGGCTGGGGAGAGGCGATCCAGGGTCCGCTCAACAGCGGTCAGACACCGACGATGGCCAACTTTGCCACGTTGGCCGACGTGATTTCCGGCTGCGTCGTGCAGGTGCAGGCCGCTGCTTGTAATTCTCTCTTCGCGGCCTCTACGTCGCCGACCGGAACCGTTCCTACCGACACGCTAGCGGCAGCGGAGTCGGTTGCGCGCTATCCGTGGTACCAGCCCAACCGCCTCTACGACCTGCTCGGTCAGTTCTATCAAGTATCGACGGTCAACCACATGCTCACGGTGCCGTACATGCCGTACCTCAACTGGGCGCCAAGCGCCTGGGTGTTGCCGCTCAAGTTCGACGGCGGCGGGTACCGCGCCGGCGGCAAGGCCATGTTCGACAGCGAGGGCAACCTCTGGGTTGGCGACAACTTTACCATTGGTTGGCAGGGGCAGGACTCGCTGTGGCAGGGTCATGCGACCAAGTTCGCACCCAATGGTAAGCCGCTTTCGCCGATCACGACGGGCTTCACCGGCGGCGGTATGGAAGGGGGCACCTTCGGTGCGGCAGTCGATGCCAACGACAACGCCTGGTTCACGAACTATGGCAGCAAGGCGATCGCGGTATTCGACAAGAATGGCAAGCCGCTGACCCCGCCGGAGGGGATTACCTTCAATGGCCAACTCGGGCTGATACAGGGAATCATCGTCACGCCTAGCGGAGACGTGTGGGTCCTCGGCGTCGAGAAGAATCAGCTCATCCATTTCCCCAAAGGTGATTTGACGAAGGGCCGCATTGTTTGCGAGGGCGACAAAGAGGAGCCGTGCAAATCCTTCAGAGCGCCATTTCACCTCGGCATCGACCAGCAGGACCGGATTTGGGTTTCCAATAGTGGTGTCGAACACGTCACGCGCTTCCCCGCATCTGATCCGAGCAAGGTCGAGAACTTCAAGACCGGGATCAACAATAGCGGTCTCGGCATCGACAGCCAGGGCAACGTCTGGGTCACTAATCGCTTCGGCACTGGGCTACTCGGCATGGCCCATCTGATCGACATGGGGGTACGCTTAAAGCTTGAGGGTGTTACGGCGGCCTCTGACTATTTGACCACAATCATGTCCAAGCAGAAGGGCGGAGCCTTCGGGGGCAGCGTCACGCTGCTGCGGCCGGACGGCACCCAATTTCCCGGCTCACCGTTCAAGGGCGGCGGGCTCCCGGGCCCTTGGGCGGCCGCCGTGGACGGCAACGACAACGTCTGGATTTCCAACTTCGCCATGCCGAGCAGCCCAATCGTGCAGCTGTGCGGCGCGCGCACCGAGAATTGTCCGCCCGGTTTCAAGACCGGCGATCAGATTTCGCCGCCCGGCGGCTACGCGGGAGGCGGCCTGCAGATGTTGACCGATATCGCGGTCGATCCGGCAGGCAACGTCTGGGCCATGAATAACTGGCAGAACATCGATAGCTGTATTGGTACTCCGCCAGAGGCAATTTCAACTCGCTGCGGTGGTCAGGGAGTCGTCATCTTCTACGGGATGGCAAAGCCTGTCCGCGCACCGCAGATCGGGCCAGCACGACAACCGTAATCAAACCAAGGAGGCGGTCGGGTGATCGACCCCCGATGAAAGTTCCAGCATCGTTCTGGGCTTTTTGTTGTGAAGGCAGGATCGCTGATGTCCGCTCAGGGTCAGAATCGACGGGCGGTAACCATCGGACGGAAGAACTCGGCCGAAAGCGGTCCTGAGTGCAGCGGGTTAGGCTGAGGGAGGCGCATGCTGGTTTGTCTCTCAACTAAGGAGGCAGACCATAGAATACCTTACTACTGCACCCGTTGCCACTGAACCTGCAGCCAAGCGCACCCGCGTTCCCTGGAACAAGGGCAAGCTAGTCGGCGCCAAGCCGCCACTGCGCCCAGGCCACGTCTGGTCGATCCGAACGAAGCTACAGATCGGGGGCAAGAATCGAGACCTCGCTCTCTTCAACCTCGATCGACAGCAAGCTGCGCGGCTGCGACGTCGTCGCTGTTCGGGTCGACGATGTCGCGCCAAGCGGTTACGCCATGGATCGCGCGACCATCCGCCAGAAGAAGACTGGCAGGCCGGTTCGGTTCGAACTCACCGATCAGACGCGGCAAGCGATTGACGACTACCTGAGGCTGACTGGCCGTAAGGCAGGACAGTTCCTATTCGCCGGCCGGGGCAATTCGGATCGCGGACTCACCACGCGTCAGTACGCTCGGCTCGTGCTGGAATGGGTCGCCAGCATCGGTCTCGATCCGGCGAAGTTCGGCACGCATTCATTGCGACGTACCAAAGCCGTGCTGATCTACCGGCGGACGGGTAACCTTAGAGCCGTGCAACTCTTGCTCGGTCACTCGAAGATCGAAAGCACTGTGCGCTATCTCGGCATTGAGGTCGATGACGCCATCGAAATCGCGGAGAAGATCGATATCTGAGGGGTGGCGATACCCCGCTAAGCAGACGTGGTTGGTGGCGGTCTCGCGCTCGGAAATCGAAAGGCTACTGGCCGAAAGTCCTTCCGCGTAGGCTTTGCATCGCTCGCAAAATGAATCCCTCGATGATCTTGCGACTTGCCGCAGGAGCGCTCAACCATGAGCTCTTGGAAGCGAACACCGTTCGAGAACTATCATGCCTCGCCAAAAGTTCGCGCAGCGCGAACTGGAAATTGGTTTGCTATCGACCGGTCGATGATCGATCATCCGATCGTCGGGGCTGGCCAAGTCGTTAAGGCCGCCGATCCGAGCCGGGGATCATTCTCCAGGTTCGAAGCGTGGCAATACCTGATCTCACACGCCCAATACATCCCCCGGTCCGTCGACAATAAGGGGCACGCTGTTGTGCTTCAGCGGGGACAGCTAATGGCTGCACGATCGAAGCTTGCGAAAGATTGGAACTGGCCGGAGAAAATAGTCCGCGGATTTCTCTCTAAGCTCGAAAAGCAAGCGATGATCAAAAAATCTAGCATTCCTCATTCCGGCCAACGGCGGGGCCAAGGAATAAGCATCATAACCATCTGCAATTACGACCACTATCAGGGGCCAGGCGTGGACCCGAGGCCAATCAAAGGGCCCACCACCGGCCACCCAAGGGCCACCGCAACACGGTTCAAAATTATTTTGTCGGGTTCATGTGGGCCAAGCGAGACGGATTCGTGTGATCCAGGGCCCCGATCTCTGACCCACTGCACAGAAATCGATGATCGCTGAGCGCCAATTCATGCGACGAAGCGCGAAACCGGCCTTCGCAGCGTTAGGTGCGGAACGCACCGAATCTGGTTGCAGTAGAATCGTTTGCGCGGCGAATATTAGCAATGCCGGGCGTTTATTCCGTAACTCGAACGACATGACAGGCGTGCCCTGCATGTCTTGTCGTCCGTTCATTGATGGAGGGGGCCGTCAACCATGCAAGTCCGTCCAGATTGAAATCCGGACGGGCAGCATTTGCCATCAGAACGACGCTTCTCAGTATCCGCGGATTGGATTCCAATAGTCGCACTTCTGATCCGCCGAGTAGTTAGCTGCGGGGTATACCGACGACGCTGGAATATTCTGCGAGTAGAAGTTCGGTGCTGCCGAAGTGAAAGCGGGCCAAGGGGAATTTCCCAAACCATTGGGTACCTATTCATTGAGAAGGACAAAGGCGGTGTTGATCTACCGGCGCGCCGGAAATCATGGACCGGCGGCGGCAAGGGACGTATTGCCTGCGGTGTCATTCCGAAGTGACAGAAAAGGGTGCGCAAAGCGAAGCATGGACAGGGCGATCCCGATACGCGCTGCGGTGTTGGGGCAAGCGGCGGAAAAGCAAGCTCAGTGCCGCTTGTTACACGGAAGGAAAGGCTCATTAAAAAGTTATGCCGCGCGGACTGTGGGAAGACCAAGGAGCCGCAGCAAGAAATCGCATGCCACTTCTGGATCGGAGATCGTTCAGTCTGGCGATTCGAATTGATTATGCGCGGTGTTGGTCGGGTCCCGACTGCGCGAATGGCTCCTTGGTGGCGCAGGCGTTCAGCGCCAAGCTCCGGTTCCGCTTGTGATCGCGCATTAGCGGCACGCCTGCTCGCAAGAATTGACGACCGTCATGGCAAAGCTCGCTTGTTCGCCGCTGTTGACAGATCGATTTCTCATCTGAAGCTGGGTGACCGAAAGGGTGAGTTCTATGGATCAGCACGTCACGAATTTGGGGCGAAGCGGACAAACTGATAGCAGGCACGATCTTGAGGTCGCGGAGGTCAATTTATTGACCCCCTTGACCCTTCGGAAGGTCACCATTCGCAACCGCATCGCCGTGGCGCCGATGTGCCAATATTCAGCCCAGGATGGATTCGCCAATGACTGGCACCTCGTGCATTTGGGCAGTCGGGCTGTCGGTGGGGCCGGGCTTGTCATGGTCGAAGCGACCGCCGTCTTGCCCGAGGGTCGCATCACGCCAGGCGACGTCGGGCTTTGGAGCGACGAACGCATCGAGCCGCTGGCGCGAATTGCAAGATTTCTGAAGTCTCAGAGCGCCGTGCCAGCCATTCAACTTGCCCACGCCGGTCGCAAGGCAAGTTGCGAGCCGCCGTGGAAGGGCGGGCGCGCGCTCCAACCCGATGAAGGCGGCTGGGCGGTTGTTGGCCCGAGTGCTCTTCCCTTCGATGAGAAGAGCCCTGTTCCCATCCCGCTCGACCAGCGCGGAATTGACGATGTGATTGCCGCCTTCGAGGCGGCTGCCCGCCGCGCCCTCAAGGCCGGCTTTGAAGTCATCGAAATCCATTCGGCTCATGGCTATCTGCTGCACGAATTTCTGTCCCCCATCAGCAATCACAGGACGGACGAGTATGGAGGTAGCCGCGAGAACCGGATGCGTCTGCTCTTGCAAATCACCGAGCGATTGCGAAACATAATCCCCGATGAGCTTCCTCTCTTCGTGCGAATCTCTGCAACGGATTGGGTGGCGGGTGGATGGGACATCGATGATTCCGTTGCACTCTCCAAGAAGCTCGCGGCGATGGGTGTCGATCTCGTTGACGTCTCTTCGGGCGGAACTACGGCGACGGCACCAGTCCCGCTGCACCGCGGTTACCAGGTGCCATTCGCCCGCCGCATTCGCCACGAGGCCGAAGTCAACACCGGAGCTGTGGGGCTGATCACCGACGCGGAATTCGCCGACGAAATCGTAACCGGAGGAGATGCTGATCTCGTTCTCATAGCTCGTGAGTTCTTGCGCGAACCCTATTGGGCACTTATCGCCGAGCAAAAGCTCGACAATCCGCCGGAATGGCCAATCCAATATGGCTATGCGATACGCCGCCGAATCTAACGGGTGAAGACGTAAAGCTTGAGTGAGTTGCCATCGATCGATGACGCTTGCGTTTCGTCGTTTGATCTATATCGGACTGGTATGGCCCACGCTCGTTGCTTTCAGCGTGCGCCTCGCGGTCGTGCTTCGTCGCTTCGAGGCAGCATCCTTGTGGTCGCGATCATCAATATCAGAATGATGGATGCCTCGCGCGCGGATCGCGGCCTTGCATTGGCCGCGACCGTTGCGTTGCAAATTTTCACGTTCGCCATCGACTTCAACGCGTACCGGCCGTGGCCTTCGGACGAGCAGCAGCGCTATCACGAAGAGATTTGCCCGCGAGGCGTGTCATATTGTGCGGATCAATGACGAATTTATTGGCCGCACCGGCGCCAAAAGTTTCGTAAGCTTTTGGAGCATCGTCGAGCGAGATCACTTCGGTATTGAGCATGCTCGTCAGCGTTGGCATGCGCCCCCAAATGATCGCCATCATTAACTCGCGGTTGTAGCGCATGACGGGGCATTGGCCAGCTGTCATCTTGGGCGACTTAACCCAAGCTTTGGGAAGGTCCAGCGCCATTTTGCCTTGCTTGTTGAGGCTGTTGGGAGCTCCCGGATCCATATTCGTGTAAACGCCAGGCACGCCCATTGCACCTGCTGGCTTCACGACTTCCATCAGCGTATTGATGACGGATTCGACCTCGTTTTTCTTGCTGCCGTCCGGTCCGTTACCGTGACACTCCAGGCCAACGCAATCGACGGCGCCGTCAACCCATCGTTTGCCGAGGATTGATTCGATCTGATCCGGAATTGGCGTGGCGCTGGAGGTATCGACGATTTCGTATCCGGCGTTCTTCACAAGATCGAGACGCGCTTTGTTTTCATCGCCGACAATGATGCAGGAGGCACCCAGAAGCTGTGCGCTTGCAGCCGCACAGCGCCCAACGGGACCGGCGCCGGCGATGTAGACGGTGGATCCCGTCCTTATGTTTGCCTCAACGCAGCCGTGATACCCGGTCGGAAGAATATCGGAGAGCAATGTGAGATCCCGGATTTTCTCGATGGCCTCATCCTTGTCAGGGAATCGCAGAAGCTGGAAATCCGCCCACGGGACAAGCATGTATTCTGCTTGTCCGCCTTGCCAGCCGCCGAGGTTGAAACCGTAAGCGCCGCAAAAGCCAAGATCTTCATTGGCCCTCAAGCAGACGTCGGTATGGCGATCCCGGCAGCTATCGCAGGTGCCGCAGGCCACATTGAAAGGAACTGAGCAGATATCGCCCTTCTTGATGTGCTGGACATGCGAACCGACCTCGACGACCTCGCCCGTATTCTCGTGTCCCATCAGCATTCCGGCGGGCGCTTCAAAACGACCGTTGTAAATATGAAGATCGCTGCCGCAAATGTTCGTTGTGACAAGTTTAAGAATGGCTGCGTGCTCAATCTTTCGTCCCTTGGGATCTGCGAGCTTCGGATAACCTGCGTCGCGGACTTCCATTTTGCCCGGACCCATAAAAGTGACTGCGCGATTGTTAGCCATCGGTGGATTCCCATCGCTTGCGTTGAAACATTTCTAGGTCCGCAAGTTGGGCGGTACGGCGTACTTTCGAAATGACAGCCGTCATTTTTGCCGGGCCTTGGCAGGCTTAGATGTTTTGCCGGTTGACGGCCGCTCAATCGCGTCTCTGACTTGAAGTTGCACATTTCGGAGAAAGCATGGGTAAGCCTCTCCATATTGCTACGGTGGCCGAACACCGTGCTTTCCGCCGCATGTTTTCTAAAAATCGAATGACCATTGGCGTCTTCTTTCCAATCGAAGCTTTCGAGGGTGATGTGCCCGCTATGAGCGGACAGGAACGCCTTGCGCAGCAAGCCGAGAAACTGGGATTCAGCGCATTATGGACGCGCGATGTTCCGCTTCGCGATCCGACCTTCGGGGATGTCGGACAAATCTATGATGCGTGGGTTTGGCTCGGCTGGATCGCGGCGCAGACATCGATGATTGGATTAGCCACCGGCTCGATTGTACTTCCGCTTCGTCATCCAATTCACACTGCCAAGGCTGCGGCGTCCATCGATCAGCTGAGCAACGGAAGATTCGTGATGGCCGTCGCTTCTGGAGATCGTCCGGTCGAGTTTCCGGCGTTCGGCGTCGATTGGAACAAACGCGACGTATTGTTTAGAGAAAATTTCCGAGTGCTGCGCGAACTCCTCAAGGAGGAATTTCCGCGCATCGAGTCGGTCTACGGCACGATGCTGGGAACTGCAGATCTGGTCCCGAAACCAACGGGTAGGCTTCCGCTTCTGGTTACAGGCTCAAGCCGTCAAAGCCTCGATTGGATTGCAGCCAATGCGGACGGATGGATCACTTACCCGCGTTCTCCCGAATTGCAAAAAGTACATGTCGCGCGATGGCATGCAACGGTAGCGGCGCTTGCGCCGGGAACGTTCAAGCCATTTGCGCAATCCCTTTATGTCGATCTCTCTGAGGATCCGAATGCTCCGCCACGTCCTATTCACCTTGGATTTAGCGGTGGCCGCAAAATCGTACTGCGATTCCTTGATGCCTTGCAGGTCGCAGGTGTCAATCACGTCGCTTTGAACTTGAAATACAGCAAGCGCTCGGCGGGCGAGGTTTTGGACGAGATCGGACGAGAAATCATTCCTGTTTTGCAAATGAGCCGGGGCCCCGCGGCGGTAAGCATGTAATCGCTTCTAACGCGTCGTTCCGCGAACCGACTTTATCCGTCCCTCGCGCAGCAGGGCCGTCACGCCCTCGGCGCTGGAGGGCATCGCGTAATAGAATCCCTGAGCGTACCGACATCCGGCGCTGATCAGGAAACCCGCCTGAGCATGGTTTTCTATACCTTCGGCTACGACATCTATATCGAGGTCACGAGCCAATTGAATGATCGACCGAGCGACCACAGCATGGCGCGCATCGAATGGTGCATGGGCCACGAACTCTTTTGGAATTTTGAGGCGGTCCACCTGATGCGTCACGAGATAAGACAGGGAAGAGTAGCCAGTCCCAAAGTCGTCGATCGCGATTCTTAATCCGAGGTCTCGAAATTCCCGCAGGGTATTGGCAGCACGATGGTCGACAGCAACCGTCTCTACGAGTTCAATTTCTATTTCGCTTGGATTGATCTCCCACCGGGTCAGGCAGTCCTGCACGAACCGCACGAAAGACCTCTGCTGAAGCTGAAGCGAGGAAACGTTTAGGGAAATGGTGCGGGAGGTGTTCGCTTGCTGCCACAGCTTCCACTGTCTGCAGGCTTCGTTGAATACCCACTCTCCAACGGGCACGATGAGAGATGTCGTCTCTGCCAGCCCAATGAATCTCGGCGAGAGCCGTGCGAAGCGCGACCGCATGAGCGGTCATTGGATCGCGAGAGGATGCCGCGGGTTGTCGACGACATTGGCTAGCTCGGTGCAGTCCACCCAACGCGCTCCGCTTCCTCGCGCGCGCTCCATGACCTGACGCTACTCCATCGTGCTCCTCAAGAATGATGCTGCTTGCGTCGAGCTAGGCATCGCGCCGGAAGGCGTCAACGATCTTCTCTTTGATGGCGTCGGGCTTGGCTTCCGGCTTCAGTTGAATCTGATTGTGGACCCCCTTCACGCCCTTGATCTTGCGCACGACATCCTCTGCGACTTGGCGCTGAGAATGGCCTGGCACCAAGCCCTCCAGGGTCACGTGTCCATCTTTTACGACGACCTTTATGCCCTCCGCGGAAGCGGAGAGCTCAGTCTGAATGGCACCCAGAGCATCGTGCGCGATATCGGGGTCAGGCCGTTCGTCGATCTTTGGCAGGCGCACCACAAGATCGTTGGCAATTCCGCCGACTCCGGTGACGCATTTGACCGTTCGTTCCGCCTCATACTTATCCGCGTAGCTACGCACGTAACCCGCCAGAGTTACGACGCCGCCTCTGACGGCGACGGCGATGTCCTCTGAATTGAGGTCTGGATGCGACCTGAGTTCTTGTTCGATCTCGCGCTTGATTTCGTCGTCCGATCGCATGTCATCACCTCGAGTTACGTTTGAGCGCAAGCCGGCGCAGCGGAGCGCGCGACTTGAGAGCTACAGAAACGCACACCGCGTATCCTTGATAACCGTCATTTTCCGAACGGCCGCCGCCTGCTCGCGGACGAACCTCAACGAGATAAAAAACGCGAAAAATATAACTGTTAAGCTGCGGGTTCACATCGAGTTTGGCTTTGCGAATCTCTTTGGAGCACTCTCAGGCGACGATGGATCGGATCGCTGCAACCCCCCCGGGGATATCGTGTGTCGCTCGGAATGGTACCAACCAAATCATCAAGACTGGGCCAGAGGTGGACCTAGGCCCGCCAGCCGTGAACGAAATGCCGTGAAGGAAATGCGGAGATGTAAACAGGATTTCATTAACCTCAAACTCCTCCGATGGTTCCCCCCAAACCCACCTGGTTACGCAGTTTTACGATACGAAGTTTTACGAGGTTGGCCATTCGCCGGATATCCGCGATGCTCTCCCTACTGAGCCATAACTTAGCTACTGCAGGAGGTCGTTGTGAATGGTCGCGCACTCGAACTCCAGCGCTCCAAAGCCGTATTTAAAGGCGATAACATCGAGGATTACTGCGAGCACCACAAGTGGGACGCATTAGAATCATTAGAATCAATAGCAACTGTTACCTCCTACGGATTTCACCAAGAGATTTCGAGCGGCGATGAAACCGGCTACTGGTATCGGGTCGTCGAGGGTGCTGCAAAGCGTTGTGCGACGCAGCCCGATGGCCGTCGTCAGATTGTCAATCTCCTGCTTCCTGGAGACTTCTTCGGTCTGGTTGTTGCCAGCGGGAGCGACTTGACAGTCGAAGCGCTCGTCGATGAAACGCAGATTGCTCGATATCCGCGCCGACGGGTTGAAGCGCTCGCAGATGTCGATCCCGCGGTTGCTCGCCTCTTGCGGGAGATAGCATTCGGGGCGATATCGCGGCTTGAGGCTCAATTGCTCATCGTAGGGAGGGTCACAGCCCTGGAGAAAGTAGCAGCCTTCCTCCTTGAGATGGGTGAGCGTCTTCCATTTGAAACGGACGATAGGATCGCTCTTCCAATTTCCCGCTCGGACATTGCCGAGTTTCTCGCTATCTCCGCCGAGACCGTAAGCCGGTCCTTGTCAGGATTGAAGCAGCGCGGGCTCATCAGATTTTCAGGTACGCGCCAAGTAAGAATCGTCGACCGTGAGGCGATCGAGGATGGGGGCCGCACATGTCGAATGAGCAGGTCGTGATCGAGCAGACTGTTGTGCCGGCAATGACCGCTGTCGATGAAATCTTATCGGCGTGGCCTTCTAGGCTCCGATTGGCTGTCAGCCAAGCGAAGCCAAAACCGACATGCGTATCGCCACAGCCAGGCGTCGTGTGCCTAGTCGATCGAGCAAGCGTGCCCGGTGTACTTCGACGGTCCGGACGCTGATCCCGAGATCATAGGCAATGGTTTTGTTCGCATGACCAGCGGCAAGACCATCGAGGACCTGCCTTTCGCGAGGGGTTAAAGCAGCGATCCTGCGCGCCGCGCGAACGCCCTCGCGAGCAGCGTTCGCGTACAAGTTTGCTGAGAATGCGCTTTCGATTGCTTCGAGTACGCGGCGGTCATTGAAAGGTTTCTCGATGAAATCGACGACGCCGCTCTTGAGCGCATTGACGGCCGTTGGAACGTCGCATTGGGTCGTCATTAGGATCACGGGAGCACGAACATCGAGTGCGACGAGGCGGCGATGGAGCTCCAGACCGTCCATGCCGGGCATGTGCAAATCGAGCAGGACGCAGCCGCCTGCAAGTTTCGCGGCAGCTTCTATGACAGCAAGGGGTGAGTCGTATGTTGAAGCCCCATATCCGGCTGCTCGCAGAAGATACTGAAGTGAACGCCGTAGCGAGACATCGTCGTCAACAATGTGAACCATACGCTTAACAGGCTGCATTGGCTTTTCCTCGGGAAACAGCAGGACGCGCGAAGCGAAAAGTCCTCCGCCCCTCTGATCGAGGCTCGCTTACCAATATGCCGCCATGCGCTTCTATGATCGATTGAGAAATGGAGAGGCAAATCCCCATGCCCTCTCTCTTTATGGATATGAAGGTTATGGATATGAAGGGCTCAAAGAGATCGCCGGCTATCTCCGGAGCGAGCCGCTGCTGCTCGGTAATGACGCCGTATTCTCCGAGATGGATGGCCGCTGACATTATGCCAAGTTTGACACCGATTTCTCCGGCAGCGTTCCGCTCCAAGCTCTTTATTTGGTCAGCCAAGCATCCTTTGGAAACAGCCGCCATGATCTCAGCGCGAGCGCGGGAATTCTGGCGATTAGAAGTGTGCGCAGCTTCGATCGATCGCTGGTCCGGTTTTTTTCGCATCGAAACATGAACGAGTTCGAGATCGAGCATGGAGCGAAGCGCTGCGGTGACGCCATCCGCGATTTGACGTTGATCGTAATCTTTCGAGATGGCGGGCGACGTCGAGATCGAGACACAGTTCCGAATGCAGCGCCTAAGTTCCCGTACGTCAGTAGGTGCTTCAATCCACGGCATAATGCTGTGCCTGCTTAGCGACGAGTGCTCGCGAGTTCTTGAGCGCCAACCCAGAACCAAGTACGCGGTTTGCCGACGGCGAGCGATTCTGGCACTTCATTCCTTAAGGCGACTGAACTGAACATCGTTGTTTTCTATCGGACGATTAAAGAATGCAGTGTCGGAGCGCTGCATCACTTCGCAGATTTGACGGCTGTCATGGCCTCACCACCCCGGCTTCCATAACTATTGGCATATTGGCGACGCTGCGCCCGAGGTCCGCTGATGTTTGGCCCGCCAATCGGGCGCAACTCCACGCTTTGCAAGCCTTTGAGCAAGCCCCGCCGGGGAATTCTGAAGCAATGCCCGAAGCCAGAAAGGCTAGACAGTATCAGCGCTGACGGCAGTTATCGCATGCCGCGGATAATGCACAGCTGCGGCTGCAGAAGCAGCGTGACGACGCTTTAGCCTTCGCGTCTGCCGGTAGCACGCCGATGCTTCCTCTAACACCAGAACCAAGTTCACGCCGATAGCATTCCAAACCATTCGCCATCGTATTGGTAAAGATGAAAAGGAGTTGCAAGATGGCAAACCCCGATCTGAAAAAAAGGAAAATAGCTTTCGTTGTTACAGACGGTTTCGAGCGGGTCGAACTCACCCAGCCGCGCAAGGCTCTCGATGACGCGGGCGCGACGACGGTCATTGTATCTCCGAAGAGAGAACACGTGCGGTCATGGGAATTCACGGAGTGGGGCAACACTTTCTCAGTCGATGTACCCCTCGATAGCGCAGATGTTCAAGACTTTGACGCGCTTGTGCTGCCCGGAGGTGTGCTCAATCCGGATACGCTGCGCATCATCCCGAAAGCTGTCGACTTCGTGAAGGCGTTCTTTGAGGCTGGAAAACCAGTGGCGGCGATCTGCCATGGACCCTGGACTCTCATCGAGGCGGGCGCCGCAAAAGGGAGGCGGATGACGTCATGGCCGTCACTCAGGTCCGACCTAAAAAATGCTGGAGCGGAATGGGTCGATGAGGAAGCAATTGTCGACAAGGGTCTCGTTACAAGCCGTAAGCCGGACGACATTCCAGCCTTCAACCGCGAAATGATCAAGCTGTTCAGCGAGGCCCGCGCATCTAGATCGCAAGCTGCGTAGTTGGCGGATAGAGATCCGGCGCCTGCGAGCGATGACTTGAGGTGACGAATGTGATGAGAAGGCAATTGAGCCGATGAGCGAAACCACGGAAATCGCACGTGAGCAGACGATAACTGCTCCAGCCCTCTTCCAGGCGGTGAAGATCGGCAGATATGCGCTGCCCCATCGCGTCGTCATGGCGCCACTGACCCGCTCGCGAGCGCGACAGCCAGACAATGTGCCGACATGACTTCGATACCTCACAACGAAAGCGTCCTCTCTGGCGAGCATCGCGCGAGGATGCTTCCGAAAACGATGCGAGCAGCGGCAATCGACCACTTCGGCGGCCCAAAACAGCTCAAGATCCACATGGTTCCTGTCCCTGACATTAGCGCCGACGAAGTTCTCGTGGCTGTGCATACTGCCGGTGTCGGTCCTTGGGACGCCGACATGAGGGAGGGGGAACTCTTCGGACCACCCCGCTTTCCTTTGGTCCTCGGGACTGACGGTTCGGGCACGATCGCGGCTGTGGGTTCTCGTGTTCGGCGTCTCGAACTCAGTGAACAAGTCTACTCGTATAGTTACGAAAATCCCAAAGGAGGATTTTATGCCGAGTTCGTTGCGGTAGCGGCCGAAAAGGTAGCTCCAAAGCCGAAGTCGCTTCATCTGGAGGAGGCCGGTGCAATCGCAACGACAGGGCTCACCGCGCTTCAGGGAGTAGACGATGCCTTGCACGTAGCAAAGGACGAGAGTGTCATCATTTACGCCGCCGCGGGCGGTGTCGGAAGTCTTGCCATCCAATTCGCAAAATTGCGAAAAGCACGGGTGCTTGCAACCGCGACGACGGCCGAGGCCCTGGCGTTTGTGCGCGAGTTGGGTGCGGACGAGGCTCTTAATGCCGGCGACCAAAATCTCACCGGCGCCATTATGCGCTGGGCACCTGATGGAATTGACGCCGTTCTCGCGCTCGCCGGAGGCGTCGCATTGGACCGGTGCGTCAATGCTGTGCGCAAGGGCGGACGTGTGGCCTATCCGAACGGGGTGGAGCCTCTACCCAAACGGCGGAACGGTGTCGATTTCACCGCTTACGACGCGATAGCCGGTGTGCATGAGTTCAAGCGTCTGAATGACACCGTAGATGCATCGCGACTGAAAGTTCCTATCGCTGCCCGATATGGCCTTGACGAAGCAGCTAAGGCCCACGAGCATCTGGCGCAACGACACGTTCTTGGCAAGATCGTTCTTCGCGTCCGCAACGGCTAGCAGAAATGGATGCAGTCTCGGGCATGCGCGCCTGCGTCGTCGGTACCACAGCCAGGAATTTAGCGGATGCGCCAGAGAAAGGAACAGGCGTTTCAACGAGAAGTCGAGTCGGAACCTCCCTCGCTTCCGCGGGTGCGCCTTGCCGAGACCGATCGGCTCGAGGCGTTCAGCGACGGCGTCTTCTCGATCACGATCACCCTCCTTGTGGTTGAGATTGTGCGCCCTGAGCATGAAGCTGGGCATCTTCTGAACAAGCTGCTCGATCAATGGCCGAATTACGTCGCGTTCCTGGCATCGTTTTGTTACGTCGGCGTGATCTGGCTCAACCATCATGCGGTCTTCTCGCGAGTCCGCTATTGTGACCGCATGTTGCATCTCGCCAATCTTTTCCTCCTGCTGACGTCGGCACTGATACCGTTTCCCACGGCGCTCCTTTCTTTTGCCCTTCAGCACGGCAACCTCTTCGACGCGCAGGTGGCGGAAGCCGTCTATGCGTTGATCGGCGGGCTAATGTGCCTGGCGTGGCTGCTCCTGTTCCACGTGCTAACCATTCATCCATACCTGCTGCAGAAAGACATAAATCCGGGCTTTTTTCCGAAGGAACGAGTGCGAGCTTGGATCGGTATCGCTCTGTATGTGATTGCAGGCTTGATGGGATGGTTCTGGTCGCCGCTACTAGCGCTGGCGATCTATCTGTCGTTACCCATCTTCTATGGCATCACATACGAAGGACTGAGCGAGACGCGGCTTAGTCTGATCAAAAGAGGAAGATAGTCATGACTCTTCACATCAAGACGGTTGATCGCGGGCCTGCAAAACACGGGAGGACCATGCGAACTGTCGCGCTTCCATCAGGGGAGCGGGTGCCTGCGCTTGGTCTGGGGACTTGGCATTTCGGCGAAGACCCGGCGCTGCGCGCGCAACAGATCGCGACCTTGAGGCATGCAGTCGATCTCGGCGTCACGCTCATCGATACTGCCGAGATGTACGGTGAAGGCCTTGCGGAAGAGCTGATCGGCGAAGCGCTGAGTGAGCGACGCGACGAAGTTTTCCTTGTCAGTAAGGTCTATCCGCATAACGCATCATTCTACCAACTCCCCGTCGCCTGTGCGAACAGCTTGCACCGCCTCAAGACCGATCGGATCGATCTTTATCTGCTGCATTGGCGCGGAAGTATTCCCCTTCACGAGACTGTTGCCGGATTTCAAGCACTTCAGGATGCAGGCAAGATTCGCTACTGGGGCGTCAGCAACTTTGACACCGATGATATGCAGGAGCTCTGGAACGTTCGCGGCGGGACGGCCGCGGTCACGAACCAAATCCTGTATAACCTCACGCGGCGCGGTCCCGAATGGGAATTGCTGCCGTGGATGCGGCAGCACAAGATTCCAATCATGGCTTATTCGCCGATTGAGCAGGCACGCCTTCTTAAAAATAGGAGGCTCATAGAATTTTCGAAACGGCATGGAATGACGCCGGCGAGCGCTGCTCTCGGTTGGCTGCTTGCCAACGATGACGTGATCGCAATTCCTAAGACCTCCAGTCCGGAACGTCTCGAGGAAGACGTCGCTGCATTGAGTATCGAGCTAACTGCTGAACAGCTCGCAGAACTCGACAAATTATTCCCCCCGCCCGACGGCCCGCGCGCGCTCGAGATGCTATGAAGCCATTCTCGGCGGCAGCGGGGCGTGCGACGTCACCCTGGCGCTTATCGATCTGACGAAAATCGGGCCTTCACGTCCTCGGCTTTGGTTGATGGCCGGCGTGCGCTCTTGGCTCTTCCTGAGCCGATCGCAGCGTGATTGCCGTGGCAAGATCCAAGAGGTCCTGTTCGAGTTCGTCGCGCAGCGTAATACCCATAAACGGTGACATGAAAGGCAGGGCCGCTTTTCCGACCTGCGTCTGTGGGCGGGCCCGAAAAATCAGCATGATGCGGGACCCGCCCCCAAAAATTCCGTCGATCACATGATCCAGATCAAAATCTATGTCGGGATCTTCCACCGATAAGCGCATTTGTCGGGGTGGCTCAAGACGCGAGACCTCAAAGAGCTGGGTCGTCTCGCGGCCGAATAAAAAGCGTGAGACACGCAGCTTTGAACCCTCAGTGACCGGCTCCGGCGTCAGCAGTTCGACGCTTCGGATCGAGCCGATGATCAGAGGCCAAGCCCGGACATCCGCAAGAGTTGCGAAGGCGTCGCGGGGAGACGCTGGGACATTCCTTTTGAGGTTTATCTGCATGACCATCCTAAATCAGCCGCGAACCTCACCGAACATCAACGGAGGTTTGAGTCTTCGATGGCCAAGATGAGCAAGGCTGATTCCTTGATGTTTGCAGGAACTCGAGCGCCGTCGTTCACTACCTTCAGAACAGCGTCGGCAAGCCGTGGCCGCGCTTCGTCGCGGAGTCTAGGGCGACCCTCGTAGCGTTTTTCGATCTCGCTCCAAGCGCCTTCGAATGCATCGACGAGAATGTTCAAAGTCTCCGGATCATGCGGTTCTGCACTTGCAAAGAGTTCAGCGGTTTCCATCGAATCTCCGCGTCTTCAAAACCTTGGGACGATGGTTCGCGAGTATGCGCAGCAAATGCTGCTCGAGATATGTCGCAGATTGAGAGTTTCACCGCATTGATGGTTGTCATTCTTCCGGACTTTGTCCATCGAGCGATGTGCGGAACGTGAAGCAGGGTCTCCGGCGTTATTTTAAGATTTAAGCGCCCCGCGCTCTGTTCCAACAATTGACGATCATCAGTATGGTGCCGAGCGAGCGCGATGCCAAAATCTTAAAAAAGTATAAGCGTTAATCGCTGACTTCCGGCGAATGTGCCAACTCAAAGCCGAAATCGCAAAATGGCGACCAGCGGAGCGTGATCCGGAAGCTCTTCATTGGAAGCGCCCAGCACTCGCGCTCCTTTGATGAACGCCCGCTTCGCGATCTCGTCGACAACGCTATAGGTCTCGGCATCATCTGAAACGGCGTAGGTAACGCTCCCATCGTCGTCGTCAACTATGCCGGGAATATTTGCGTCGATATCGATGATCAGCTTATCGATCGCTCCGTATGTAGCGCAGTGAGCGGCGTATGATACGTCCGTCGTCGCAAACCGAGGTTTCAACTCGTCGTAGTCGCCAAGAATCTTTTGGATCTCCCGCATATACGAGCGTTCTAGAACAGCCAGGGCGTCGTCCGAGAGCTGCGCGTCATTCTTGTCGTCTGGATTGCCGGAGATCATATCCGGTAAGAGATGGGGCGAGGAACTATGCGATCTGAATATCGAGGCTAGGGGCTCCTCCGAGGCAAGTATCAAGGGCGTGTCGCGGCCGGTCAGGACCGATTTGAGAGCATTGTCGACTTTGTGCACGTACTCCTGCATGAGCACCTTTTCATACTCGGGCAGCATAAGGTTGATACTTGGCGCGCGCGCATACACGAGCAGGCCTTCGGGTAAGCTCTTTGGAAACTTCGGAACGTGAACGACCTCCGGCTGCATATTCGCGAAGATGTGAAGGAGGCGGGCGCTGTTCTGGGTGAGCGCCAGCACGTAAGCCTCGTGCGGCATCGTCATCGTACGCACCAGGGGCTGGATATGAAACCGGTCAGCGACCTCCGCCAACGGCTTTACCGCATTCGACAATCGAAATGTGCGCATGCTTTCCGGTGTGGCGAGGATGCCCAGCCCTCTGCTCTGTGACTTCCAGAACTCGGATACTTCCTCGAATTTCTTGCGGTACCGCTGACGTAGCCTGACTTTCTCCTCGATATCAGGGTCCTTATTGATGCCTAGAAGGTGCTCGAAGTGATGTGAGAGATGCGAGAAGCTCTCCTCATCGAGATTGACCTGCTGCAACTGACGCACTGCGTCCTTCACTAAATCCTTGAGAAGGAGGCGATTGGCATGACCAGCTTCCCGCGCCGGATTGATCGGCAGATAAATCGATACGCAGGTCTCGTTGCGTACAGCGGCTAGCCCCTTGAATTCGGAAACGTCCGGTATGTCGACATTCTGCATCGGCGAATCCCTTCGTGGCTCAATGCCTGGAATATTGAATGCACGTGGTCAGTCGAGCATCTGGCGAGGCCGACCAAGCGAAGGCCGATTTCAATGATTGTAGAGAAACACTGGGAGCTTTAGCAGAGCTGCGCGGTCCGCGCCCGGCAGGATGATCAAGCCTGACGGATCATCGAGTTTGAGGCTACGGAACGGAACCGCGATCAGTGATCCGCTAATTCCGACATAGTCGCCGACGACCAATACAACAAATACCTGATTGTCATTCCTTGAAAAGATAAAATCATCGATCCTGCCAACGTCCTCTCGTTTCTCATTGACGACCGTTTTTTGCTTTAGATCTTCGCCTCGATAGCCCTTTGCAACATCTTTGAGGTCTAGCGCTACGAGGCCGACCTCCCCGGCGAACGTCGGGGCGGATAGCAAGACAACCGCGGCGGAAAGAACTGTGCGCAAGAATAATCTGCGGACCATCTGTCGGTGCCTTCATAGTTATCGCTGACCCCTGAGCCAACCGCGCGATAAAACGGATCAATGCGTGTTCAAGGCTTCATCGGAGGCACGGCTTTGTCGATCGCTCCAGTGGGTCCCGAGGCTTGGGAGCCCGAGGGCGAGGACATTGTCGGGACAACGCGCGAGAGGAGACCTGTCGGCGCGGCGCCCAGAGCTTTGTATTCGTATCCCGCCAACTTCATCAGTTGTTCCTTGCTGCCACCGCCTAGCACGATTTTATCGCCCTCCGCATCGATCGAGAGGTCCTTGTAGGGAACGACGACAAGCTTACCGCCTATGCCCAGAAAGCCACCGACCTGAAGCACAGCAAAATTGACGTTGTCACCCTCGATCACAAGTTCGTCCAGGGTGCCGATCTTTTCGCCCTTGGCATTGTAGATCTTGGTACCGATAAGCTTTGAGGCTGGATAGCCTTTCGCGACGACCTTGGCGTCGACCTCGACAAGTTCAATGCTTGCGGCGGCACGCGCGGGCTTATTCTCAAGCGCCGTGAACAGAATTGCACCGATCGGAAGCAGGGCGGCGATCAGGAGCAGATGGAAAGGATACGTCTGAGAGCCAACAGGCGACCGGACGATGACGATCGAATTTGCAATGAGATCCGCAACGGCAAGCGTCCGTCTAGTAAAATCGAGAGTCATGAATGGCTCCTCTTTGAGTGCTACCACGCCGGCCCATACATGCGAGCTATCTGTGATTTTGGACAGGCGTGCCTCTTCGAGCCATGATAGCCGTCAATTTTTTGTGGCCGCGTTACCTGGCATGACATGCACCTTCCTCATCCGCTTTAACTTGCCTCATACGTTCGGCTCCGCTTTGATCTCCTTCGCGGCCCTCGATTGAAACTCCAGACTCGTCTTTCTGAGTTCATTTGCTGTGACCCCAACGCCATTGGCTTCGAAGTCGCTCATCACTTTTTCGAATACCCCCTCGCTTCCGCGGGTCACCTGAATTTCGGTAAGCTCCCTGATATACTCGCCGACCGCCGATCCGGAGAGGTTAAGCTTCGCCGCCGCCCATTCGCCCAGAAGCTTGTTTCGGCGCGCTTCAATCCTGAATTTCAGTTCCTCGTCGATGGCAAACTTCTTCTCGAATGCCCTTTCACGCTCTTCGAATGCGGTCATGTCTCGGCTTCACTCTTGGCTGCACGACTTTCATGGATGAGGGCCGCGAAGAAACCCCGGGATGCAGTAGCGTTTTCCCCGCGAGAGGCCTCGGATGCTCCGAGGTAACTCCAACAGCTGATATGAACTGCCCGGAAAGTCTATGACAGGTATCAATTCTATGGGGCGCGAGCGGAGCCAGAGAACAAGGAAAATACGGGTTTCCCTACGGGGATTTCACCAATTTACATCGCGCTCGGCAAGCCGCGCATTTTCGGGTCGGCGCTAAGGCGCGGCGATGAACTATTGGTCCGCAGAAACGGTGTGATTGGTCCACTTCTATCGCGAGGGCATTTGTCCGCACCAGAAATGACGACCGTCAATGACAACGCCGATCATCGAGCTAATATTTTGAGCAGCATGGTGTGCGTTTCTTCCGTCAACTCTGAGGCGCGGCGGTTCGACAGCTGTGCCTCTATTTTTTTGTCACGCATCGATTGCATGATGAGCAAGCAAATCGGTTTGTGCAAACCGGACTGTCAAGGCGTTCTGCCGGGCTTCGTTCGCCGTGACGACTGTCAGTTTTGAAGTCTTTGCGGCGTGCCGCGCCGGATTCGCTGCGAGCGCTTGACAACCTGGATAACGAAGCCTCCGCCGATGCCCTGTTGGCGTCTTGACAACCGTCATGGCGGCAATCCCGCAGAAGCCGTTGACTGTATCTCAGCGAATATGAATCGGAGCGATGGAGGCAGAAGTGGCCACCAAAATAATTGGCATAGACTTGGGAACGACCAATTCCTGTGTCGCTGTGATGGAAGGCAAGCAGGCGAAGGTCATCGAGAACGAGGAGGGAGGGCGGACGACGCCTTCCGTTGTGGCGTTCACGAAGGACGGTCAGGCACTTGTTGGTCTGCCCGCAAAACGACAGGCCGTAACCAATCCAGAAAACACGATCACTGCGATCAAGCGGTTGATCGGGCGCCGTTTCGACGACTCGATTGTAAAGAAAGACGAAGCCCTGGTCCCCTACAAGATCGTCCCCGGAGACAACGGCGATGCATGGGTAGAGGCCAACGGCAAAAGATATTCACCGTCCCAGATATCCGCCTTCATCCTGCAGAAAATGAAAGAGACGGCGGAGCGGTACCTCGGCGATAAAGTTACTCAGGCCGTTATTACCGTGCCAGCCTATTTCAATGACGCGCAGCGGCAGGCGACCAAGGACGCGGGCAAGATCGCGGGCCTCGAAGTCCAGCGCATTATCAACGAGCCGACAGCAGCGGCTCTCGCTTATGGGCTCGACAAAAAAGGTCAGGGAACGATCGCTGTCTACGATCTCGGAGGCGGTACGTTCGACATTTCAGTTCTGGACATCGGCGATGGCGTTTTCGAAGTTAAAGCGACCAATGGCGATACATTCCTAGGCGGCGAAGACTTCGATAAGCGGCTTATGGATTACGTCGCCGACGAGTTCAAGAAAGAGCAGGGCATCGATCTGCGCAATGACCGTTTAGCGCTGCAGCGCCTGCGGGAAGCGGCCGAGAAGGCAAAAATCGAACTCTCGACGACAATGGAGACGAGCATCAATCTGCCTTTCATAACGGCAGACCAGAACGGGCCAAAGCATCTCGATGTGAGGATCACGCGCGCAAAATTCGAATCGTTGGTCGACGATCTGGTGCAACGCACGATCGAACCATGCAAAGCCGCGCTGAAGGATGCGAAGGTCGATGCAAAGAAGATCGATGAAGTGGTGCTCGTCGGCGGCATGACCCGGATGCCGAAGATCCAGGAGACCGTGAAGCAGTTCTTCGGGAAAGAGCCGCACCAGGGCGTGAACCCGGATGAAGTCGTTGCCATCGGTGCAGCGATTCAGGCTGGCGTGCTGCAAGGCGATGTCAAAGACGTGCTTCTTCTTGACGTAACACCACTCTCGCTCGGCATCGAAACATTGGGCGGCGTATTCACGCGCCTCATCGATCGCAACACCACGATACCGGCGAAGAAAAGCCAATCGTTCTCGACCGCTGAGGATAACCAACAGGCCGTCACTATCCGTGTCGGCCAGGGTGAACGCGAGATAGCAGCCGACAACAAACTCCTCGGTCAATTCGATCTCGTCGGAATTCCCCCGGCACCGCGAGGCGCGCCGCAGATCGAGGTGACTTTCGACATTGATGCAAATGGCATTGTCCATGTCTCCGCCAAGGACAAGGGCACCGGCAAGGAGCAATCAATCCGCATCCAGGCGTCTGGCGGTCTTTCCGAAGCCGACATAGACAAAATGGTGAAAGAGGCCGAGGCGCATGCCGCCGAGGATAAGAAACGCCGAGCGCTGATTGAGGCGCGAAACCAAGCGGAAAGTATAATTCATTCGACGGAGAAGTCACTCGCCGAGCACGGCGCCAAACTCGAACCCGCGGACAGGACGGCTATCGAGACGGCCCTTTCCGATCTCAAGTCCGCAGTTGCCGGAGACGATGCTGCGCAGATCGAAGCGAAAGCCAGTGCCCTCAGTCAATCCGCAAGCAAGCTTGGCGAGGCGGCGCAGGCACAGACTGCAGGCGCTGGCAACCAGAACGCGACGTCGAACGAAGGAGCGGGCGATGACAACGTCGTCGATGCGGAATTCGAGGACGTCAACGACCAGAGGCGTTCATCGCATTGATCCATGGCTGAGCAAGACCAAATGCGCCCTGTCGGCGCCGAGAATGAAACAAAACAGCCCCAGCAACCGTCCACGGTGGAACTCGCGGCGGAACTGGCAGCTACTAAAGATCGCTTGTTGCGGGCGCTCGCAGACCAGGAAAACGTCCGCAGCCAGGCGCGAAGAGACCGAGATGAAGCTGCTAGATTCGCGGCTTCGGGCTTTGCCCGCGACTTGCTGTCATCGGTCGACAACCTGGAGCGCGCCATTGCGAGCGTCCCCGAAGCCGAACGCTCCTGGCCCGTAGTTGCTAATCTTCTGCAAGGGGTCGATGCGACGCGTCGAGCCCTTCTAGACACATTCGCCAATCATGGCCTTGTGCGGATTGACCCGCTCGGAGAACCGTTCGATCCGCACCGTCATGAGGCAAGCTTTGAGGAATCCGATACGCAGTGCTTGCCGGGAACAGTGACGAGAGTTATTCAGCCCGGCTACATGCAACACGACCGTCTTCTCAGGCCGGCTCTCGTGGGCGTCAGCAAGGCGGCGTGAATCTGCCCGAGAGAACATGTCGACGAACTAAGGTGCTTGTACGCATTATCACGATCAATTCTTGGCAGCTATGCCGAGCAGTAGGGGTATGCGCTGATACGCACGAGAACGCACGCCCCGAGGGGGCGCGCTCGACTTTTACCGAGAGCTGTTACTATCGGCCGTAAGCGGCTTTGCGTCGGTGCCGTTCGACCCATTCCGGCTTGAATGCGGCGACCGTGATGTTCCGTCCGTCGGAGCCATTCCGGATTGCCATCGTTGAGACGACGTGCAGCGCGCTGCGCAAAGCATAGATCTGATCGATGAGATGCAGAATTATGGAAATTCCCTCATCGTTGACGCCCATCGAACCGCGAAGATCGAGAATGAGCCGCACCCGCGCAAGATCGATCGTCGAGAAACGCTGGCCGGACCGCGTTTGCCTCGGACAGATCCATCCAGCCTTAGTCCAAGTTTGAACCGCTGCAGACGAAATTCCAGCCAATCGGGAAAACTCTTTCGTATCGAACATCACACTCCCATCTTTTGCCGAGGATTGTGGGCTTTTCCGGCCGACCATCTCTCGGCAAATGCCACAAGCTCTGCATCCGGCTGATCGGGGAGCATGATCTGCAGGGTTAGATATTCGTCGCCCCGCTTACCGTCTCGCCCTGGGACGCCTTTCCCTCTCAGCCGAAGGACCTTTCCGGTATTGGACCACTTGGGAATCGTGGCCGCCACCGGTCCGGCGGGTGTCGGAACAGTAACCTTGCCACCGAGCACGGCCTCGGTAAGAGAAATCGGCAAGTCAAGACGGATGTTCCGGCCGTCGCGTTTGAAAAATGGATGTGGGCGGACGGTGATCTCAATGAACGCGTCTCCCGCGTTGCGGCCATCTGGGCCGGCATCTCCCCGTCCCGCCAGACGAAGCGTTTGACCATCATTTGTGCCGGGCGGGATAACGACGTCGAGACTACGCCCGTCCGGCAGGGTGATTCGCTCCGATGTGCCGTTCACAGCATCAAGAAAATCTACCTCCAGGCGATAGTGCCTATCATCGCCGCGTGCGCGGAAGCCGCGCCGGTCGCCTCGGGAGAAAATAGCCGATAGAATGTCGTCTGCATTCCCGAAGTCGCCGAAGCCCGACGCTGTTTCATATCGCTGCGCCCCCGCGCCTGCCTGTGCGAAGTCGCGATAGTATCGCCGTTGTGGCCGCTCAGCACCCGACGCATCGATCTCGCCGCGATCGAAGCGGGCACGTTTTTCCTCGTCGCTCAGGACGTCATACGCAGAGGAGAGCGCCTGAAATTTGCTCTGCGCCTCCTTGTCACCGGGGTTGAGGTCGGGATGCAGCTTCTTGGCCAGTCGGCGATAGGCGTTCTGGATGTCCTTCTGGGAAGCGCTCCGTGGTACCCCAAGAGTATCATAGGGGTCGGCGCTGGCCATCGCGTCTGATCTCCCTTGCCAATAATCGCGACGATGATAGGCCGTAAGTGCGCATCGTAAATTGACGGTCGTCAACGACGGCACGTCGTGCGAGGCGTCATCACCAAATTCCGCGCTCTCATGCAGCTCTCGAGCAGGAGAGAAGTTCTGTTCGGCGACACAACGCTTTCACCACCTGAGTACTGGAGCGTGAGGGCTTCTTGGCGCACTGACTGACTCGGCCTACAAATCTGACGATCGTCAAGGCGGACCCGCAGCCAATCGTCCTATCGTTTCTTCTGTTCCGGCGGACTGCGCATATGCGGCCGCCGCTATGGCGACATTCGGTCGAGGACGGAGGCGATCGTGACCAACATCCTAGGTAAAGGAGTTCGGGCCCCAGGCTTCACGCTCAACGTCACCCCGGACCAAATGCTATCTCTTGACGAGTTTTCCGGGCGACGGGTGATCCTTGCATTTTACCCCGCTGACTGGAGTCCGGTCTGCGGCGACCAGTTGAGTCTCTACAACCATGTCCTCTCCGAGTTTCGGAGGTACGGCGCCGAGCTGCTCGCCATTTCTGTAGACGGCGCTTGGTGCCATCAGGCGTTTGCGCAAGATCGCAAACTGCATTTTGCGCTTCTTTCGGACTTCGAACCGAAGGGCGCCGTCGCCAAATCCTATGGCGCCTACCGAAATAAAGATGGAGTGGCGGAGCGAGCTTTGTTCGTCGTCGATGAAAAAGGAACAATCGCTTGGAGCTACCAATCGCCAATCGCTGTTAATCCGGGCGCGGACGGCATTCTCGACGCCCTGGAATCTCTTCCTTCGCAGGAAACGTCCAATGTCGCGACTAAGAGTGCCAGTAACGCCGCTTGACCATATTCTTGGAAAGCCTCACGCGCCGGTAATGCTCGTCGAATATGGCGATTACCAGTGTCCGTTTTGCGGGGCTGCGCAGCCGGTATTGGCGCAAATTTTAGCGCAGTTCGGCGACAGCGTGAGCTTGGTCTTCCGGCACTTTCCGCTGGTCGAGATTCATCCGTTCGCCGAACCGGCAGCGGAATCCGCAGAGTTCGCGGGCAGTCGTGGGGTGTTTTGGCAGATGCACAGAGCCATTTTCGCCAATCAACATCAGCTCAGCATACCATTTCTCATCAACCTCGCTGCAAGTTTGAAGCTTCCGCCAATTGCGCTTCGCGATGCGCTTGCGGCGCAAACTTTCGCGAGCAAGGTTCAGGCCGATTTCATCGGCGGCGTGCGAAGCGGCGTGAATGGTACGCCGACGTTCTTCGTGAACGGAACGAGACACGACGATCCCTATGGCGTCGCAAGTCTACCGTCCGCGATCGAGCGTGCAATGAGCACGGCAGTCGCATGACCGGATCGAAGTTACCATTCGTGACGCTGTCCCCAACAGTGAGCAAAATGTCCAACATCGGCACGTGCGAGACAGAACTAGCAGTTTGAGCATTGAAAAATTTGGGCTCATCGTCACCACCTGAGGAGTGGAGCATGAGACCTAAATCCAATAAGGACTGCGGGGTTTTTCCTTGATAGAAAGGTCGATTGCCAGGCGGCTAGCCCTTCGCTTCCCGGAGCTTGGAAACGAGTACGTCAACCTTTTCGATCGTGGGCGGTTTAGCGAGCAGCGCTGCGGTCTCATTCGACATCAGAGCCGCTGCGACACGCCCCGAAAGATGCGCGTTGCGTCCGGAATCGTCCGGGAAGGCATCGAAAATGCCGAACGTCGACGGCCCCAGTCGTAGCGCGAACCAGACTGTCGTCGCAGGCTCGGCTTCAACGATCGGCAATGCACTTGTAAGGAATTTTTCGACGGCGGTCTCCTTGCCGGGCTTTGCCTCGAGGCGAACGAACAATGCAACGGTGACCATGAGATTTCCTCCATCATGCGGCGCCTTGGGTTTCGGGAAGTGTATCTCGAGATGCCGGACTGAGGCCGATCGAGGCGAGAGCAGCACACCTGCGGCTAGCCGCCGGCGAGCGGTGTCTCTCCGGCACGGTGCGTTCAGAACCCATCGCGCAGCAAACGCACCTGCGTTCAATCGCGGGGACCTTAGTAATATCGCGGAATCGGCCCTAGATGCGGCGTCGGCCGGTCCGAAAGATCGAAGAACACTTCATCGATGTAACACCAGCCCCATCCTTCCGGCGGATCGTAGGCTTCGATGATCGGGTGCTTCGTTGCGCGAAAATGTTTCGTAGCGTGCCGGTTCGGGGACTGATCACAGCAGCCGACATGACCGCAGCTGCGACAGACCCGCAGATGCAACCACGGATCGCCCGATTTTAAGCATTCCTCACACCCGAGAGCGCTTGGAACGACGTCGCGGATTCGCGCGATATGTGCGCAATGGTTCGCCATACTCAACTGTTCTCCGACGTGCATTCCCGCAACATTGGAGAATATATGGTTGTGAACAGGTGTGTGAAATGACGCCCATCAAGGTGCAGGTGAGTTCGGGGAAGCATTCGGATACCTATCTTGTTTCGGCCGATGTCTGAGACCTCAGCGTTGTCGAGATCGCGAAGCGCGCGTTCATCAAAGGAACTCACTCGACCGCTGGCTGTGCTTCCGCTGACGCTTCGCTGGTCGTCGTTTGGCGCTCTGTGCTTTGGATCGCGCCACATTCGTCGAAGTCAGCACCTTTAAACCATGTGAGTTTGCTCAGCCCCTTTCGGATGTCCGGGGTTACCCCCTGATCGTCGGCTCGTCCACACACGGCTATCCAGAATGCCCTAGTAGCACAGCATCTGTTTGCGTTCGTTCGCCGATCGATTCTTTGCGCTCTTGCGCGGAAATTGAGCTCTCGGCGAGGTATGAGTGCAGTTCCGCGACGACTGCCGCGCCTTCCCCGATGCCGGCCCCGACCCGTTTCACCGAACCCGAGCGGACATCCCCGATGGCGAATATGCCGGGTACACTCGTCTCGAGCGCCCGAGACCGTCCATCAGGCCCAGCGGACGCGGGCACGTCGCTTTCGCAGCCTGTCGTAATGAAGCCTTTAGCATCGACGGCAACACCGCAACCCTCTAGCCACTTGGTTGCGGGATCGGCGCCTATAAACAAGAAGACGTTACGGATCGGCTTCTCGGTCTCCTTACCGGTTGGTTTGTGTTGCCACCTTACCCGGGTGAGCCTGCCCTCCTCATTCCCGGCAAGCGCAACAAGCTCGGTCTCCATCAGGACCTCGATGTTAGGCGTTTCCTTGATGCGGTCGATGAGATAGTGGGACATCGTCGCGTCCAGGCTGGGTCCACGCACCAGCATCCAGATCTTTTTCGCGTGGCGGGATAGGAAAACGACTCCCTGGCCGGCTGAATTGCCCCCACCGACCAAAACAATCTCGGCATCTCGGCACATGCGAGCCTCGATCGGCGAAGCCCAATACCACACGCCGCGGCCCTCGAAGTCCCGAAGGTTCGGGATATCCGGCCGCCTGTAGCTGGCCCCCGAGGCTACCACCACGGCCCTGGCCTTGGTGGGTCTGCCCTGCTCGAGTTCGAGCGTGCGGGGCATGTCGTTGCAGTGAAGCCGCTTTACCGGCACCGGGATGATGATCTCGGCGCCAAACTTCTGTGCCTGAACATAGGCGCGCCCCATGAGCGCCTGGCCGGAGATCCCGGTCGGAAATCCAAGGTAATTCTCGATGCGTGAGCTTGCTCCCGCCTGTCCCCCAAAGGCGCGTTGCTCGAAGACGATCACCGACAATCCTTCGGAGGCTGCATAAACCGCCGTTGCGAGCCCGGCGGGACCCGCGCCGACGATAGCCACGTCGAAGGTCCGGTGCGGCAGGTCGGTACGCGCCATGCCGAGCATTTGCGCGAGTTCAGCCTCGCTGGGATTCTTGAGCACCGTTCCGTTCGGGCACACCGCCAAAGGCAGCTCGTTGGGCCCGTAACGATCGATGAGTGCCGCCGCTTCAGGATCCTCGCTGGGGTCGATAACCTGATGCGGTTGAGCATTTCGGGCTAGGAAACCCTGCAGCCGCACCATGTCGGGGCTCTCGGCGGGACCGATCAAAACGGGCCCACCCGATCCCATCTCGATCAAGGCGACACGTCGCAAGATTAGTGCGCGCATGATTTTGTCGCCGAGATCGGTCTCGGCAATAAGTAGGTTTCTCAATTTTTCGGGAGGGATGAGAAGCGCTTCGACGTCGGATACGGCATGCCCATCGACCAGCGCGCGCTGGCCCGACAGCTGGCCAAGCTCGGCAAGAAACTCGCCAGGGCCCTGCTCTACAATCGGTTCACGGTGGCCCAACGGATCCCGGCGCGAAACAAGGACCCTTCCGGAAATGAAGACGAACATACCGGGCGCCTCTTGACCGGCAACGAATAGAGGCTCGCCCGATGCGTATCGCCTGACTTCACCGAAGCGGCGCAGCCTGTCGACTTCTTCAGGCGTAAGCTTCGGGAGCATCTGATCGCGGCGGGTATCGATTGTAGCCATAGGGAGCCCCAAAAGATGACACGAAGCGCCTAGGTATCATGCTGCACATTTGTGAGATCATGACGGCCGTCAATTACGGCGCAAAGGTCGTGGCGCAAGGCTATCTGACATCCGCGCTTTTCTCGGGATCGGCGGACGTTTCATCGCCGTTCTATATGACTCTGGAAAAGCTGCCTGAGTTCCGCTTTAGAAGTCCCGCCTAGCGGATGTCGTGGTTATTGCCGATCGGTGCAATTTGATTGAGAGGGCAAGCATCGCCACGCCGAACGAAATGGAATAGGCAAGGAGCCAGTTTGCGAGCTTGCTTGCATCGGTTTCTGCGGCCGGTCCTGCGGCTGCCTGCAGCGCACCCCACGCGATCGATATTCCCCCACTGAAAGCTAGAAGCAAGCGACCATAGCCATCGGCTAGGCGCCGTGACGCGGCCAGAGCAAGCGCGCCGGTAAGAACCGCCCATGCGCTTGTCAGGTGCACGAAGGGGATGATCGCCAGCTCCGGCATCGCAAGTATTACGCCGGCCATTGCGAGGTTGATCGAACCTTCGAGGATCAGCATCTTCCATCGCTCTCCGCGCTGGATCGCTCGAATACCGGATATGATGGCGAAGATCCCGTCCGCCGTGACGTACACGCCAAAGGCTGTGATGAGTGATGCGACTGTTGGCCGGGGCAGCGTCAAAATAAAGATGAAAGCAATCGCCGCAATCACGCGCAATCCGACTGCCCACCAATTTCGCGCTAATCCATCGCTCATTGGGCGAGACCGCGAACCTCCATCATCCGCCGCGTGCAAGGTTCGAGACCAAATGTCCGCCTTCATAGTGTGAACTCACGTCGAAACGACCCCATCGTCCGCAAACGATGATCCGCTTTCTAAGCGAAGTTCGCCGGCCGGAAACTGATGGTCATCAATCTTGTGGCAAGCTGCAAATTTGATGTTGTTATGGGCAGCTCTCGGTAAACGGTCTATCCCGAACGCCGAGACCAGAAGAATAATCGGATGAAACAAATCGTATTGCCGACTGTCCTTGCAACGGCAGGTCAGCGAGTAGTCCGACGGGCTTAAGCAGCTCGGCCTCCGTTTCGCTCCGATCGGATGCCGGACGTACCTCTCGGATCAAAGGCTGTGAGGGAAAGGCCGTTGGGCTCGTCGACCCGAAAGCGTTTTACATATTCGGCCGCTGTTATGGCAAACACTCGACCTTGTCGGTCGCAAACATCTGCTAACAGCCGCTGAAAAGCGGCGCGCACAATGACGGCCATCAAAATTGCGCGAGAGCAGTTCGGCAATCATGACGACGATCAATTACAGAGTCTGGCAGTGCCGCATTGTGCCACTTGAGAAAGGGTGAACTGAGCGGATCAACAGCCGAGGGCGACGCGATGATCAAAGACGTGATGGTGTCTCTCGATGGATCGGCCGCAGACCAAACCCGACTGCACGCTGCCGAAAGCATCGCCGACCTTTATGACGGCCGGATCATTGGTCTATTCGTGAACTTGCTGCCGGCTTTGTTGGCCGCCGATGCTGACATGGCCGCCCTCGGCACGGTTAGCCTTATCGAGAAGGCTAAGAAGGAGGGCGATCGCGTTAAGGAAGACTTGACCAAGCGGCTCATCGCGCTGGGACGACCTGTCGAAATCCGCCGCTTCGACGCCTTTATCGAAGAGTCAGCCGGCATAGCCGCCCGCGAGGCACGCTCAGCGGACGCATTCGTTGGACTGCTGCCAAATGAATCGCGTGAGCCCAACGACCTTGTCGAGAGTGTTTTGTTTGGATCGGGCCGACACCTGTTCCTGGCTCCCCATGGCAAACCCGAGACCAAGTTCCATTTTGAAAGCATTCTCATCGCCTGGAATGGTAGTCGCGAAGCGACCCGCGCCCTCGCCGAAGCGATGCCATACATGCGTAGAGCAAAATCAGTGGAGGTTGTTCTGGTGAGCGAGGATGCCACCGATGAACCAGAAGCCATCGTGGCCGACGAGGTGCTTGACCATCTGGAGCATCATGGCATTCCGGCGGAGCTGCGCCATATTATGAACCCCAAGGAGAGCGTGGGCAAAGCCCTTCTTGAAGAGGCGCGCCGTCGCGACGCGGATGTTCTGGTGATGGGTGGTTACGGCCATTCGCGTTTGCGTGAATGGCTGCTTGGGGGTGTCACGTATGAGCTTCTTAATAGCTCTTCCGTCCCGCTTATCATCGCTCATTAGCAACGGTGGAGAGAACGTCCCTGTCGGACTGGTCTGCTGGTGTCTAGGTAAGGATTTGACTGCGCGGCCTCAGCACCGGCATCCGAAAAGCACAGTCATGCGGATATCACATGTCGCTTGCTCGACACCATGCGCGACTCCGAGTTCGAAGTCAGCTTCCGCGCTAAGCAGCACTGGCATCCGCTTCGTGATTGATCGGGGCCCCGTGATCGGGTTCGGCGCCGTGGTCATGAACCTTTAGACATCCAGCTCGACATTAGGGCTTGTTCACCGTCCTTCGACCGTTGGCGAATTCCGGGAAACGTGAACAGGCGACGATTGGCGCGCGCTGTCGCCGCGCGTCCCGAGCGGGTTTAGATCGCTCCGCCATCCTCGGTCGTTCGAATTGATCTATCTTGCTCGCGTACGGCCCAATAAACGCCGCCCAGAGCCAGGGTCGACGCCGCTAAGGCAAAGAGCAGGACCGCATCAGCGTTTCCGATCTCAATGACAATGAATTTGCGCAACACGGCGAGCAAGGCGATCAACACGACCGCGCGAACCTGAATGATGCTGTGGCCACGTTCGAGAACTCCCATGATCGTGTGGTTGAACTCCAGCGCGATCAGTACAATCATGATCATGCCGAATATGGATTGGAACACATCCGGACGAGAGGGGTCGAGCAAGCCGAGGCGAAGCAACTCGAACGCCGTTTGGACCAAGTGGAACAGAGCGCCAGCGATGACGACCGAGATGAGGAAACCCAGTAGCAAGACAACGACCTGCTCGAAACGCTGATACAGGTTAAGTCCAGCCCAGTTCTCACGGGTTTCGCCGAGGATCCGACCAATCATTTCAAGCCTCTTTTCTGACGCGCTCTGTTGGCGTACCGGATGGATGCGATACCGACCGCCATCCGCGCCGGCGAATGATCCGCCGCTTGCGTAATCATCCGCTGGCTGTTGCAACTTCTCAAGTTGCGATCATACTCAACATGTCTTTACCGCTTTGTGAACCTTATTCCCGGTAGGAAGCGTCCGCGCTCGAGCTGATGGCCCGCACGACAAAGAACAGGAAAAATTCATTAAAAAAAATTGTTCTCAACAGCCGCTGTTCATCAGCTGGACCGCTTCGACAGCGGGTAGTGCGGCGCACGAGGGCGCATCGTGTGATAAGCGGCCATTGCCGCGTTACTTGTGGCGTCAACGATTTTGATGCTGTTTTGTAATGTAGAAAGGGCTGGACAAGCGGATGGCCGCGGAAAATTTAAGTGCAGAAGAAACCACCTATCACGTCGATCGTCTCTGGTAGTGAACACGCGGAGCGACCCGCGCGCGTGCAGGTCCGCGGAGCGCGTCAGAACAACCTCAAGAATGTCGATGTCGATGTTCCGCGCGATGCCTTCGTGGTGTTCACTGGCATATCCGGCTCGGGCAAGTCGTCTCTGGCCTTCGGCACGCTCTATGCCGAAGCGCAACGCCGTTATCTGGAATCGGTCGCGCCCTATGCCCGCCGCCTGATCGACCAGGCCGGCGTTCCGGAAGTCGATGCGATCGAGGGGTTGCCGCCTGCGGTCGCATTGCAGCAACAGCGCGGTTCGTCCAACGCGCGCTCCTCTGTCGGCAGCGTGACCACGATCTCCAGCCTGGTGCGGATGCTCTATTCGCGCGTCGGCGAATATCCGCGCAATCAGCCGATGCTCTATGCGGAGGATTTCTCGCCCAACACCGTCGCTGGAGCCTGTCCGACCTGCCATGGGATCGGTCGTGTCTATGACGCGACCGAGAATACGATGGTCCCCGACGATACGCTCACCATTCGCGAGCGGGCGATCGCCGCTTGGCCGCCGGCGTGGCACGGCCAAAACCTGCGCGATATCCTCGTATCGCTTGGCTATGACGTCGATACGCCATGGCGCGATTTGCCAAAGAAGGATCGCGACTGGATCCTGTTCACGGACGAGCAGCCGACCGTGCCCGTGTATCCAGGTTTTACGCCGCGGGAAACGCGTGCAGCCATCAAGCGGCGTATGGAGCCTGGTTATCAGGGCACCTTCACGGGCGCCCGCAGATATGTGCTGGAGACTTTCGCCAACACGAAAAGCGCGCTGATGAAGAAGCGCGTTTCTCAATACGTCATCGGCCGCGATTGCCCGACCTGTCATGGCAAGCGCCTGAAGCGCGAGTCCCTGTCGGTGAAATTCGCCGGGCTCGACATCGCCGAGTTCGGCGATCTGTCGCTGCTGAAGCTGAGAGACCTGTTGACGCCGGTCGTTCACGGCGATTTCGGGAATGCCGCGACCACCGCGAAGGGCCATGTTGTGGGCAAGGCGACCCGCGATGCGGCGGTTGAACGTCGGGTCGCTGCCGGTGGTTCGGCGCACAAGAGCGCGCCCGACGTGCGGCGCACACCCAACCTGTCCGAAGAGAAGCGGGCGGCCGCGCAACGCTTGGCGTCTGAATTGCTCGAACGGCTCGGACCGCTGATCGACCTTGGTCTCGGATACATCTCGCTCGACCGTAGCACGCCGACGCTGTCCTCTGGAGAGCTGCAACGCCTGCGCCTCGCCACCCAATTGTCGTCACAGCTTTTCGGCGTGATCTATGTGCTGGACGAGCCCTCAGCGGGGTTGCACCCGGCAGACGGGGAAGCCTTGCTCGCGATCCTGCATCGCCTCAAGGCTGCGGGCAACTCGCTGTTCGTAGTCGAGCACGATCTCGATCTCATCCGCCAAGCTGAGTGGCTGGTGGATGTGGGGCCCGGCGCTGGCGAGAAAGGTGGCCGGGTGATCTACAGCGGGCCGACCGCGGGTCTGGCGGATGTCCAGGCCTCTATCACGCGTCGTTATCTGTTCGATAAGAAGACTGCAGTCGAGCGGACGCCGCGAAAGTCCAAGGGATGGTTGCGCTTGGAAAGTGTGGCGCGCAACAATCTGCATGATCTGGATGCCGCGTTTCCGCTCGGCTGCTTGACGGCAGTCACGGGAATCTCAGGCTCGGGCAAATCCAGTCTTGTCAGCCAGGCGCTTCCCGAGTTGGTCAGCGACCATCTTGGTCGCCCGGTTGCCGTTTCGGGGGAGGACGAGGTTGACCCCCTGCTTGCGGTGGCACAGGAAGCCATCACAGGGCGCATCGTGAGCGGCGTGGACCACATCCGACGTCTTGTTCAGGTGGACCAAAAACCCATCGGGCGCACGCCGCGCTCGAATCTGGCGACTTACACCGGTCTCTTCGATCATGTCCGCCAACTCTTTGCCGAGACGCCCTTGGCGCGAAGGCGCCGCTACGGCGCAGGCCGGTTTTCGTTCAACGTCGCACAAGGCCGCTGCCCGACCTGTGAGGGCGAAGGCTTCGTGATGGTCGAGCTGCTGTTCCTGCCCAGTGTCTATGCGCCGTGCTCGGCCTGCCACGGCAGCCGGTACAATCCTCATACTCTTGAAGTCGAATGGCATTGCCGCAACATCGCGCAAGTACTGCAGATGACAGTAGACGAAGCTTGCGCATTCTTCGCCGATGAACCGCAGGTGCTGCGACCGCTCGACGTGTTGCGCGAGATCGGACTCGGCTATCTGCGGCTCGGGCAGCCGGCGACGGAACTGTCGGGCGGAGAGGCGCAGCGCATCAAGCTGGCGACCGAACTACAGCGCGCGCAACATGGTAATACGCTCTATATCCTCGACGAACCGACCTCCGGTCTTCATCCTGCTGACGTCGACCGCCTAATGCGCCAACTGCAAGGACTTGTCGATGCAGGAAACACAGTCGTCGTCGTAGAACACGACATGCGCGTCCTCGCCCAGGTCGATTGGATCATCGACCTTGGGCCCGGAGCTGGAGAAGACGGCGGGCGCATCATCGCCAGCGGCACGCCAGACAAAGTTGCTGATGTAGCGAATAGTCGGACGGCGAAGTACCTGAAGCTGCTCGTGACCCAAAGCAGGAACGGAAATGAAAAGTAGCCTATATTTAGGGCCCAGATCATTGCCTATTCTTCTAGGTGTTGGGCATTGAGCTGCTTCCGACGCAGTTACGGACCTAGTGTCTAGTTATTTCTTTAAGTGCGATTGACGACCGCTATCTCGGCAGGGGGCATCGGTAGCTCGGCTATGCTGCACTTGCTTCGGACTGCTATGGGTCAAAATCGTCCGTGCGGTTCGAGATGACGGACCAAACTCGCTTGGCCGTTGACGACTATCTCAGGCTCACCGGACGGAAGGCCGGCCAGTTCCTTTTCGCGGCCCGAGGCGATAGCGCCCGCCGGCTGACGACGAGGCAGTACGCTCGGCTTGTTCACGAGTGGGTCGCAAGTATTGGGCTTGATCCAGCGAACTTCGGAATGCACGGCTTGCGACGTACCAAGGCTGTGCTGATCTACCGTCGCACCGGCAATCTTCGCGCTGTCCAGTTACTGCTTGGGCATTCAAAGATCGAGAGCACCGTTCGCTATCTCGGCATAGAGGTCGATGACGCGATCGAGATCGCCGAGAAGATCGACATCTGACGCATTGCCCCATAAGCAGATGTGGTCGGCGACCAATTTGGCGTCGCGATCATGGGCGCCCCGATGTCAGCTTCTGGGAGTGGCTGTGTGAAAACGGCAAATCAGTCCATGCTCTTTCCGATCCATCAGGGAGGCTTGCATGGGCCGATTTGTGGAAGGCGAGGATCGCCGTCAGCAGACGATGCTGCCCGCCTGCCTCGAAGACTACATCGCTGAGGACAACCCGGTCCGCGCGGTCGATGCGTTCATCGATGGGCTCGACCTTGCCGCTCTCGGCTTCGAGCGCGTCCGGCCAGCGGCGACCGGGCGCCCCGCCTATCATCCCGCGACGCTTTTGAAGATCTATCTCTACGGCTATCTCAATCGTATTCAGTCGAGCCGTCGGCTGGAGCGCGAGGCGGCCCGCAATGTCGAGCTGATGTGGCTCACTGGCCGCCTGGTGCCTGACTTCAAGACCATCGCGGATTTTAGAAGAGCGAACGGCACGGCGATCCGTGCAGTCTGCGTACGCTTTATCGTCATCTGCGGGAAACTGGGTCTCTTCTCGCACGCCGTCGCCGCCATCGACGGCGCCAAGTTCAAGGGCGTCAACTCGCGCGACCGCAACTTCACAAAGGGCAAGCTCAAGCGGCGCGTGGAGCAGGTGGAAGCGAGCATCGAGCGCTACCTCGCTTCCTTGGAGGCTGCCGACCTTCAGGAGGGTGAAAGCGCAGAGACAAAAGCCTCGCGCCTGCGGGACAAGATCGCGGCGATGAAGAGCAAGCTTGCCGAACTCAGGCAGCTGGAGACGGCCGTTCTGCACGCGCCGGATCAGCAGATATCACTCACCGATCCCGACGCCCGGGCAATGGCGACCAGCATGCGTGGCGCCGGCGTCGTCGGTTATAACGTGCAAGCGGCGGTCGATACCGAGCACCATCTGATCGTCGCCCATGACGTCACCAACGTCGTGACCGACCGGACGCTGCTCTCTCCCATGGCGCGCTTGGCAAAGGAGGCCATGGCCATCGAGAGGATCGATGTCCTCGCCGATCGCGGCTACTTCAGCGGCGAGGAGGTTCTCGCCTTCGAGGCCATCGGTGCCACGCCGTACGTGCCCAAGCCGCTCACATCGAATGCGAAGGCAGCAGGCAGGTTCGGCAAGGACGACTTCGTCTATCTTGCCGATCAGAACGCTTATCGCTGCCCGGCAGGCGAGATCGTCTCCTATCGGTACACGCGCAGCGAGGAAGGGCGAACACTCCATAGCTACTGGACTAACAAATGCGGCACCTGTGCCCTGCTGGCGAAATGCACGACCAGCGAGGAGCGCCGCGTCAATCGCTGGGAGCATGAGGGCGTTTTGGGGCCGTTCCAACTGCGAAGAAGGAATAATCAAAGCTTCCAGGGTCTTGGATTGTGGGGTTGGCTCCGCGGGTAGGATTCGAACCTACGACCATCCGATTAACAGTCGGACGCTCTACCACTGAGCTACCGCGGAATGCCGAGAAGCGCCCCGCATAGCAGAACGTATCCGCGCTGGCGAGGCCTCAAGGCTATTTTCTTCAGTGCCTTCAACGGCGCCAAGCGGCGACAAGAGGAAGCACGCAGGTGGAAGGCGACGACCAGGCGGAAAGTAGTGGCACACGCAGGTCTTCAGTCCATCCAACAGGGCGGGTTGGTAGCCTTCTTTGATGGGGTGCGCAAGGGGCGAACGACGCTTCGGAAGGTAATTCACGAGTGAACTCCGCGGCCTGCGCAACTTTGCCTGCGACAGCTCGCCGGGTGGCTTTCGTGCTAGGGTCGCTCGCACGCCGAGGCGAGCCAACGGCCGGGGCTTGCCAACATCGGCGGCGCTAGTGATGGAATGCTTTCTCGATGAGCAGTTTCTCGATTGTCTGGCCCGCGGTCGCGACAGCCTTTTTCGCCTCGCTGGTGGAAGCGGTTGAAGCCTTCACCATCGTCCTCGCGGCCAGCACGTTCCAAGGGTGGCGTCCTGCAATACTCGGGTCCATCGCAGGATTGGTAACGCTCGCGGCAATCGTGATAGCGCTGGGACCGGTTCTCAGCATTTTTCCCATTCACGCGCTGCAGTTCGTCATCGGTGTGCTGCTTCTATTGTTCGGCATGCGATGGTTGAGGAAAGCTATTCTGCGCGCGGCGGGCATCATCCCGCTGCACGACGAGGCCACCGCCTTCACCAGGGAAACGTCGCTCATTCGCGACGAAGCCGCGCGCCATAAATCCCGGCTCGATTGGATTGCCGGCGTGACGTCCTTCAAGGCGGTCTTGCTCGAAGGTCTCGAGGTCGTTTTCATCGTCATCGCGGTCGGCTCGGTGCGAGACATGCTCTGGCCGGCGAGCGTCGGTGCGTTGGCAGCCTGCGGCCTCGTCCTTCTGATCGGGCTCGCCGTTCACAAGCCGCTGTCTCGCGTGCCCGAGAACGCCCTGAAATTCGGCGTCGGAGTTATGCTGTCGGCATTCGGCGTGTTCTGGACGGGAGAAGGGCTCGGCATCGCTTGGCCCGGAGAAGATCTGGTGATCGTCGAATTCGTCGGCGTATTTTTGATCACCGGCCTTGGGCTCGCGGCATTGCTCCGGCGCACAACCGGAAGGATTTCTCAATGACGGCGGTCGGAGAAATTTTCCGCAGTCTCATCGGCCTTTTCCTGGACGACGAGTTCCTCGCGATCGCAATCCTCGGCGTCGTCGCGTTGACGGCCTTCTTGGCCATCGGGCTCGAAACTCAGCCGAGGTGGGCAGGGGCATTCCTGCTGATCGCAATCGTTTTGGTTCTGGCTGGAAGCGTATTGCGAACGGCCCGGAATAGCGCGCGACGCGACTGAGCAGCGAAAAGCGTTTGGGTGGAAATAAAACCAGTGGTTTCCGGCAGCAGGGGTAAGTCCCCGTCCGTTGAAACTTATCAATTTTCTATGAAGATTTTTGGAGGCCACGCCCGGAATTGAACCGGGGTACGCGGATTTGCAGTCCGCTTCATAGCCACTCTGACACGTGGCCCCGCTTGTGTTTACTGGAGTTTTGAAGGGAGACTGTCAACCAACCTTGTCCGGACTTGTCCCTTTTGTCACAACGATTGTCACGATTTCTAGGCCTCGTGACGTGCCTTCGTATTGGGGAGTATATCCGCACGGCGCTTCTCAGCTTCTATGCGGGCCTTCAGGTTCCAATATTTGTGTTCGTAGACCATGAGCGCGATGACGGCGACCAAGGCTATGAAGTACAACATTAGGTAGGTGCTCCCTCGTGGTGTTTCTTTTTGAGTTCGGCGACTCCATTGGTGAAGTAGTCTTCTAGTGCCTTCGTGCAGTGGTCAAGAGAGGACGACGCAAGGTGTGCGTAGCGCATTGTCGTCTTGATGTTCTTATGGCCTAGAAACTTCTGAACGTACTGAAGGTTGACTCCGGGCATCTGGCACATCCTAGACGCGCAAGTGTGTCTGAGGATGTGAATGGTCACGTCATCGAACTGACCTACCTCACCTTCCTCCAGGTCTCCGTTCAGATGAGCCTGCATGTTTGTCCACAGGGTTCTCATGGTTCCAGTGGGTGCAGTCTCCACGAACGGGCCTGCGAGGTCTCCACGGTCCTTCTTAAGCCGTGCTAGGGCCTCCTTTGCCCGCTTGCTCAGCGGTACAGACCTATTCAGCTTATTCTTGGTCTTCCAGACGTGGAGCGTCTTACCGTCAGGTGAGATGTCTCTCCATTCAACTCTGAGGGTTTCCGAAAGGCGAAGACCTGTCTCAATCTGGAAGATCGTGAAGTCCACCATCCAGCCAGCTCCCCACTGAGCGAAGAGGCCTGTGATGAGTAGCTCTTCCTCTACGTTGATGTAGCGGATACGGCCTTCACTTTCCTTCTGGTGAGGTATCTTCGGCTTGCGTGTGATGATGCCGTTATCGACTGCCGCTGTGAGCATCTTCGAGATGGCAGACATCTTCCTGTTAGCCGTGCCAATGCAGAGACCACTGTCCAGGATTTCCGCATAGGCTTCATCCAGGTCCGCCTTGGAGACATCCGTGATGAGCGTGCTAGGGCCTAGGAGCGTGATGATGTCCAGGCCGTTCTTGATGAGATGCCTGGAGGACTCCATTGATGCCCACTGAGTGCGTTTCACGTGGTCAAACATCTGCTGAAGGGTCTCCAGCTTCGCGCCGGTCTCCGTCCGCTTGTTCTTAGCGGGTGGTAGTGGTTCCCCGCGTCCAAGCCTGAAGCGTGCTTCCTCTTCCCACTTCTTGGCTTCTGCCTCTGTGTCGAACGGTTCCCTGTGTCGGGTTCCCTTCCACATAAAGTCTGCCATCCATGAGTTACCACGTTGACGTGCTGCCATTTGCTAGACCTCCTTTACGTCCAGTAATTTCTTGAGGGTGGACCACACGCGTTCCCCATTAGCCTTGAGGTAGAGATGCTTTACGCGTCGGTCCTTGATGTCATCATCGTAGCGGATGAGGTTCAGACCATCCATTCCGCCTCTGTGAGTGCTTGAGAGAAGTGCCAGTGCTCTGACTGTGGAGCTTGAGGCAGACATCAGCCTCTTCTGAACTTCCCCCACTGTTATCCCCGGTTCCGTCGCAACTATTAGGAACGCTAGTATTGCGTTCGGCGTGATGTTCGGATGTAGCTTTCTGAACTCCTCTATAGCTGCGTAGAATCCATCAATCGTCTTGTTGATCGTAGCCTTTGGCTTGGGCGTAGCCATTGCTAACTCCTCTTTGGCAGTAGTTGCAGGCCTGGAGAAGCTACGCGATGTGAGGAAAGGGCACAAGAGCCCTCTCCACACAATCTAAATGTTAGCCTGACAGTACCTCTTCGATCACATCAATGGGAAACGCCTGGATGAAACCTATGCCAGCTTCCTGGAGGATAGGTGAGGCTTGGACCATGATGACTTTTGATCCAGCCACCTTGCGGGCACACATACGATTGATACGAATGGTGTCCACAACAGCATCAATCATCTCTTCGATCTCTTCCGGTCTAGTCCTAGCCATATGACTAAGAACTGAGTCGTAACCGGGAACCACCACATCAGTTAGGTACGTGGTGACGTCATCAAGTTCATAGGTAGTGGCCTTCACAATTCCCTCCGTTCTGGCAGGTACATACTCCGGAGTAGGAGTCTCTGCACTCTGTCAGGTAATTACGCATAGTTTCTTTATTGAGAGCCCAATAACTTTCCGATGAGAGCAGTAAGCTGAGCCCTGTCTGAGTCACTGTAGACAGGAGTCTCGTGCTCGGAACTCCCTCCGATCACTAATAGGAACCCTAGGCAAGCGGCCATAGACGCATACAGAACCTTACGAAAACCTAAGGGGTTTATCTCAATTCTACTCATTGTACGCCCTGCGATGTGTGACAGTTGTCAGATTAAGCGGCTAGGAGAGTGCACGCCTGCTGATGTTTGTGGAGAAGGTCTTCAGCAAACTCTTTGCCCTCAACACCATGGCCCCCAACGATGATGCCACCTGAGGCGTTGACGAGTCCAACGTTAGCAATCCATTCGAGAGCTTCGCGTTGAGACTTGAAGTTGTTGGAAGCGATGAACTCACGGCTGACTTCGATGTAGAACGTGCCGTTACGGATATCCCGCCAGATCATTGCAGGCAGGAACTTCAGTACGCGGCCATTCTCAGGAGAGACCTCTGCGAGAATGTTGTGGTACTTACCAGCCCACTTAATGGCCCGACCGTCACGCATTACGAGAACAAGTGCTTTCGACATTTATTAGATACCCTCTTATTCGCTAGCTTCATTGCTTAGCGTCCAGGGTCTCTCATGGTGATGACCACAAGAGACCTTGAAGACCTAGCCTTTGAAGTCCCTGAAGCCGGTTTCAGCAGCCTCGTAGTATTTTTGGCGTCTATGTGCTTCGAGCCTTCGAATGCGTTCGACCACAACGACCGCGCCTTCCTTGCGGTACAGCTTCAGGAGTTGGACGGAGTTCCAGTTACCTGATGCCCTGTGGAGCAGCCTGCGGACTCCCTTAGGCAGTGCGTCGAATGCTGAGAGTGCTTCGCTGCGAGAGACGAGTGAGGCCCCGTCAGAAGCGTTGCCTGTGTGAGACCGCTTCACACTGCACCTACCTGGACGGCGCGAATGAACTCTCTGATTTCGAGCGACCACAAAGCTTGACGCTGAATGCGCTTGAGTGAATCAAGGAGCCGTTGCCTATGCCCCTCGGATGCAATCTGACCGTGTGCAGCGTACTGCATCAGCGGGTCAAGGCGATTGCGGGCAAGCGTGTAGGCAAGCGATCTAAAGTCCATTGCGGGTATCCCTCTAGGATGTGTGCAAGGCGCTTCATGCGCCATCGGGCCACGTCATGCGGCTAGCGTGCCTGTCTGCTATCGGCACACTAGAAGGCCCCCATAAGAGGCCTTCCGGAATGCTGACAAGAGTGAGGTAATTAGGCAGCGTTACGCCTCAGAGAGAAGCCTTCGAGCTTGCCGCTGATCTCCCCTAGGGTGTCACCCCATAGGATGACATAGCCGTCAACCTGTACGGCCCTCCAAGTGAAGCGTTTAGCGGCCCGCGTCATCACTTTGCGGATGTGGAATATCTCCCCTCCAGCATAGCCGATGTAGTCAGCGCCTTTGCGCCATGGTGTATCAATGTTGTGAAAGCTACGTGCCATCTGTGAGTGTCCCATAGGTATGAGCTAATTGGTCAAGCTAAAGCGTGCGAGACTTCAGGGCGTTGCCATCCCCGTGGAGCACTACTGCGAGGTCATAGACAGTGGCAAAGCACATATCCATCCCAGTGCCCTGCACAGTCACAGTATCGTTACCACCTTCACGTGAGACGCTAAGGCCAAGAGCCTGAGCTATGCTGTAAGTCGGGTGACGATCATTAGCGCAAGTCGCACCATCCCCGTTCTCGAAGTAGACAAACTGTATCTTTCGCCTCATCCCCGACGCTGAGACCTTCCGAACGATAGAGTACACCGTTGACCCAACTGGAAGCCACTTGCGCAGTCGTTCGATTGCTTCGTCGCGTTGCGTCTTCGTAAACTTAGCCATAACGTTCATTCCTCTCTTGAGTTGTTGCCGATGTGTGAGTTGATGACAGTTGTGAGTTAATTAGGCGTGAATAAGGAACGTGTACTCCAGCACTTCTCCCCCTTCACAATCGCCTTCAGGGAAGTAGACCCCATAAGACCATGTAAAGCGTGGTACATCTGAGCAGCTAACGCATTGATGCTTTGAAAAGCCTTCACGCTTCAGCCAAGCGTCTACTTGTGCAATCTCCTCATCGGTAAGTCCTGAAGCATCCCCATTGATGAGGTAGCTAGCGGCCCAACTCGGACCTTCGATGGTCTCAATCCTCATCACGCGTAAGCTCCATTCAGCTTGCCTACGTTTGCAGGGTGCAACTTGATAGCCTTGCCGCTTGTGAACATTCTCACTGTTAGCAGCTTGCGGCCTACCTTCTGCACTGATCCAACGCGGTCCCCCATCATCCACCTATCGCAGCCGGGATGCAGTTCGACGGCATCGCCTAGCGTGAAGTCTTTAAGCTCAAACATTATGGTCCCCGTTTTTGATTGCTTGGCGGATGAAGCGCTTAGCGGCGTCAAGGCTAGGGAAAGGACCGCGTACAAACATATTCGGTCCATACTGCACTTTGCATTCTTTCCGTTCGCAATAGCCGTGGATGAATGCGCCTTTATAGCTAAGTGTCCACATTGTCAGATTCTCCATTCTGTCAGTTAGTTGGACAAAAAAACTCTACACAGGGCGTTAGCTTCGTCTCTATCCATCGCGGTCTTTATGGCATCAATCCAAGTCGCCGCTTGGTCGCCTACTAGCTGCTTACCACCGCGTTTGCGCTTGTGGCTGATGATGAGAGACCCTTTCCACCCACAAGCTTGATAGTGTTGGTTCTCAAAAATGACTTCAGGCTTCATCAGCGATACTCCCCTGCCTTAGTTGCTCTGAACGCTAACCATCCGCACGCTAGCAGCCACATAAGCGCCATTGCGTCGAAGGCCTGAAAGCTGATGCAGGCATACCCGCCCACTAGTGCGAAGCTCATCAGCATGTCGCCAATGTTGAGCAGTTCGCGTCTTATCCAAGTCCACATGTCAGTTATTCCAAGGTGAGTTGCGAGTAATGCAGAAGGACATCTGAAGGCGACCAATGCGGACAAAGCGAAGTCCACCAACACGCGAATAAGAGAAGTAGAATACGTTGCGCAGCATTGGCCTCATCCCTCTCAGAAGTTCCACGCTTTGTAGTTGTTCGCTTTGCAGACCTTCTTAGCTTCCACCTTGCCACTCACCTTGATCGTTCCTAGGACCACCGCGAGAGACGGGCCACGCGTGATTGTGAGGCTGTAACCCTTTGCTTTCGATCCGTAGTAGTGGGCGCATACTGTGTTGCTGTAATCCATTCTCTCATCTCCTCTGTGTGAGTGTCTCAGTGGTGTGAGAAGATATAAAACATATCTCACATGTGTGAGGTATCCCACCTAGTGCATTGCTGATGTGATCTTTACGCATACCTGTGAGAGACTGCGAAGAGTGAGAGAACAACAAAAAAGCCCACCATTACGATGAGCTTTAATGTGGCGCTTAGGGCGTTGCGCTGTGTGTTTATAGGGCGTTGCGCTGTGTGTTTATAGGGCTTGATGAGTCAGGGCGTTGGCATCGTCATATAGAATGGCCGATATCATTTGTACTGTGTGTTTGGCCATGTTCAGGCCTTGCCCGACAACCTTGAGACTTTCAGGTCCGCGTTTAGTGGACATCGAATAACCCAACACTCTACCAGCGTAGATGCTGAGATTCCTAGGCGTTCTAACTGCATCGTGTAGCTGTAGAATGCTGATGTTGGTTGCTTGGCGTGACCTGCTAACGCTCCTCTCAACTGTGTAGACCGTAGAGCCCTTTGGAAGGAAGCTTCTAAGCGTCTCAAGTGATTGCATGACCTCTTGTCGCGTCATTCTCTTACGTGCTGGCATTCCTATGCTCCTCTCTAGCTGACCTAAGCGCTGTGCTTCGGCTCAACAGTGAAGAGGTTAACAATAAGTCTCACACTGTGCAATCACTTCGATACGGCACATGATGACAACCATGAGGCATCGCTGTGGATATCCTGAGGAGTGGCGCTAGGTGGCTGCTGGATGCCTAGTGGATGACTTGAGGTCTGCTGAATGATGAGCGTGAAGAGCCATCAACAGGTAAACGCAGAGAGAGACATATAAAGAAACAAATAGGTCAGTATGGTTGACCTAATAGTCAAAAATAGGACAGCATAGCTGACCTAACGGTATGTAAGCGGATGTGATATCCCCTGTGAGGCATTGATATCATTGGATAATACCCCGCCTTGTGACAATACCTGTGACAACAGCAGGCACTAAGCACAACCTAAAGCCTACTCGAAGGCCTTCTAATCGAGTTCTTTTGGAAGGACATAACGAGAACACCCAGAGAACAAAAGCGGAACCCGATGGGGGTGTTTCGACGGTCGCGCAAGTCTAGTCCTGCTGACGAATATTTCCAGCAAAAGCAAACGGCCCTAGGGAACCCTGAGGTCCACCTAGAGCCATCCTTGTGCGGAGTAGTGTTCACATCCGAATGTTCAGCCATAGGAGCTTCTACTCGGAAGCATGAAGATACGCTTCCACCAGCTTGTTCGCTTCTTCTCTCTCGGTCTTTGCCACGAGTCATCCTTTGGGTGTCTCATAAGGAGAACCTCAGGGATGAGTGCAGAGAGTGGAGGAGTGTAGTCCGATAGCGTTCTGTGCTGATGATTGGAGCGGCGACGCTTCTTGCTCATGCAGTGTGATGTTCCTTCTTGGTCTCCATCTAGGAGAAGACCTGAGTGCGAAGCCAAGAGGGAGAAACGCTAAGCACTCAGGGAGCAGTGACTGTTGATGCGGATTGTCAGAGCCCTGCGATTACTCAGGGGGTGATCTCGCACCGACAGTAAGCTCAACTCGTAGGTCTACCTTATGGTGACCAATAGTATGATCTAGTGTGATCATCGCGGCTCACCCACATCCCAACACATTGAGATACGGTCGTAGAGGATGTGTGCCTCTAAAGTGAGATGAGCCTGGAGGATGACACTAGAGTAGTCTGTGTAGTGATGTACTATGATGATGTCGTACCGATAGGATGACCTTACGCTGTACCGATAGCTACCCCTGACACTGCACCGATAGTAAGGACACCTAAGGTCAACCTAAGGAGAACCTATAAGTATACCTATAGGGGATCATCACGGGGGAGGGGGTTATCCATGACAAGGGGGTAATCACAAGGCAACATCGTACATAGTCCCATAAACAAAGGACAACTATGCGTTCCACGAGGGAGGCCGTTAGGATACGAATTAATGCACCCTAACGGTCATCTCTTAGCGTAGTCCCATGCGAGACTTGAAGGCCTTCAGACCACCGAGGAATGGAGACTTCTTAGAGCCTCCACGGTTACCTCTAGGGTCTATGGCGTGCTTCATGAACTTCTTCAGTTCCTCATCAAGCTCCTGAGCTTTGTGATCCTTGACTGACTTCGTGGTGTCCTTAGCGAAGTGGTCAGTCCAATACTTCACAGCACCAGCGATAGCTTCGATTCTGTCATCCGACACCAGAGCACCACGGTCCTTAGTCAACCGGGACATCTGATAGAAGGCTCTGTATCTATTCTGCTCTTCAGGGATGTACGTCTCTGTAGATTTGTAGTCGTACCAGATGACTGACTTGTCGATGACCAAGCGATGTTGGTTCATAACAGGCTCAAGCACGTCAATGATGCGTGCTTCCTTCTGAGCACGAGACCACTCACTGTCTACGATGCTAACCCTATAGAGCACCTGAGATTGAGCCATGAGGAGCTTCGAGAACATACCGTCACCGAAGTTGGGCTCAACAACGATCTCCTTCACGCCATGAGATTTAGCAATCAGGAGAATCTTCTTGATGGTCTCATCCGAGTAGCCATCCCTGAAGCCAGCTATGTACGTGATGAACACGCGACCATAGAGAGCCTTAGCTACGCATATGGCAGTCTCGTCTTTGCCTCTACCTGAGGGGTCAACGTACATGACGCAACCTGTGTAGGGTGACCACTCCTTAGAGGTCCACACAGGGCGATAGTAGCGATCACCCTCAAGTCCGACTGCTGGAAGATCATTGTCTACCAGTTCAGGACTTGTTGCCCATGTAACGTCTACAGGCCCCTTGTCTGGAGGCAGTGACATTACGATGAGGTCAGAGAGCTTGAGTGGATACCTGTCAGCATCCGAGAGAGATGTGTCTAGCTGGAACTGTAGGGCGAAGCCTGAGCGTCCATACGAGAGGGCACGTTCTGCCAAGTCCTCGTAGCCGAAGCGTCTAGGGTCTACAGGATCACCCGGCTTGGCACCCTTCTCGATGAGCTTGTGTATGTAGGGAGCAAGCTTACCGCCATACTTCTCAACGTCGTCTGGAATGCGTGCAGGCCAAATGCGGATCACGTAGCCGCGATCTGGCAAGGTATTGTAGAGGGACATCTCCGTCTGCGGCGTACCAAGGTAGGTGATGGTGGCGTGAGGGAGAGGCTTCAGAATAGCGTCGAACTCCTTCACAGACTCAGCAAGCTTCTCGCGTGCCATCTGAGTGTCGGAGTTGTTAGGGACTTCAATGTCGTCTGCAACGATGTGGTCAGCACGTGAGCCTGTGATCTGACCGAAGATACCGGCAGACTTCACAGAGGGTGCATGGTCAGCACGTGCAGGACCAACGTCGAAGGCTATCTTTGATTGCCGTTGTTCATCACGAGGCTTGAGATGTACCAGGAGAGGCATCTCACTGATGAGCCGCATAGTGAACGTAGAGAATTGATCTGAGCGTTCCTTGGTAGCAGAGACGACTAGAATCTTATGCTGAGGCTCACAGTAGAGGAGCCATAAGACGTAGGCGGATGTGATCCAGGACTTTCCTACACCACGGAATGCCTCGATGACTTTGCGTCGTGGACCGTGCTGAAGGAACTTCGCTATGTCCAACTGGACGGGCGTAGGCTCTGGAAGCTGAAGCTGTCTCCACACCAACCTGAGGAATACGCGGAAGTCTTCCTTGATCTTTTCGCCGTACAGGGATGCCGTTACCGCCCCTTCGACTTGGGACTTTAAGGCGACGGCTTTCTTTGCTTCCTGCTTTTTGCGAATAGACTTTGTAGGAGTGCTCTTCTCTTTCTTTGTCTTCTTTGTTGATGAGCGTCCTCGCGAACTGGAGGACGGTTTCTTGGTCATAACTACTCTTGCTTATGTTGAAGACCCACACGACTAACTGACAGTTGTCAGGTGTGTATCCGAGCGTTGGGTCTTTGCGATCTAGGGAAGGGGAGAATGGATGTGGCACTCCAGGGCGACCTTCAGGGGTCAGCACGAAGCGCATGTCAGTACGTTCACATCTCCCGGTGTTCAGCCTGTGCATGAGCCACCCCTCTGTTAGGGTGACTTCCAGGCCCTTCTTGTTTGCCCGTCTGCGGGCTCCCCTGAGCAAGCTCTTGGCTCTTGCTCGAAGGGGTTCTTTAGGCTGCGACAACTCACACCTGTGAGGTAAATTGATAGTGCAACTCTGGAAGCGTGCTAGGGCGGGCGTTAGGCTCCAGGCTATGTGTGTAGCTTGAAGTCTCTAAACGCCCGCCCTGGAGTCGCTCTGTGAAGATTTGAGGGGGTCTAAGGGGTGTCCTCAGGCCTCATCATCGTCCTCGAACTCGAAGTCAGTTGGCAGTGCACCTGTGAGGTCACCCAAGGGAGACTTAGGGGTCAGCGCTGCTGTGATCTCATTGTCCTTGAGGAACTGTCGGATGACGTTGAGGGTGGACGCTTTGGCAGGAATCTTCTTCCCGGCTTCGTCCTTGCCCTCTCCATCCTTGAGGATGTCTGTGAAGGCCTTGGCAAGTTCACCATGGAGAGAGCCTAAAGCGCCCTCCGTAGCCTTACCTTTGCTAGGGGGTTTTGATTTACTCATGGCTTAGCTGAATAGTTTGGCTTTGATGACATCCACAGCAAAGGTCATGACGATGCCGATGAATGAGGCGACCAATGCGATGACAGTCTTCTGAGTGTGGGCCGATGTCTCAAGGACGGTGACGCGATCTGAGATGGCATCACGCTCCTTCTCATCCTTAGCGCTTCGTTCAATGAGGATGTCCATCTTACCCTCAAGGTTGCCCAGTGCTCTGTGTAGTTCAGGTGTCATTAGGGCACCTGCGAGGCAGCGATGAAGAGATCATCAATCTGACTTGAGGTCAGACCGAGAGATGAGCCCAACGTGTTGATGAATGGAGAGTCGCGGTAGAAGCCAGTCGCATACTCCCATGCAATCTTGGCAGCGGGCTCTATATCAGGGGAAGCCATCATTGCTTCGACTTCATCCATAAGTCCGGCCTGAAGCAGGACAATGCGGGCCTGATAGGGAGAGACCACAGTGGGGACTGCGGTTACCGGAGTGGGGACTGAAAGCTGACTTCCATTCCACAGCATCCCACATACGACTTCGTTAGGTGCGAACTCCACAAGAGTTCCTTCGACGCCTTCGAGGGTGTCTTTAGCAGTGTCACGCCACACTTGGGTGACGACACCACCAGCGATTAGAGCGGTGTCCATTTATGCTATCTTCCAAATTTCGAGACGAGAGTAGACTTCAGGAACGCTAAACCCAGCAGCACCACCGAATCCATCTGTTGACTTGGTGCTCTGGCATCTATGCTTGAGTGACACGGTGCGAGATGCTGTGAAGGTAGCTACGCCACTTCCGTGAGAGCGTGAGCACGCATTCAATGCCCCACCCTGCGTCTCTGTTGAGCCTCCGAATAGTTCTACGTTGTTCGTCTCATCCTGAATCTTAGTTCTGTGACTGCCAGCCTGATAGCCAGTGGCTGACCAGACGAAGTAATAAGAACCAGCAGGGAGTGTGATTAGGGAGGAGGCAAGTGAAGCAATATTACCGACGTTACGGACCACTGTGTTCAGCGCACGAAACTGCCAGCCACCACTAGTGAACGTTCCAGCGTTTGTGCCAGAAGGTTGCTGTTCTTCAATGATCACATCAGGTGCATTGAGATGGTTTCCACCGTCAATGATCTTGCGCCACGGTCCCCACACACCTGCGTTACACGTGCGATGCCACGAGTCAAAACCAGGGTTGATAGGGATTATGTGCTGATAGACATGATGCGTGCTCGTGTCCCCGATGACGTAGGTGTTGTAGGTTTGAACTGAGACCTGATACCAAGTGTTTGTTGGAGCATTAACAAGGTTGGGTCCGCTGTAGAAGCCAGCAGTCATCAAGGTGTCAAGGTCAACGCCCGCGATGGAGTGTGACTTCCCCCACGTGAAGCCTGCAGTGTTCAACCTGCCGGTCATCGTGTCACCGGACTTGCTAACCTTAGCGTTATCACCAGCAATGCGTGCCGTGATCTCAGCTGTGAGGTCAGCGTCAAGTTCCTGGAAGGCAGCCTGAGCGTTGGTAGCTACGAGGGCACCCACAGGAGTGACTGCGACTGCACCACCAGTGGTGAGACCTACAGCTACCCATGTAGCACCATTCCAGTTCTTCAGCGTCTTAGCTACGGTGTTCCAATAGAGAGCACCCTCAGTAAGCGTGGCACCTGTGAGGTCTTTGGTAGGATCGGTAGCGAAGCCACCAAGGTAATACTTGCGGAAGTCCGTGAGTGAGATGCCAGCGTTTGTAGCTGAAGCAGAAGCGGCATTGGCGTAGTTGAAAGACGCTAGGCGGTAGCTTTCAGCAAGACCTTTGTCAGCCGCAACGGTAGCTTTATCGGCAGCTACGGTAGCCTTGTCTGATGCTACAGCTGCTTTATCGTTCGCAACGGTCGTCTTATCGTTTGCAACGGCTGTTCTGTCTTGTCCGGTCTGTACACGGTCAGCTGCGGTAGCAGTACGATCCAGACCTGTCTGCACACGATCCAGACCAGTAGCGTATCGATCACCATTGGTCTTCACTGCATCGGCGGCAGCGGCAGTTCTATCAAGTCCGGTCTGAACACGGTCAGCGGCAGTAGCGACTGCATCAGTAGCGGTCTGTGTCGCCTTCGTCGTAGCAATGCCAGCCTGAGTAGTAGCCGTGCTTGCAGCGTTTGAAGCTGTTGAAGCTGAGCCTGAAGCAGCGCTTGCGGAACCAGCAGCAGCCGTGACGTTGTTATCCGTGGCTGTCTTGTTCGCTGCTACAGCGGCTTTGTCAGAAGCTACGGTCGTCTTATCGTTAGCCACAGCAGTACGGTCTAAGCCGGTCTGTGTGCGATCTGCGGCCGTGCCTGCTTTGTTGGTGTCAGAGGCGTTCTTCGCGTCAACTGCTGCATTCTTTGCGGCAATCGCTTGAGCAAGTTCTGAGTCCATAGCGGTCTCAGCCCAACGCTTAGTAACGGCGTCTTGAGGATTGACTGGATCGAGGACGTTAGAGATTCGATGGTTTAGAGCGTCCATCGTATTGTCCACAGCCAACTGGACGATGGTCGTCAGGTTATCGAAGACCTCCTGAGCGATGTACAACGTCTGGAGAGCCATGGCGTTGATGTCCTTACCACGGAATGTACCGGAGTTAGGCATCGATACGAGAAGCTTATCACGAGGGGTAATGCGCTGGATGATGATGACATCACCATTCGCCACGCTTGTGTTCAGCTTTACTGAGGAGGCTGTGGGGAGGGTTCTACCTGCGATCTTGATGCCGTTCTTATAGGCTTCAATATGATCAGCGTAGAGGTAGCCAAAAGAAAACGTGAAGGTGTCTGTGGTGCCATCAGCGGGGATGGTCACCTTACTGTATGCCATTCTGGTAGTTACTCCTTGGGAGTTCACTAGGAGGAGGGAATGGCTCCCCTCCCCCTAATGGCGTCTTTTAACGCGGCTTGGTCTCGTCAAATCCAGAGATCATGTAGTTGAACGTTTGCTGCACACCCATGAGGTTCTGGAACGGAAGGAGCGAGAATGCCTTCCTAAGTTCTGCTTGAGTTGGAGAACGATCTTCACGGATCATGTTCCCAATGGACGGGCCAAGGGAAGTGACCTGATCCAATAGGCCAACTGTAGGGTTGCCAAATATGAGGTCTGAGGACTGACCTGTAGTCCGTGCATCGAAGAGCGGATCACCTGTCAACATCTGACCAACTTTAGCCGAGTCCATGACTAGGGGGATAATTGAAGACCACCCTGCACGTTGAACTGCGGCTTTCGCCAAGTTCTCGTGGGTGAGCTTCCCCTTCTTCTCGTCATAGAGCCACTCGTCAGCATCGCTTCTGCCAGCAGCCTGAAGCTTCATCTGCATCGCATAGGCTAGACCACCCATGACAACAGAGGCAGTGAAGTAGCCGAATGCCTGAGAAGCGTTCTGCCTATCAAAGCCGCCACCCATAGCCCCACTCATGTGAAGGTTGTGGAGCAGCTGCTTCGAGAAGCCAGCGACCATGAAGGTACGGAACTGGAGGAGGACGCGTACCATTGGATTGGACATCCAGGTAGCCATTTGTCCTACATCGTTCTCCTGCACCATTCGGCGGGAAGCACGGAACAATGAGTCGATGAAAGCTTCACGAGCTTCGAGGTCCGTCCATGAATTGTAGTTCATTAGTTGGAACTTCTTGTCGTTATAGATTCCCTTCTCAGTCGTAGCGTGTTCCTTGATCTGGCGGGTAATGCGTTCAAGCATCGTGCCTTCACCTTCGATCCACTTAGCCTCTCCCTTGAAGCCTGGAGCCTTAGGAAGCGTGTAGCCTCCCTTAGCGAGAAGCTCATCGATCTGTTTGGTGACTGCTTCGATGTCAGGAAGGTCTACATCCCTGCCAATGCTGTTGTTGAACTCCATCTCCTTCAGTCGGATGTTAGCGACCTCAAGGAGCTTCTTATCTTCAGGAGACAACTTGGAAGCAGCGTCAGCCTTAGCGGACTTCACTACAGCGTCGTACTCCTCCTTAGCCTTCCGCATATCCACCCCTTTGTACTTGGGATTTTTGTAGCGGAACTTGGAGGTCTTCTCAGTTTCGATGCCAAGCGATTTGATGCGCCGGATGTTGGCGTGAGAGAAGACTAGCTTCCCATCCACTTCCTTTGCGCCATGCGCTAGGTTCACGAAGGTCTGACCTACGATCTTAGCGTTCCAGTTCTGCATCATATCGGTGATGCCATTCATGCCAGAGAGGGTGGAGGTTGCTCTGTTGAGGTTCTCCATTCCTGCTTCGGCCTTATCGAACATCGAACCCTTGGTGTACTTGTGGAACCCATTGGTGGCTTCATCATCGAAGCGTGACGTGATGTGAGACCGGAGCATGGCTGTGCTCTGACCTGTGAAGGCTTGGAACTCATCAAGCGTACCGTGACGCTCAAGGTGTGAGGCCTTCATCCCGAGGATTCGTCGGAACTCAGGCATGTGTTCCATTGAGGCTCGGATTCCAAGCTGAGCAACAGTTGTCGCCATTTCGGGAATCTGAGCGAAGCCTACTTGGTTCATCACTCGTGAGAAGTTGAACTTCTGCACAAGGCGTAGAGCATCCATGAGCTTACTGTCAGGCATCTTTAGACGGCCTGTCATGTAGTCATAGATGAACCTAAGCTGAGCTTCGTCGGAAGCGATCTGCCTTGGTGTCTGACCTTCCTTACCACCACGAGTCTTCACCTGAGTGATGAGCTTCTCGAAGTCAGCATCAGAACGGATACCATCAACTAGCAGTTCACCAGTCTTAGGATCATGGATTTGAACCTGAGCTAGAGCGATACGTGAAGTGGCCTGACGGTTCCGAGCCTTGAAGAGTGCCGGGCCATCATTGACCAGGAAGTCACTTAGCTTGTACTTCTGTCCATCGATCTCAGTCTCGTAGGTCTCATTGAGGATCATCCTACGCTTAGACCGCGCGGGATTCTTGGCGTCTGCCTCTTTGGCCTGCTTGAACTTGGAGAGGACTTCATCCATCTCCTCTTCAACGAAGTCGAACTCTCTAAGCACACGCTTAAGAGATTCCTCATCAGCGCCGGTCATTGCACGCTCGAAGTAGTCGTCAAGACCGTGAGTGCGGTCCATCATCTTCTCAGCAGCACCATCTGCAAGGCGTCTAACGTAAGCCTCTTCGAGGTCTGGCTGTTCAGCACGGATAGCGCCACGGAGCATTCGCTGAAGCTTAGGAAGACCTAACGTCTTCAGCTTGGCGTTGTCCCAAACACGCATGAGGTAGGAACCTTTGTTCACTACATCATTGAAGCCTTGGACTGACTGCATCTCCTTGCCCATCCAGGCGCCAGGGTTCTTCTCCAGTTCTAGGAGTTCATCCTGAAGAGCTATCTGCCTGTCTGCCATCTTCACAGCAGCTGGAGACATCTTCGCCCTAACAGCGGGATCACGCTCCCGGATTGCTAGGCCTACCTTGTCAGCGAACTCACCAGTGAGACGCCACTTATCCACCCAGTTGCCACCCGCTTCTTTGAGGTACTCCTCGTAGTGAGTGCGGTGATGGTCCGTGTAGCGGGCATCGAATGAGCCCTCCAATCGCTTGCCTCTTTCGGATGCAGCGACGGGAACAACGCCATGGCCTTTGAAGCCAACAGCGTTCTCAGCCAAGTAAGGAGCCACAAGACGTGCAGCAGGGTTCTTAGACTGAAGGGTCTTATCGACAGTTCCCCACAGCGGGAGCTTGTCCCACACAGGGGACTCCCAAACGTCTTCATTCTTCAGCCTGTCCCAATTGGCTTCCAGCTGAGGAGACACGTAAGGAGCGTCAAGGTTCTGAGCGGCACCAGCCGATGAGGAACCCTGCTTAGCCTTTACGATGTCATCCACTACAGAAGCCGCTTGGTCAGCAAGCTTTTCGTTCTCTGCTAAGACCCTTCCACTTCTTCCGAAGAGAGCACCAAGTCCAAAGCCAGCAACACCAGCAAGGACGTAATCCTGTCCAGTGATGCGAGGATCGCCAGCAACCTGAAGGACACCTGTAGCAGCGACGTTTCCAGCTGAAGCCAACAGTCCAGCCTTTAGCTTGCCAACACTTTGCGCGGTCTTACCGAACACGAGAGGAGCAGCAAGACCTTCAGTACCTATGGCAACACCCAAGGTAACGGGGTCTAGGAAGCTCGAAGCAATCCTAAGCGCCGTGCCTGTGATGCCAGCTTCGTCAAGGCGCTTCTCTCCAGCTTGGAAGGCTAGAGCGTCTTCACGTGCCTTACCGGCCTGAGCTTCAGAGTAGCTGTTGATGATCCAGGAGTGATACCTAGGGTCAACACCTTCGATGAGCTTCTTAGCCATCTCCTCAGTCATCATGTAGTTCGGATCAGGCCTCATGCCTGGAGCACCAGCGAACATCCACGAGAGGGTCTGAGTGTCTCTGAAGGCGTCCAGCGCAAGCGTGCTAAGAGAAGCAACCTCTTCGCGATGGTTCATCTGCTCTTCGATCTTCTTCGAGATGTCACGAGAGTTGATGGAAGGAGGAGCATAGATGTCCTCCAGGTCTATCTTCTTGTAACCAACACCAAGGTTAGGTTCAGCAGCTACGCCGTTTTGAGAGGCATTCTTACGAGAGTTGCGACGTGCATTCTCTACCTGAGCAGCTAGAGCGAGGTTGGCACCAGCAGTCGCCTCGCTCACCTTACCTTCGGAAAGAGCCACGGCTTCACCAACTCCAGGGATAGACTTGTAGCCTTCCTGTGACTTATCGATGAGAGCTTTCACCTTCTCATTGTCGTCATTGAAGCCGGGAGCCGTGGAGGCCTTGCGGTCCATCCACATCTGAACTTCTTCAGCGGTACGAGCAACGCCGTCCTTGCGGAAGAACACTGTCTTGTTGGCTGCTACGGACTTTGCACCAACACCATCAGCTGCCGGCGCATGGGGGTTATTCTTCGCGTAGTCAACAAAGCGGCTGTAACCCGAAGCACCTAAGAAGTGTGCACCGTAGACCTCACCAGGGGTAGGGTCACGGCCAAGCTTCTCGTGAAGGATTGCTTGGTTCTCTCGCGTGAACGCTCCCATCATAAGTGCATTGTGAAGAGGATTGTTGCGGTCCCAATTTGTGATCTCAGGAAAGTTCTTGCCGTTACGTTTAACCAGGTCTCCCCAAGTTTCAGCCGTCATCTGGAATAGTCCAGTAGCGCCGACCGATGATGGAGGGGCGATTCCATACGTGCTTTCACCATACGCGATGGAGTACAGCATCCTGCGATCGAGACCGTACTTGTGTGCGGTAAGTTCAATGGCGTTCTTCACTTCGTAGGGAATGGTATTGGTACGGAGTGATTTGTCAGGTCCAGCCACCTTAGGCTGACCTACCCACTGGAAGTGTCCACTATCGCGATTGCGAATAGAGGGGGGATTGAGAATCCCGTAAGCCTCACCGTTCTGGTAGAGCCAGTTGAGTGCAGCTTGGAACTTAGGGTCTCTCTCAGTGCCACTAGTAGGACCGATGTCTACAGCGTTACCTGTCTCATGCCGTGAGTGACCTGGAGGAGCCGCGAGAGGTCCGCCCAGCTTGTGACGCTGATAGAGTCGCGTTTGGTATGCCCTGGAGCGACCGGCTTGCTCTACCTGGATGGCAGCACGCAAGTCCTCTGGCATTGCCTGAAGAGCTTTGCTCAGGGAGCCGATGAACGGCTTCTGAAGCATATCAACGTTGTGGTCTACGTTGCCATCAGTGAGGCTTGTGACGACCTTGACATACTTGTTCAGGTCTCTTCCTGTCAGTTCAGGTTCAGGAGTTGTAACAGTAGCCGGTTGATCGGACGGAGTGTTCACAGCTGCGTCTGCCGCCTCAGCAGCCTGAGCTACAGGGTTGACCTGTGTGCTGTTCTTCTTGGCTTCTTCGTCCGTAGTGAATAGTGGGTTGTCGTTCATTAGTTCTCCAAAGAAAAAAGCCCCACCATCCGCAGATGATGAGGCCTTCTTGTTTTGATCTATGACGTGGGTAGTTACTTCTTAGGTTCCTTCAGCGTGCCGTCCGAGTTTGACCGGGATAGCTCTGGAGGAAGTATCTGATTGTGATTGCCGCCACTCATCCAGAAGGCGCGACGCGTGAGCATGTTGATGAATGGTCCGATTTCCACAGTGGAGACATCGCTTGCACGAGCACCACCCTTGGAAGCAACAGTCCTCTTAGGAGGTTTGCTGTTGCCTTCGTCTATCATCTTCATTGCGCCGCTGTAGTCGTTCTGCCGGATTAGAGCGTTGATGTTCTGCTCCCGGACATCGCCCTTTAGCTTCTTGGCCTGCTCAATCTTCTCGGTATCAATAAAGTCCTGAGATGTGAGCACAGGCTTCGCGGATGAAGCGTCACCGATATTTATCCCAATGACGGGGATACCGTTGCGCTTATCTACGATCTCGAAGGTTCCATTACTGTACCCTCGAAGGGTGAGATCAGAGGATTTGATACCAGGAGGAGCGTGCTCATCAGCCCAACGCTGGACTGTGAGTTCTGCTAGGTCAGCGAAGTCTTCAGGCACAGCAATTTGGTTGCCGTTCTTGTCCACAGGAATAGGAACGAAGCTCCCATTCACGTTGGCACCTTGAGACTTCAAACGCTCAGCGGCAAGCTCAACAGCTTTCTCAGCAGAGACACCACCCATCCGAACGTATCCGGTAGCAGTCTCCTTGAGGAGGGAAGCGTACTGTGAGCCGTTGTCATACTCCTTCTCAACCTTGTCCTTCACAGCACGGGAGGCAGAACCTTCCGCTTGCTCAGACGTTGGGTCAAGAGAGTGGACGGCCATAGTCAGAGCAACGTCCTGTGCTTGAACTCCTAGGCGATTGCGGGCCACCCAATAGCGGTCCATCAGCTTCTTAGAGTTGTCGTCAAGGTGACGCTCAAGGAAGAACGTGGACTGAGATTTCATGGTGTCGTAGAGGGAGGCGACCTTCTGCAACTCCTGGAGCTTCTGAGGGTTCTGGATGTCTTGCTCAGTGAGACCGTCCGCGAATGATTTGAACATTCCCTTCCAGGACTCATTGACTAGGCCCATACTCTTAAGCTCAGAGACCTCCCGCTTCATCGTCTGCTCAGGATTCTCCTTGAGCCTGTTGGCGACTTCAGCGCTGTTAAGCTGCCACTTATTGAATACCGACTTGCGAACATCTTCAGCTTTGACAGTGAAGGTGGAACCATCAGAGTGCTTCTCTTCGTGGTCTACGATGCCGCCAAGGTTTGCGCCACCGAGTCCAGCTACTAGAGCGGCAGTGGCGTACTTCTCAGTGACAGTCTTGACCTCAGCCTTATCGATGGCGGTCTTAGCACGCTTAGCGATGTCGAGAGACTTGTTGAGGTTCTCTTGCTTGAAGCCAATAGGTCCAATGCCGTCGCGCGGATCAGAGATGAGCCTCACAGCAAGCTTGGCAAATTCAGGGTCTTCACTGTCAGCGATCTTGTCCGCATAGGCTAAGACCTGATTGTCAAACTCCTGTTTAGGAATGTTCAACTTCAGCGGACCATCCTGAAGTGCACCACGAGTCTTTTGGATACGCTGATAGAGACCTTCAGTGTCTTTGACACCCTGCTCCTCAGCTTCCTTTACGGTCTGACCTATGGAGAGAAAGAACGCGTCCTTACTCCTATTCACACGGTCAGCTTCCCGTACCTCAGCTTGCTTCTTGATCTGTCCTTCAGTGTACTTCTTGAGTTCACCTAGGAAGCCTGCACGCTTAAGCTTATCGTCACCAATAGCTTCGAGATCAGGCTGTGCCTCCTCCCAGATATATTGGTCTACAGGCTTTGGTCCTAGGTAGTCGAACTTGCCTCCATCAATCTCGCCGTTGATACGCAGGGAGGTCTGAGTACCTACATCGGCACCATAGACCTTCGAGACTGCTGGATGGTCTGGAAGAGGATTGCCATCAGGTCCAATGCCTGAAGCAATCATCTGAGTACGTTGATCTAGTGGACGGGCGTTAAATTCTACAGCGGCGGCATCAGCCCGTTCTTTGTCTGCTGCTGCTCTTACTTTTGCTAGGCCACCAAGGGAGCCGGAGAAGCCGGAGAGGGCATCAGCAATATCTGCCATGCCCGCCCCAGCTCCCGACACTCTAGGGGCACCAACGAACACATCCGGAGCCAAAGGCTGGACCTTACGCTCAGGTGTCCGCCTCAGCGGATCATCAACCTGAACGCGTTGTTTAGTTCGTGCCATTAAGTGATAATCCTTTTATCAGCCTCTTAGGTACTGCGAATAGGAATCAACTCCCGCTTGGCCTATGCGGAGAGCAGCACCAGCGAAGCTAGGCTTCACAGGCGTTGCCATTGAGTTGATGCGTGCACGTGCGGTGTCGTAAGCACCAGTACGTTCATCCTGATAAGCAGCCCTCGTAGTCTGGTAGTTCTGGTCAATACGACCAAGGTAACGTTCTTCCTGATTGCTGAAGTCGCTCAAGAGAGCATCAACAGACAAGCCGGATACGCCAGCTTCACCAGCGGCAACGCGTGCCTTCGACCTAGCCTTGAGGGCCTCAGTCTGTGCATCCATTGATTCACTGGAAGCTTTCTTCTGCTCAGAGGAAAGTGACTTGCTAATAGACTCGTAGCGGTTACGAGCCGCGTCGGCTGCTGCACGGTCATTCTCTGACTTCTGAGCGGCTGCTGCTGCATACTGTTGCTGTTGGCCCATGTAGCCCACGACCGCAGAAGCGGCTGATAGGCCAAACATCAGTAGCGGCATTGCTGCTACGCACATTGCGATTTGATCCTTATGATTTCGTAGAAGGGTAACGATTGTGCCCCCCACTTCTCCTTGCGGGAGATGAACTTAAAGCCACACCATTCGAGCCACTTCAGGTGCACCGTATTTCGACAATCAACATGGTTCCACAATATCGGGTAGCGATCATTCAACATGGTCACAACGGTACGGCACTTTCTGAGAAACTCGATTTGCATGTCTTCGAGTTGGGGCGTCGCTATCATCCACACTGTCCCTATTAGTCCGTTTGTCCCTTCAACAGGGGACGCACCAAAGAGACCCACAGGAACACCGTCATCAGTTACGATGGTGTAGGTGTTCGGATCATACGCCAACAGGGGGAGAAGCATCCGAGGGTGAACCCCTGCGAATGCCTCCCATTCCTGTATGTCAGCTTCTCGCAAACGCGGGAGGATGTCTGGAATATCTCCAGGCACCACTGATCTGACTATAGCCATTAAGACACCCGCTTCGACTTCATAACGTGAAGCCCAATCCACTCAGCTGAGAGGATGCAGAACGGGAGATGACTGTCAGACCTGATGGTGATCTTCACACGGTCATTACGAGAGAATATCGGTACTTGGTATTCACCTGTGTCAATGGCAGGTGCAGAGATGAGGTTCTCTTGCTCACCGAGGTTACGACCGTTGAACCCGTACATATACGAGTTAGGGTTATAGACCCACGGCAACCTACCAGTCGGCTTTACGATGACCTCGAAGTAGCCAGAGTTGGCATACTGGAGCGTCAAGCGTTGAACCTGTAGGCGACCCTCAGAGACTACTGAGATACCGCCACCAGTTGACTCCTGTCTGATCTGGAAGATGGACAAGTCATAGAGACACTCGTAGGGAGTGCCGAAGATCATTGTCTCGCTTCTGAAGTCTCCCTCAAGGATGATCTTGTTGCTGTTGTAGCTTGCAGGATCACCAATGACTTCGACATCATAACCAGGATCGTAGTTCACAGGGACAGAGACCACTGCCTTAGGCATAGACTTCCATACGAACGGGAAGGTGAATGTGGTCTGGTTAGTCGTGGCGTTGTAACTCTTGGTAACTTTCGCGTTGTCACTTCTGATCTTCTGATCCAAGTGAATGCGGAATCCTAAATCATCATCGCCAATCACACCTTGTTCGAAGGTGATCTTCTCAAGGAAGACCCCTGATGTTCTCGTCACTACCCAGTAGAGGTCTGACTGAATGAACGCAAAGGAGTGAATACGAATGACGTTAGGGAAGTCCCAACGCGACCACGAGGACTGGAGCTTAGCCTGTCCAGCATCGTCATAGAGGTACTTGTAGATATACAGGGAGTCCTGATCATTCTTAGACAGGACCACCAGGACGCTTTCGTTTGACGTTGCCGCCAGCTTAAAGATGCCAGCAGGGACATACTCAGGAACGTGAGCAGTAACGTCACGGGCGTCATTTGTCCGTGTGTCGCTGTCTACGAAGTATTCCTGGATGGCTGAATAGTCGTTCTTCTCAACAGCGAAGAAGACTGACGTGCCAGCACCCACAGGCTTAGCCTTGGTTGATGCCTGGAACTCAGTCGTTGCGGGAAGAGAAGCAGTCTGCGGAGTGAGGATGTCACCACCCTCCAAGCGGAACTGTGTCTGATCCGAGAAGAGGAGCAAATTCTCCTGATAGGGAATCGCACTTCTCAGAATAGAAACCTTGTCGTGAGACGCAGCGATGTCGATAGGATCATCATCTAGCAAGCTCAGGACGGTCGTTCTCCAATACTTGAAGTAGTCACCACCTGAGGAGAGGATGCAGTTTTCATCCGAGAGGAACCCTAGTCGGTTCTTATGGAAGAACACGTCATTGATGGACCGGCCAACAAACGATGAGAACGGGTTACTGTTGTCGTCACCGACCTCACGAGAGTTCCAAGTGTTCTGCCTGAACGTGAACGATCCATTGGCTTCGCGTACTAGGGAGAAGGGCATCGTCATTGGGTCTATTGAGGTCTGAATACCTTCAGCCAAAGACTCCTTCCAGACGTTCTGCTCATTGCTCTGACACAGTGCGTAGTAGTCGCCATCACCAGATGCAGACCGGCCCTGAATCTTCACATGGAAGTTCTGGAAGCCATAGAGCGGCAAGTCTTCGAACTGCGCTGTAGCATCCTTGATGGCAAACATAGCGTTGCCGTTTTGGCCGTCTTCCACTTTGAGTGTGAAGGCAGTGCCATCGTTCTTCTTGATGTAGATCGTTGAGTTGTTCCTAGAGACTGTCCATCCAGTTCCTAGAGAGGTTCCTGATACCGTACTTGCTCCAGCGGCGTAGGTTACACCCGTCAACACCTTGACCATGATATCAGCCATGGTGGTGGTATCGATGTCAGAAGTGTGCGCTGCTAGAGAACCATCAGGCGTCTTCAAGGAGACCTTGAGAGTGCCATCCACATAGAGCCGATAGGTTCGGCCATAGTTGCCCGAGCGGATGACTACCAGACCCTGTGATCCGTAGTCAGGGGAAAGCGCTGCCAGCTTACCAACAACCTTGTCCTTGTTGATCAAGAACGTGTAGTCAGCAACAGTGAGTGCAGCTAAGCGCTCAGCTGGATTGAGTGTGCTTAGGTACGCTTTGCCATTCGGGAAGTTGACTGTCTTCTCGTTACCGGCGAAGTCGAAGACCCTGAGGTTTGTCGAAGTGGCAACTAGTACGTATCTTTCATCAACGTCTCTATTGATGATGTGGACGAAGGCGTTCTCTTCAACGACATCTGCAATACGTGCGATGTGCTCAACAGGCGGACGGTTCGTCAGACCCTTCACAACAGTCGAGTAGCAGTTGACCTGGAGGTCTGCCTGAGTTGCTAGTCTGAGTGCTGGAGGTTGTTGAGAGACGCCATTGACGAGGTTCGGGATTTGCCCGCTTACCCGCGCCATGCTGGACGCCTCATCAGAATGCGTGCGGTCGAATAGCTGTCACGAAGGATGTTGAAGTTTGCCGTCTTGTTTTCCATTCGGCGGAAAGCAGCGGCAGCTTTAGCTTCATCCATTTCAGTGAACTGATGGAGAGCTTGGTCACCCATCTGTTCATCCACAAACTTGCGGATGGCTTTGATGTAGCAGTAGCGCCGGAAGGGCTCAGGCATCTCATCGAAGCCGAGCATCCAAATGATGTCTACCTTGACCGACTTCGTTATTGTGTAGGTCTTGCCAGCCCTATCGTAGAGCCGTGTTCCGCGCCAAACGTAGTCCTTGCCTTCTGAGGCAGACGGATCAATGAAGGCGGCGGTAGCGGGGATTTCAATTTCGTTGTTGGCGTTAGGGGTGAGGACGTACTCATAGTCAGTGTTCCACTGCCAGCCCTCTGACTGGAGACCTCTCATCTCATTGCGGAGAGTGTCCCGCGCCATTGCGGCGTCAACAACCGTGTCGTCATCCAGCGTAGAGACAGGACTCTCGCTGATAGCAGCCAGCATAGTGTTGACTGCTTCTAGTTCAGTTGTGGGTGTTACGGGCGTAGGCACCGTGTTCCCCTTTCTTGTTCTTATTGGAGTGAAAAAATAGGGAGAGACCTTTCAGCCTCTCCCTTTGAGTTACTCAGCAAATTAACTCACAGGGGTGAGCTAATTAGACAGGCGTTGCCGTTCGCAGAAGCACGGATGCTTCAGGACGGAGGACACCATGTCCAACGGCGTACTTCGCAACCATCAGGGTTCCCTGACGGCGGATGTCCCATTCCATTTCAGTGCTGAGGTCCATCAGCTTGACCGTGCCCACCGCAGAAGGATGAGCAATGACGGCGACCGTATTACGGGCGTCCACAGCTTGACGGTTCTCCGAGCCTGCCTCAACACCAGTGGTGATGTTGCTAGACGGGAGGTTATTGGTCTTCACGATAGGCATACCCGCAACGCGGAACACCTTACCTGAAGCAGTCGAGCCGTTACCGGCGTTGCCGAAGTCGCCGTGAATTACCTTCGAGCTATTCGCAAGACGGTAATACGTATCCGGTTTGACGAAGATGTTTCGACCCTCTTCAGGGACGTTCTTAACGTCAAGTGCTTCGGCAGCTTCAAAGATGGCAGCGATCAAGTCATCAACATTAGTCGCCATGTTAGCGGAACCGCCAAGATAGGCGTTGTCAATGACAGTACCCACCATGTCAGACTCACCAGTGATGTCCGGAGTGGTTACCAGAGCAGCCTGAATGAAAGTCTGGAGCACGTGCTTGTCCATCTGATTTGCAAGCGCGATACCCATTTCGCTCGAATAGATCGAACGAACGTCATAGTGGTTCTTGGCCTCATCGATATTCGAGATGAAGATGTCAGAGAGGAGAAGATCATTGATCGTGATAATCTTCTCGTTGCCTTTGATAATGCGGCCAACAATCTCAGCACCGGGGGTGTGATAACCAGCACCAGTGCGGCCAGTTCGCGGGAACTGTGCGGACTTGCCGGAAGTGATCGTTCGGACCATGTGCTTGTCAGCAGTCACGGTCTTGTTGGCGAAGGCCGTTAGGACTTCACCAGAGAACACTTTGAGGAAGAGGGCGTTTTCATTAGCGTAGTTGCCAACGGTGCCGTTAATTGCACCAAGGCGGGTAGGAGTAGCGTTAGCCACTTGTGTGTCTCCGTGGAGTGAGGTTTTTGACCTCAGACCGTCGAAGAACACGGATTGTCCTCAAGCTCTGTGCGTCCTACTTGTGGAGCCTTAAGCTTGAGGGTCACGGTTCTTGCAGTACGTTCCGTGGTTCCCATTGCGCCCCTCTAGTGAGAGGCAACGCATTTCCGGGAACGGACTTGAGCAAGACCGAATGGGGAGCCTGAAGGTATTTCACTTCAGGCAACCTGCTAGTCAGCCCACCATGCGATGATGAGCACGACAAAGAGAACGAGAATGGAGACACCTATGCTGAGCAGCGTAGGAGCGAACACTAACCACCATGACCACGTTGCGACCACCCCAACTGCTAGCAGCTTGAGCGTTACAAAGATCAGCGTGAGAATGTTCAGGAAACCCATTTTCAAGTTAGTACCTCTTGTTTGACTTCAGGTGTTACCGGCTTCACCGGATTTGTTTTCTTCGATCATCACGAGCGTGAGGGGCACCAGCGTGTGCTTGCCGCCATAGTCGTGGTCCAGCAGAGAGGCGACGCGTGAAGCATCACTCTCACGAATGTAGATGCGGGCCTCTGAGAGTTTGCCCGTGTAGTTTCTGAAAGTTCCAAATGAGTCATGGCCGCGATGAGCAACGTAGTTGTTGTATTCATTGCGAATGACAAAGCGGTGCGACTTAGCGAGAGCTAAGCTCATTGCAACAGTTCCCTCTTGGTTGATCTTGGAGTGGGCGTAGAGGCAGGGTTTGGTGTGCTACAACAATCTGACGTACACACCCGAGTCTTACCGATGTGCCGTCGATGGTCGAGGCCCCTGCCTCCTTGCTGTATGGGTCTCTCCCCAACGTCGCCAGATAACGCCCGGTCACGCTCTAGAGTGCGTACTAGAGTGACTTAGCGTAGTCCGAAGTTTCGGAAGAAAGTGGTGAGAGGGTCTTCCTCTTTCACAACCTTAGTCACGTTAGTTCGTGGAGTGAGCTTCCAGTCCTTGCGGACCATATCGAAGCACCTCTCAGTTGACGTGTGAAAGTACCATCCAGAGAAACCTGCGACGGTAGCCACGAAGAGGATGCTCTTCCAATTGTCGAGGCAATCAGCAGCACCTTCCAACACAGCATCAAGATACGCAGCAAACTTCTCGCCTACCTTCTTGGCGACGGGAGTGAGAAACTCAGCGGCAATCGTGAAAGCGAACTTAAGAGTGGACGGAGCAAACGTTGCCAACAGCAGGACTGCCGTCAGCGATAGTCCGCCAACCCACGGGAAGTATTGAGTGATAAAGCTCAATCAGTTTCTCCTGTGGTAGTGACATCACCAGAGGGCGTCCACAGCCCTTTGAAGTGATCCTGTACAGTGAAGTATTCGATTGCCTTGAAGCTCACGTAGAGGAGTGCCGCAGTGATGAGCAGCATCAATCCTGCATGGTCAGACGTGAACGCCTTGACCTGAGTGAGGGTGTCCCACGTGAAGTACGCTCCAATACCAAGAGACCCAACGAAGTTACGAATGCGTCTCATCCAAGTAAGTCTAGGTGAGGCTTCGTAGAGGGTGTCTTCGGTGTGCTCCAGGAAGAGCTTGCGCTCAGCCTTGCGGCGGGTAGTGAGACCTCTCACCTTTACTCCACCTGCATGGTCGTACTTCAGGAATGCGTTAGCAGCGCCGTCTTCGTCGCCAGCTTTGAGACGTGTGAATACTTCAGTGAATAGAGAGGACGCATGTCCGAGATTCCAACTTGCGCTAATGCAAGCATCGTATTGGTTCTGATCTAGTTTGACGCGATACTGCTTCTGCTTTGCGTTGAGAGCAGCCTCGTGTTCCTTCAAGCGTTTACGAAGGTTAGCTTCAGCTTGTGCCTTGGTCCACACGGTTCCCTTGGTGATGCCAGGGCCGGTACTTCCGTATCCGATTGTCCAAAGACCATTATAGCCTTTGCTCCAGAATACGGGACGCGGGAGCTTGTCTAGGTATGCCAGACAGTCTCCGTTAGGAAGCTTAGTGTGGTAGCCTTCAGATACTTTGATTAGATCAAGACCCTTTGCGCCGGTCTTGTTAGCCATTGATACTCCAAGAATAGAATGAGGGAGCAGCCGTGAAGCCACTCCCTCCGTAGTCTGATTAGAGGATGTTTGAACGTCCAAGCTTAGCTTCGACTTGTGCGCGGAACGCAGGGTCGAGGGCGTAGCGGGCATCACTCATGTCTGCCTGCATCTGAGCAACAGACGTATAAACGCCACCAGCACCATTAGGTGTGTTGCCACCATTGATGAGGCTAGGGTTGAAACCTTCAGAAGCTTCGTACTTAGACTTGAGTCCTTCCATAGCGATGATCTTGGCGTTCAAGTCATTACCATCGAATGCTCTGTTATATACGGCCTTCTGCTGTTCATTGAGGTTCTCCTCAGCCCACGCGAACATCTTGTTGACGTTCTCTTCGCCACCACCTGCATTAAGCAATGTGGTGTTCTGAGATTCCACAAAGTGCGAACGTGAAGCAGCGTAGTCGTCAATGATCTCTTTCGAGATACCTACAGCGGCAAGCTTCTCATAAGCATCGGCTGGGACTTCTCCGGTTTTCCAGAAAGTCTCGGACCATTGCTGCATGTCAGCTTCAGGAATGCCTGCATCAGTGAGAGCCTTAGCAGCTTTGTCATCTGTGGGAGGTTCCTTGCTTTTGTCACCGTCCTTCTTCAGGGCGGCAAGTTCTTGAGCCTTGCGAGTGTGATCAGCGCGAAGTTCCTCATGGGACTTCACGAAGTCTTCCGGCGTGTTGAAGTTCGGCGGGAGCCATGCTGGACGTTCAGCGTTGTTTGCAGGCGTCATACCAGCCTTAGCCTGTGCGGCTGCGAGGCTGTTGGGGTCAGGCGCTGGAGTGTATCCAGGGCTTAGACCTTCAGATGCTGGAACCTGCGAACTGTTAGTTGTCATACAGAGAGTTTACTTCCTCTTGGTCAGCTGAGCGGCTTTCACTTTGGCGTCTGCCTGAAGTTGATTGCCACCTACGTTTGCCATAGCCTTGATTGCATCAGGGCCAAGGTTAGTTGCGAGGTCAGTCATCTGAGCTTGCTGCTCTGCTTGCTGTACCTCTTGTTCCGATTTGATCAGACCTTCAGTATCAATACCGAGAGCAGCAGCACGCCGCTTAATCGCTTCACTGAAGTTGACGTAGCGCCCGATAACTTCCGGACCAAAGTTCTCACCAAGGCCGATAAGGAAGTTGTCCAGGTTCTTGAGGTCTTGACCACGGCCAAGAGCATCAACGCCCGTCGTAATAGTTGGGTTGTTGAGTTCCTTTGGCAGCTTAGGAACACCCTTGCGCTTCTCCATTCGAGCAGAGAACAACGACACCAGGGGAAGCTGGAACTCTTGAGCTAGGACCGTGTACATGCCTCCAAGGGCATCTTCCAAGTCCTGCGCCATGTAACGAATTTCTTCTGCGGTGACGCGTTCACCTTGCCGCTGAACAGAAGCGTTGAGGAGGAACATATAAGCGAGACGCTGTTCCAACTTCTCAATCTGACTTTCGACAACTGCGAAGTCACCGCGCTTGTCAGCCTGAAGGACGTGAACGTCATCGGCCTTTCCGGTCTTAACGTCGCCATTCTCAGCTTGCGAAATGTCATCTTCACGCGTGACACCATTGGGGTTCACAAGGATGACGATCTTCGCAGCGGCGGCGGAACCTTCGACCATAGTCTGAGAGAGACCTTCGAGAGAGATGAGGTCTCCTAAGCACTCTTCGACATAGCCACGACCGTAGTCTTCGCCATCGATCTTGGAGAGTCTGAGTGCAAGCCACGGGCAGCGGTCTTCTTTGTACTTGCCGCGTGAGCTAGGAATTACGTGACCTTCGACTTCCTGGAAGACCTCATAGAATTTCTTCCCATCCCACTTGATGTAGGTATAGAGGTCTACCGTCTTAAGCGTAGGCTTGCCGTCTTGGCCTTGGATGATGGCTTGTGCATCTAGCGGTAATGAGGAAGGTGAGAAGGTCTGCTTAAGTACGATCTCAAGAACCTTGCCTCCCCAGTCGCGCTTAACAACAAAGCGATCTAGGCGGAATGTTTGTGCGATGCCGTCCTCAGGAGTATGAAGCAGGACGTTACCGGCCACTAGAAGTTGGCGGAATGCTTCGAATGCTGCTGGACGGAATTGAAGTTTATCAGACTCTTTACAGACGCTACGTTCTCTTCGTGAGAGCGCCTTCTCAACTTCGCCACGTCCTTCAATGCCAGCCTTCTGTACGATTGCCTCAACGATGTATTCGTCAGGATCATACTTGAAGAAGGGAACATTAGGCGGGAACTGAGTTAGAAGAAGTTTGCTGGAAAGGTTTCTGACACCACGTGCCCCCATTGATTGAAACGGTGTTGGCAACTCCGTCGCTCCAGAGTGACCTTCAGGGGGAAGAAGGTGTGGAACGGTCAGCGTTGCGGCTTGACGTGCCCGAGCGAGGACTGGCGACCTTTCAGCCGTCAGTTCCTCGTAACGAGCCATAGCCACACCCTGTGTGGTACTCAAATGTATCCTAAGAGTTAGCTAGGGATGTTAAGGCCCGACGATGCTCCCATTGACGAAGAAGAACTCTTGTCAATGCGCAACGCCTTCCGGCCTCTTCGTTTAGACGCAAGTGCGTTCTCTGCATTCGTTGCATCCTGTGACGCCTCGTTAAACTTCAGCGTCGTAGGAGCGGACTCACCAGGAGCAGGTGCAGGTGCAGCAGGCGGCGGTGTTGATTTCACTCTCGGTGCACCAAGGCACATCAGAGAAGTCTCCAATTAGTTCTTCGCAGCCAGAGCTTCCTTCAGCTGCGATTGGTGGAGCGACTTGAGATGATCAACTACGTTCCTCTGACCAACAGCTGCCCATACGTGACGATCAGGAGTGCTGATGTCAGGGCAAGCGTTGGGGAAGTAGTGATCGAGATACTCAAGGAGGTCTGCGCTAATTGCTGGCTTTTTGGCCTTGATCATTTGCGAAGTCTTCCATGACTAGGTGGTAATCACTCACAAGTGTGAGCTATTTAGACAAGCGTTCTTCCACAAGCTTTGCGAAGCCCTGGATGTCATGCCAGTTGTCGGGGTAGTTAGGGTCACCACTGAGCAGACGACTAATCTTGCTAGCGATGATGTCCAACGCTTCCTTCTGATGATCTTCCAAGTCATCCCATTTGACTGAGCGACGGAAGACCCTCTTGAGAGCCTGAGCTACAGCAGCGTTGTCCCTGAACTCACCATAGCGATTGCCACGAGCTTCGAGAGTTGCGTCAAGTCCGCAGTGAGAGACCTGAGGGGGATTACCGCACTGATCACATTCACTGACATAACCATGGACACACTTAGGAGCGGAGTGAAGATTACGCATAGCCTGTGTACGCGTCATGCCATAGACACCGGCCTTGATGCAGCCCTCGATTTCCACAACAGCACCTTCACATTGGGAATCCTTCATCCCACAGAACGTGCAGTATTTCACTTGGTCCAAAGTTTCACCTTCTTAGTTTTCTGATTGTAGTCACCGTGTTGAAGTATCCGTGCAAGGCGTGCCTGAAGGAGTGCATCCTTCTTGGTGAGACCTGCCTTCACGAACGCCTCAACGACTCGTGGCCACATCTCCTCAACATCACAGTCGAGGATTTTATCTGCTGTAGCTTCACCAACCTTAGGGCAACCTGAGAAGCCATCCGCGCGGTCTCCCACTAGGGTCTGCCACATATGGAACCTGTGAGCTTCCTCCACTGAGATGTCTCTCAGCTTACCTTCACGGTAGAGCTTGCAGGGGATAGTCTTCATGTCCTTGTCCTGAGAGACGATGATGACCTTGCCTTGGTTCTCTGGATGTGTAGCTAAGGTTCCCATAACGTCATCAGCTTCCCAGTCTTTGACTTCGTTACAAACGTAGGTCCGGAGAAGGTAATTCCTGAGGGCTTTGAAGAGGAGAGGCTTGCGGACATCCTTGCGATTGCCCTTGTAGGTCTCATCAAGTTTCTTCCGGAAGTTCGTAGGTGACGAGAGGCAGATGATTACGCTATCCGCTTCTAGCTTCTTCTTTAGACCTTCGATGGTATCCACCAGGGTCTTGATGCCCTCAGCCTCATCGGAATGAAGCGTCCAGATACCATCGCCCCAGTCGAAGGCTACCTCACACACAGTCCCAACTTTCCAGATGATCTCGTCACCATCGATTAGGAGAGTGGTAGGCTTCTTTGTCGTCTTCTTGGTCGCCGCTTTCACGGCTTTTGTTACTGGCTTCTTTGCCATTCAAGTTCCTTGAGGCGTTCTGCCTTTTCGTGCGCTGCTGCGATGATTGCCTTAGCGTGACACTCGTCACGAGCTACCGTGTCCACCGTGAGTGACAATTCGGAGCTTATGACAAGTGTCAGCTTTATAGGCACAGGACCGCTATTGGACGGGCTCTGCGATGCCATACTTCTTTCTCAGGGCCTTTGCCCAGTTGGCGTCAAAGTCGAGTTGGTCTTCGTCATCTTCCTCAGTGGGTGTCAGCCCAGTTGTTTCCAGTGACGTAGTTCCCTGCGAGAGGGCATTTGAATTTGTAGTAGTCTCCAGCAAGGGCAATTGCTCCGGCTGCGAGTCTTCCGACTTCATCCGCTATTTCCTCATCAACTTCGATTTGCCATTCGTCGTGAATAGTTCCAACGAACTCGTAGTGAACTCCCGGCTTCCACTTCTTTTGGAGTTGGTCATCGAGGATCACCTGAGCACGCTTCATGAAGATTGCGCCCGCTGATTGCAGGAGCGTGTTCAAAGCGGAATGTTCAGAACGACTATGAAGCGGAACACCATCGATTGAGATGATGTGACCACGCTTCCTCACATCTCCCTTCACACCCTTGATGATCTTCTCAAGTGCAGGGAGAGACTTCAGGAACTTGGCACGCGACTCCTCACCAGCCTTCTTGTTCTTACCAAGAATGCGCCCGAGGTTTGCGTCACCAGAACCGTAGATGAAGGCGTAGAACCAGGTCTTCGCGTCTGCACGTGAACATCCAAGGACTTTGGCGTTCAGTGAGTGGAGATCGCGCCCTGCTTTCTTTTCTTCTTCATCATCAGAACGGAGGACGACATCGATATAAGCCCCACCATCGTACTTCGCCATGTAACCAGCGAGACAACGAAGCTCCAACGCAGCGGCGTCACATCCGACTAACTTCTTCTTTTTCTTCCTTCGAGCGACGTAGAGTGCTCTGAACTCTTTCCCGTAAGGAACACCAATAGCAGGCGTCTGAGCGACGTTAGGCTTGCTATGGGTCATGCGTCTGGTAACAGCACCAACGCTGTCTACGCGACCGTGTATTGCGCCATCAGTGGCAAGCTTCTTGAGGCAAGCTTCCTTACCTTCAGCCAACTGACCGATACGCTTATCGATCATTAGGTATTCAAGTAGGAGCTTGACCTGAGGGTAGCGCTTCTGGAGAGGCTCTAAGACCTCTTCGTCAACTGTGGGCTTTCCGTCCTTGCCAAATGCTCTAGGTTTCCACCCGAGCTTCTGAAGGCGCTGTGCGATGTGATCACGTGAGCCTGGATTGAACTCAATGATCTTAGTCTTCTCGCACCACTCTCCCTTGATGTAGCCGTACTTCTTGTTGTTGACCTTTGGCAGGAATGGAATCTTGAGAGTGAGAGGAGGGAAGACCTCCTGCAGCTCAGCATTAATCTCATCGCGTCTCTTGAGTAGTCTCGCATAGAGCTTGCCAGCAGCTACCTCATCGAACGACCATCCATATTGTTCCTGCCTGAAGACGATTGCACCAACGCGGTGCTCCATATCGATAGCGTCTTCCGGTAGTCCTTTTGCTTTGAGCTTGTGCCAAAGCTGAGCGGTGACATTTACGTCCTGCTCACAGTAGTCCTGCATCTCCTTAGTCCAGGTTTCCCATGGACCTTTGAAGTCACCTTTGTAGTTCCCTATTCGATGACCCCAACTCTCAAGAGAGTGACGGCCTGCGAACTGGAGGGGGAACTTATTCTTCTTCGCGTACCTGAAGTCTCTGTCCTTGAGGTCAGCGAATATCAGTCGTGAGAGAAGGATGGTGTCTCTTGCTACCGCCTTGGTCTTCCACTTTGGATAGAGCTTGCGGATTGCAGGTAAGTCGAAGGTGATAATGTTGTGACCAACGATGAGGTCAGCATCACTCAGCTTCTTTAAGCCGAACTCTAGGGTCTGATACCCTTTAGTCCTCTTACCAGTGCAGGAGATGGTCTCCCCAGTGTCCAAGTCTTTGAGCACCAGGGAGTGGATTTTTGTGATCTCAGGAAGCAAGCCATCCGACTCAATGTCGAAGGCGTACTGCTTCATTCAGGGTCCACTTCGAGAGTGTACTTGATGCCTAATAGTTGAAAGCGATGGAATGAGTCAGGTCCAAAGCTGCCTACCTTGTAGTCGTAAGACATCATCCGATTGTTATTGAACTGACTGTGAAGCCAAAGGTAATAGCTCATCCGAGCGGACTCAGTCTTGAACCATAGTGTTACCTCAGGACTCTCCCGTTGCGCTGCTTCATCGAAGGACTGAGAAAGATACAGAGTGTGCTGCATGAAGGGACTGACGTGGTGCGTCACGAGAGACCACCATTGGTCTGCACCTGACGAGCAATCTCATCAATGTCTTCCTGGACTTCATCAAGGTAGATGTCAGCAATGAGTTGGATCAGTTGGGTGGTGAGAGCTACACGGTCTCCGTGCTCATTAGTCAGAACCCACACTTCCTGTTTGGTACTCTCGCGTACTCCTTTGAGGAGCCTGCAAGTGGTGTCGTAAGTGGGGATGATGATGTGAGTGTCAGTAGGGCGAAGCATCGTCTCCTTCCGTTTCATCTGCGAAGTCGTAGTCATCAGAGAATGGGTCTTCGAGGAGTTCAGTTAAGCGACCACTTTCCTTGTCGTACTTGAGCCATCCGCACACACCAGTCTCACCAGTGTAACGGTTCTTCAGGATACGAAGGCGTGTGAAGTTCTTCAGCTTCTCGTCTTGCTGATTGCGCTCAACACCAAGAACGATGTCTGACAACTGAGCGATAGCGGCTGAACCACGAAGCTGACCGAGCGAGGTCTCAGCACCATTCTCATGGGCCTTACCTTCAGGACGCTTCAGGTGAGACACTAGGAAGATGCAGATGTTGCATTCCATCGCCAGTGTCTTCAGTGCCGTCATAGCGTTATCGATCAATCGGCGTTCGTCACCTTCACCCATTCCAGAAATGAGAATGGATAAGTGGTCTACGAAGATCATCTTGCAATCCAAGCTCTTCGCCATGTACCGGATACGATCTAGTACGTTGTCGATAGAGGTTGAGCCGAAGTGATCATAGAGAGCGATCCGCCCTGAACCCATCGTTGCATCAAAGGCCTGCTTAAAGCCCTTGAGCTTTGCAGGATTGTTGACAAGTGTGAGGTTTTTGGACATGGCTACGCTGATGAGACCCAAGGCAGTACGCCTCACAGTCTCTTCGAACATCATCATTCCAATTGTCGTACCAGTGGAGTGGAAGTGGTGAGCCATCTCTCTGACGATTGAGGACTTACCAATACCTGAACCAGCGGTGAGCGTGATGACTTGGCCAAGCTGAGGACCAAGCGTCTTACTCTGCATGGTAGTCCAGGGGTAGCTATACGGAGATGCTACAACGTCTTCTTGAAGTGCACCCCAAAGCTCAGACCCCATAACGATACCGTCAGGGCGATACTCTTTAGCTCCGAAGATTGCGTCAACGATCTCACTGCCACGACCGGCCTTGAGCATCTCGTTAGCATCCTTCAGGTCAGTCTTTGCAATCTTGCATTGACCGGGTTTGAAGAGAGACGCGCATTCAACAGCAGCAGCCTGTCCAGGCTCATCGTTGTCGAAGTAGAGGATGACCTCATCGTATCCGTTCAACCAGTCGAGAGACTTCTGAAGCGCCTTCCTTGCACCTTGTGATCCAGTAGGGACTGAGACCACCGGCCACTTATGGTTCTGCACCTGAGACACAGAGGCAGCATCGATCTCACCTTCAGTGATGACTACCTTCTTACCTTTGTCTCTCCAGAGATGCTGACCGTACAGGCCTGCCTCTTTGGCGTCTCCTAGGAATCTCATGTCCTCCTTCTTGGGAGGTCTGACCTTCTGAGCGATGGTCTGGTTCTTACGGTTCTTATAAGCAAACACGCGAACGGGATTGCCTGACATCTCTGAGAGTGTGATGCCCCACTTCTTGCAGGTAGCCTCTGAGAGGTTCCTTGCTTTCCACCCTTGGTCTTCACCAGCGGGTAGCAGTCCAACGGCCTTCTTGGTGGTGGTCTTCGTAGCCGTGGCTGTCTTGCCTATCGTGTTCTTCGTTGGCTTTTTAGCCACGTCTTCAAATCCCTCTTGTCTTCCAGGTTTGCCACAGGAGAAGCAGTAGGTGTGACCGTCATCGTAGATAGCGTTGGCATCGGAGGAGCCGCACTTTGGGCACGGCCCCTTCTCGATGAACTCACTGTCACTATCGGTCACAGGAAGTTCTTCCAGAGAGGTTGGTCATCCGCTTTGGTGGACGCCTTACCTAGCTTGAACTTCACCGCTGTGATCTGCTTCTCAAGGTGGAAGCGCTTCTCAAGTAGCTTCTGTAATTTCTTGGTGAGCTTTTCTTCTTCACGCGTCATTGGGGTACATCATCCAGCAAGTCTTGATTGTTGATGATGTGCTGAGCACGCTCCAAAAGGATGTACGCGTCAGCAACGCTGAGGTCTGGTGTGGCCAAGGTGAAGATCACTCCCTCTTGGTCATAGCCTACGACAACAATATCAGTTGGACGCTTTCCCGTAGCTAGGTTCAGGCAAAGCTGAACGTCGTCTGGACAGTCTAAGACTGAGCCTAGCTTGAACGGGATGATGTTACTTAGCTTTGGGTTTGGTAGCTTTCCGCTTGCTGTTAGTGGGAACGGCGGCAGTTTTGTCATTGGTCTTGGTCTTGACCTCGATCTTTTCACCGACGTCCTTCAGCGCAACCTTCGTGATGTAGTGGGGCGAGACAAAAATCTTCTCTTCTCCATCGGCATATGAGTACCCTTCAAGGGTCATCTTCACGATTGCCAAGCGAATGCGATCAAGCGTCTCGCTCTGCATTACCTTCCAGTAGGTTGAGCCATCGGTGTGGTGAATGGTGAGTTGAAAGTCTGTTTTCACAAGTCCCTCTTGTTCAATGTGGTCGTATGCAGTTGGTGGATACATAAGGGGAGGCCCTGAGAGCCACCCCTTGGGGAACTTTAAGTGTGTTATCGATGCTCCTCTTCCAATCGCCCTGAGCTTCTTGGTCGCTCCACGTAGGAAGTCATGCCCAACGTGTTTCACCACGTCCTGCACCCACATCCCTGTGGCAGGATCGAAGTCAGGTATTGCTGTTGGAAGCTGTAGCCGTTCACAGGCTGCATCGAAGCTTTGATCACTGACTAACGAGTCGTGCTCAAACTCATACGAGTATGCCCATATGATTAGTTGCCACTCGCAAAACGTGAAGCTTACCTGTTGTTCTCGTTGGCGGCCGATGAAAGCCTCCTGAGTCCAGCATCGAAGTCTGAACATGAAGGTGACATGGGGTGCCAATCAGGGAGCGGTGTCATCACAAGCTTACCGCTGTGAGTTGTTACCGCTAACCACCAACTTACCTTACCGGACATGCACCACCAGCGCATTCATCGCCAGCTACCATGTCGTCACCTTCGTCAGCGTCCAGGTCTACAGGCTTGAGACCTGCAACGTATTCCTTCCACCGCTCTTCGGTCACGACTTCCTGAGGCAGGTAGCCGTAGCCTAGATCAGCAGCGGTCTTCGTTACGTCCTGACGAAGCAGGAAGCTCACTCCAACGTAGGTAGACCAGTTACGGTCCAGCCATTCAACGATTGCAGGTATCTCATTAGGCGAATAGCTGATGGTGATACTGGCATTGTGATCGACATAGTTGCGCATGAGTAGGGCGTAGCGATCAAGTTGCGAAACGGCGGGCTCCGTATCGACAAGGAGTCCACCAACGGAACAGAAGCGCACTCCCTCATGTGCAACAGGGATGCGTACCAGTGCCGAGTTGGCATCGTAGGGATTATCAAAGATGTGATAGCCAGCCTCCTTCAGCACAGGGATGATAGGGTCAAGCTTCGAGAAGTTGACGTTGTTGAAGATGTACTTCGCGATAGGGCGATGTAGACCTTCAGTCGTATCCATGATCTTACCAAGCGTACCGCTAGGTTTGACCGTGGTTACTGCCTTGGGCATAGGGAGCCCAAGGTCTTCAGCCATTAGGCAAGCGCCATGCTGAGCATTCAGACGGAGACCATCAAGGACTTCAGAGGGTGTCTCTTCAATGTCGAAGAACTCTTGCCTACGGTCCAACCAAGCAACGATGCCAGTCAGACCAACGCCACACAGACGGAGGTACTCATTGGTCTCATGCCACTGATCAGAGAGCACGCCATCCCGGAGGTTGACACACGTCTGCCGATAGTTAGCACGGCCTGCTAGGTACACTGCGCGATAGAGGTCTTCGTCTTCCTCAGGGAACTTCTTCAGATCAACCTCGAAGAGATTGCAGAAGGACTTGTTGCCTAGCAGGATTTCCGCACAAGGATTGACACCCTTGAACCACGGAGCACGCCGCTTAGCTTCAACGCCGTTGATGAATCCAGGTTCACTGCCTCCATTCGAGAGCATCGTATGGAAGAGACCTGTAAGCTCAAGCTTGGAAGGCTTGTGCCAGAACACCAGAGAGTTGTTACTCTGTGTGCGGTGATAGTATCCCGCTTCGTTGATCTTCAGCTTTGCCTGAGCGAAGTCCAACGCCTCATCATCTTCGACTGGCATCATGCAAATCTCAGCAGCCCGTCTTGAGGACAGGGTTGTGCCGAGATGATTGAGGATGTCCATAATGTCGAGACGAGTTAGGAGTTCCCCTGCACGATCATTGAGTATCCCACAGATGGCTTCGAACGCTGGACGAATACGCAAGTCACCGTCTGAGGTCCATCCATACTGAGACATCCCTGAACCAGCCTTACGGATTTGGCGGAAGTCCAAGACGATCTCATCAACCGGCGTCTTCATTGCCAGCAACTTGCCAGCGGATTTCGCCCACGCCTTAGAGCTATCGCCTACTTCGAGAACAAAGGTACTGCCAGCATAACCAGCAGTGTTGTTCTCGTATCCGAGATCACCCTCAGTCCTATAAGACCGCACACTCCTAACCTTCACAGGCTTGGAGAAGCCACTGAGCGTACCAGTTACAGGCTCGAAGCCAACGCCGCAGCCCTGGAGCAGAAGCCAATAGGCATCCACTACGTCATAGACGCTTTCGACTTTGAGAAAGCTACAGTTGAACTGTGAGGCTTCCTTGGTCTTCGCGGTGTTCGTTCCTCCAAGCCACAGCGTGCGACCTGAGCAGAGAACCTTGCGGTCCAACATAAGATGGCTAAGCTCCTCAAGCTCCTCCATCTCTGTCCAATTAAGTTCACGACCGAGAGCACGATACCATAGCCAATTCTGGTGCATGATAACGCGGTCTACGATCTCTTCCCAAGTCTCGTGCTTACCGTTGTCTTTCTTTCGTGAGTAGGTCCGCCTCGTTAGAAGCTGAGACCTGAAGGATGCAGTCATAGTCTTCCTTGAATTAGTGGCCTGAGGTCACACTCTTTGAAACCTTCAGGCTTGAGAACTTTGCCGTCTTCTCTGCGGATCGGCTTGCCGCTAGGACCAAGCTTGCTCATGTTGTTCAGATGGACTTCAACGAAGGCTTCATCCAATGGAAGGTTGAAGAGTTCGGCAAATCCAAAGGTGACATACAGGAGGTCTGCAAGTTCCTTGAGAAGGTGAGCTTTCGCTTCGAGGAGTTCTTCAGGACTACGAGCGTTCCTGAGTTCTTCAACTGCGCCGTGTACTTCCAATGTCTCTTCAGCGATGAGCTTGTCACGGAGCTTCAGGACATCATCAACGGTCAGTGCTGATGGAGGGGAGATGTCAAAGGCCCGATGAAAGTTACGGACCAGCGACATATGTAGGGTGTGCTTCAATTCTTTTCCTCTGTCGGGATGCTGTAGTGCTCTGTGTGTGATGTCTTACCTGCACGGTGCGTCTCAGACCAACTTGCTCCAGATGAAGAAGCACCGTCACAGCGCACGAAGTATCGGTATTCGTAGTCACGGAAGCGAAAGACCTTACAACCGTCATGCTCCAGGAGGAACTTGACCTCATAAGGTCCCCGGTCAGCAGGGGATGCAACGATGAAGTCTTTGGGTTCGTCACAACCTGCAAGAATGAATGCTGCAAGGGTGACCATGAGAATCTTCACGGAATGACTCCTGTGAATGTGTTGGTGATTGCGTTCAGGGAGAATGCTGCCCACGCCGTGAAGGTGAGGAGCATGAGCCCGAACAAGAAGCGTTCGTGCATTGGTTCCTTAGGCTGCGATGCTGAGGATTTGAGCGTGAAACTTCTGCCTAGGATGTGTCCCGGCTATCTGTCCTTCACGGTCTGCCTGTAGCTGTCTTTTGAGTTCTGCTTCGCGTCCCGGCTGTTGAAGCTTCAGGATGCGTTCCATCAATTCTGGAACACTCTCTTCAGGGAGGATGATCTCCTTGGTGCGTACTAACGCTGGAGCAAAGTGAACTAGGTCTTCCAACTTCCTCACTTCACGATTGATGAACTGAGGCGTTGCATCGATCGGATTGAAGTTTGAGTAATCGACCTCACCATGAATGTGGTAGGTGATAGACTTGCCGATGAGATGGAAGTGTATTGGTGGAAGCTCACGAAAACTCATATTCGTGTGGCGCATGGCGTATTCTCTGTAAGGCCACGTGATGAGTTGAGACACAGCCTGCATCTGAGCACCATCATGCTTCAGCATCAGCTGCATCCCATCACGCATTACATCTTGCCACGCTGAGATAGACCACCCACTCTGTTGTAGGCGTAAGGTGTCACTCTCGAAGCCCGCCCAACGAACGCGGACGGGTTCCGAAAGTAATCTCTGTGAGGAAAACACTTAAGCTCCGATGTCCCTAAGGAGGACTTCGTGTGCCAGCTGAGCGTTGGTGAGGACTTTCTTGGCGTTCTCAATCGTCTTGAGGGATGCCTTGATCTTCTCCTTAGCTGCCTTCGACTGCTCTTCAGCAACTTCCTTGCGGGCCTCTGCTTCGACGGCCTTGATGTCAAACATTTAGGTTCTCCATTTAACGGTTACAGTGAAGGGGAGGAGACGATGCCACCACGGCTTCTTCTCTCTCAGTTTGGCCTTTACGGCCTCAACGGCTTCTCGGAAGTTCTCTTCAGCTAGTTCCTTGAGGGCCTGTTGTTCGATTGCGGTAAGAGACTTGATGATGTCCATTCGATCTCCCTGACGACAAAAAAGGGGCCACCATTTCTGATGACCCCTTGGGTAGTTTGTGTGCCTGTAGCTTACAGACCACCTTGGTAACTCTGACCTTGGTTGCTCCAAAGTTTATCCCTTAGGAGATACCCTTCGAGTTGCCAGAGTTGTCTGAAGGCGTTGTCGAAAGCGAAACGTCGTCCTACTTCTTCATTGAAGTTTCGGATGTCAGCAGGTGTGCTGTGACCAATGACTTTGAAGCCGTTGTACATCTCCAAGATGCAGATGGTGGTTGAACCATCAGCTAGGTAACGAGCAGCTTTGATGTGATCTTTTATGCTGTTCTCTGTGACCTTGGGGAAGACGCACTTCTCAGCAACTACTTGCTTTGCGGCTTCAGTCGTCAGTCCGGGTTCTCGCATGTTAGCTCTTACGTTTGAGTGGCACGGTCCATCCCAACACAGTCTTGGTAGCTTCCACCTGAGAAGGCGTGAGGCTTTCTTTGAACCAAGCGTCAGGGATTAGTTTAGCGGCATACTCGAAGCCATATTGATCGCACCACATTGCGTAGGTGGTCTGAGACTTCTTCGAGATTCGCTGATTTGGATTTGAGAATACAAAGCGGATCACCAAGTTGGGATACTGCGCTTTGATGAACTTATGCTTCTGCCTGTCAGCAGTAACGAAACGGCCCTTCGTTTCTACGATGATGCCGTTAATTAGAACGAAGTCGGGAGTGTACGTTCGCGTCTTAGCGGGGGGATCGTATTTGATCTTGAAGAGTTCGTAGCAGACCGGCTGACCCTTTCGAGCCAACTGATCTGCCACCTTGTCTTCAAGTCCAGAACGATGACCGGCGTCGGTTAGATACCGTTGCCTATCAGTAGACTTCCTCGTCCTCGTCCGACTCATCTTCCGAGTCATCCGAGTCTTTCTTATTGTTTTTGGACTTGGAGGGTTTGTAGGCTTCACCCTCATAGCCGTCTTCTTCGCCAAAGCCGTAGCTTGAGGCGCTGTTGCCACCGAACTCTACGAGGTCAAGAACCTGCACAGCTTGGAGACGCAGGGAGACACCCGCTGCATTGGACGCGGGAACAAAGTAGTGAGGCAGTTCAACACCCAAGATGACCGTTGAACCACCACCCACGTTAGCTTGTATGCGCTTGCCCTTAGCGTCGTAGATGACAATCGACTTCTCGATTACGTCACCCTTCTTCGTCGTGATCTTCGCACGCTGCTTAGTACGGAAGATGATGTTGCCTGTCGGCTCACCGTCATCGTCAAGCTCTTCGAAGTAGGGCTTATCACCTTCGACAATAGGCTTTGGCTTCTTGCCCTTTGTGGGCTTCTTCTCCTTAGCCTTGAAGGATTCAACGGCCTTCTTCGCTTCCTCATCGATCAGCTTAATGAACGATTTGGCTTCCTTTGCAGGAACAATGAGGTTGCACTTGAAGTCACCGTCAGCGCTGAACTTAGTGTCCGGGGTGTTGATCCACGGATACTGAGCGATGCCCTTCGGAGTTTTGGTTCGCACATACTTCTGCTTTTCGTCTGCCATTAACAGCTTTCTTCTTGTGGGATGGTTTTACAGAAGACCCACTTGAAGAGTGACGACGCGTAAGCCTCTGACGTGACCAAGTTTCATTCGGTACGCCATTCACCTTGCACCATGCCTCCACTGCCATACGTTTCACTTGAGCGGTACGGTCTCGGTGCATTCCATTAAAGTCGAAGGTGGTTTCACCATTCGCTTCAGTGATGGTCAGTGAATTGTGACCTGCTCCAAAGCGGAGCGTCATTGTCGGCTTAGCTTTCATCTTTCAATCCCTCGTTTGTGTGGTCTTGCATGACTAGGGGGTAATTGCTCACCCCCATGAGAATCTCACAGCAGTGAGCTAATCAGGCAAAGAAGAACTCAGAGTCCAACACCTGTCGGAGGTCCAACATTCCCTTGCTTGGTAGTGGCGGTAGTTTCTCCCATTCCTTTTCAGGAAGGTACGTCTTCACTTCGTCCAGGAAGTCCTTCAGCACATCGTGCTTAGAGTACATCTTCACGAACTGCTCACGGAGTGTGTACGCCAACTGAGCGGTATCAGCAGCGTGCGTCCCGTAGCTGTCGTGGATCATAGCGAAGTGAGTAACTCCTTCTTTCGCTGCTGAGTTGACCGTGAGGATCAACGCTGTTGCGTCCAGGGAGTGCACGAAGTTGGGAGCGATACCTGTAGACATCTTGTTGACTGACATCCCTGGTTGGTCTTCCCGGATGTAAATCTTCTTCTTGATGCGTCCACTGAGGTACGTCTCAATGGATAGCAACTTGGTATTGCGGTAGGCTTGGTAGCAGATGAAGCCTGAAGGTGTTGTCCACTTGATAGGGAGATCGTTGCTAGCGATGACGCGTGCTACCTGCTGTAGCCACTTCATAGCCTCAGCAGCTTTTATGACGACCTCACGGATACCGTGGTGGACGTGCTTACCGAGATGCACACAGGCACGTCTCTCGTCATGGCCAAAGGGTGACTCCTTCCCATCCATAGACTCCCTGTAGGCATCTTCGACGTACTGCATGGTAGCTGTAAGCTGACCACCATAAGGCATCACCATAGTAGGACGCTTAGTGAGCTTCCTGTTGATACCTAGCTTCAGCCACTCTTCCGCCATCCAGTGATCAGCAAGTTCCTCCTCCACCTCACGCTCCAACTTGGTGGTGACCAGCTTGGCTACTTCCGCGTAGATGTCCGAGGGTACGTCACCAGGAACCAGATTGACTGCACGTCCTCCAATCTCGTCACGTAGCATCGCGCTGAAGTGCTGTAGACCATTGCAGCTTCCATCCATCGCTACCGGGATGTAGGACGGTTCACCTGACAGAACACCCATGTAGTCGAAGCACCATGCGAGGAAGCAGAATGGTTTGTCCGCTTCAGCCCACCAGAGATTGCCAATAGGGTCTTCGACCGTCGCAGCTATCTGCTTCATGTGGTCTTTCACCCACTGTACGCGATCTGGAAAGCCAACCTTGTCGTAGCCGTAGGTGTTGGCACCATGGATCATCAGCCAGTGCATCGCCTCAGTGTTGCGCACATACTTACCTTCAGCGAACACCAGCATCCCACGTGCATAGTCAGCGCCTTGTGGGTGCAGTCCCGTCGGGATGTCATAGATGCGACCACGGAAGTCTAGGTCATGTGGGAAGTACAGCGCCTTCTCGTTACGGAACTTCTGAGCTACCTCCATCAGCCTCTCAATCGAGATACGCTTAGACCGGCTTAGGTTGTTCTTCTCGCGAACGCGAACGCTAGCGACCTTCCATTCTTTGAGTTCTTTCTCCTGCTTCTTGGTGAGGCGCTTCTTGGTCTTCTTCAGCTGTGCCTTGCTGCGTTTCCCTAGTCGCTTATCCTCTTCGATCATCCAGGAGAGACGCTCAGGGAGTGGAAGCTCCTCACGTGCTGGAAGCCCTGCAATGGGATGACCGGCCTGCCAGAGTGCAGCTAGTGCATCCAGGACGGGCGTTGAGATTTTCCATGAGGTCTGATCCAGGTGGTTGATGGCTTTTACAACCTTGGTGAGGTTTGCACCTTCGAGCGTCTTCACGTGATCCTTGCGCAGTCGCTTCACGAGGGTGTGTGGTCTCTTCATTGCTGAGAAGTACGGACCTGACGTGAGGTCACCTGTGCGAGGACTAGGAGGTACGATCATAGGCAGTGCTAAAGGGTGCAGTAGTTCACCAAACTCCTTCCGCTTCTCGAACCACTCGTTAGCCTTCTCTGAGAACCTCAGGACCAGCTGCTCCCGCTTTCCCTTGGACAGGGTAGGCGTCTCGAAGAAGCCGGTCACAGTGAACGCCATGTGAGCAAAGAGAGACCCTACGATCACCGTCTGACGGTTCCCCCAGTTGGTCTTGAGTTCGATGTCCTTGATCTTGGGAGCAACCTTCAGCATCGCCCTACGGTTCTTCCTAGTGGTCACGCCGCGTCGCTTCAGGTTCTTGACCATGTTGTCCATCAGGCCACGGTCCTTCGTCGCAAGCTCCTTGCACCAAGCCTCATCCTCCAGCGCTGTCCCTATGGACGTGTAGCTGTAGGTCAGAGGGGAGCCACTTATGGCGGAATTGATTAGAACCTTGATGGTGACGAAGGCGATGACATCGGCTGGCAGTATCTCCACCAGCTTGTAGGCAGCATGCCTCCGTCCAGCCCTCCCTGAAGCACACTCCTCACGCCACGCTTCGATCTCCTTGGAGAGGGGAAGGATGGCCTCCCGGATGAGTGCCATTCCCGGCTCGGTTTCGGCACCGCGCTTGTTCTTGGTCGCCTTCTCCATGCTCCTACGGAAGCGTTGAGCACCGTACTCACGCATCTCATTCTCAAGCGCCAACTGCCTGCTTAGGGCCTGGGTATTTTGAATTGTCACCGATTGTCTCCAGATTTGTCACACGAAGGGGTTTGTCTAAATATCCCTCACACGTGTGAGATAACAGCAGAAACGAAAAGACGAGCCTGAAACAGCCCGTCTTTACTGATCATTCTGGAGTTGTTGACTAGGTGGAGAGTTCGGGCAGGGTATTTGCAGTCCGCTTCATAGCCACTCTGACACGTGGCCTCTCTGCGATCGTGCGGCCGTCTTTATCGGAATCGGACCTTAAATGAAACGCTGTTCCGAAAGTTTCGGAAAAGCTTCCACTGGACCAAGACGAGACGCCCGTCGACCGACCGGGCATCTACCATACACCAGTCTCTCCTTACAAGCCGTTACGGCCACGAACGAAATTTCCACATGCGACGGCGTTCCCGTCGCACTCGGTTAGCGCGTCGTCTATAGAGGTCTCATCGGCGGCAAATCTCGGGGGCGGGGAGAGAAGCGATGGCAGACGTGGCATTGCAGCGCAAGAACATGGTCGAAAGTCAGATCCGTCCAAGCGACGTGACGGATCGGCGGATCACGACAGCCATGACGGCCATCCCGCGCGAAAAATTTCTGCCCGCTCGCCTCGCAAGCCTCGCTTATAGCGATGAGAGCTTAATGATCGCGCCGGGGCGGGAAACCTTGCCGCCGGTGGTGCTCGCCAAACTCATCCAGCTCGCCGAGTTCGAGGCTGGCGACAATGTTCTCGTGATAAGCGAGTCGGGCTATGCCGCGGCCGTTGTGGCTGAGATGGCAAAGAAGGTCGTTGCACTTTTTGCCGACGACCACGGGGCGAAGGCTGCCACTGAAGCATTTGCGTCGCTTGCGATCGGAAATGTCGTCGCTGTCTCGGGTGCGGCCGCATCGGGTTGGCCGGCGAGGGGCCCCTATGACGTCGTGCTGATCGAAGGCGGCATCGAAAAGATACCCGACACAATCAAGGATCAGATACGCGAAAACGGCCGGTTGGTCTCGATTGCGATAAATGACAAAATAGGACGGGCGGTCGTCCTGCATAAGCGCGCCAGCATCTTTGCCCGGCGAGACGCATTCCAGGCTGCCGCACCTTTGATTTCCGGTTTTGCGGAGGCGCGGCCTGCTTTTGTCTTCTAAGTCGCGTTCTGTGTGCGGCAAACCAGACACACGTAGCTGCACACGACCGTCGCAGACGGGATTTGCAAGTTAAGACGTTTACGGGGGAGCTTCGGGGGAAGCGCGAAAAAAGCAACTCTTTCGAAGAATTTAGCGAAGGGCTCTGGCGTGGCGCGAATACCGCCATAAGTTAACAGCCGGTCTACGGGGAAGTGAAACCGCTTAGTCGATCCAGATCGAATCGGCTAGACGGGAATAATTGGGGGACCACTCTTTCAGTCGCGACTGAGTGGTGCGCAGGTGAATTCAATTGGCTAATTCCAACGTCAAAGTATCGTCACGCAACGGCGCGATCTCGGTCGGCCGTTACACGGCCAAAGCCTTCCTGGCCTTGGCCGTTGGCGTCGCGATGACTGCAACAGCGCGCGCAGAAACGCTGCTCGACGCCCTGACGGCAACTTACCAATACAGTCCGACGCTCGATTCCGCCCGCGCGACGCAAAGGGCGCGGGACGAGGATATCTCGAGAGCCAATGCCGGCTACCGGCCGGATATCAACGCTTCCGCCAATGTCGGCCGCGAGAAAAGCACGACCATCTCACCGCTCGTTGGACAATCTAATCGCGCGATTACGTCCCCGCGCGGCTATGCACTCGATCTCGTGCAGCCTCTCTTCACTGGCTTTCAAGTCACGAACGCGGTCAACGCCGCCGAAGCCAACGACCGCGCCGGGCGCGAGACGCTGAGGCAGACGGAACAGCAGGTTTTGCTCGACGCCGTAACGGCGTTCGGCGATGTGACCCGTGACCAGGCCATCGTTAAGTTGAACGAGAACAACTTGAAGTTTCTCGATGCTGAATTGAAAGCCCAGCGGGACCGCTTCAGCGTCGGCGAAGTGACGAGAACTGACGTTGCGCAGTCGGAAGCCCGGCGCGCCCTCGGCCAATCGGACCTTGATCAGGCCAAAGCCAATCTCAAGTCGAGCCGCGCCATCTTCGAGCAGGTCGTCGGCCATCCGCCCACGGGGCTGATCGAAGCAAATCCGAATACGAAGCTCGTCCCGCGGACGCTTGAAGATGCAATTGCGATCGGCGTGAAAGAGAATCCCCAGGTCGTGCAGGCTCTCTATCTCGAGCAGGCTCAGCGGTTTACGGTCGATCAGATCCGGGGCGCATTGCTTCCTCAGGCACAACTTGAGGCAAATTACACCGATCAGTTCGATCCGTCGGACGGCATCGACGAGGCCACATCGGCGTCGATCGTCGGGCGTGTAACCGTTCCGATCTATCCAGCAGGCGGCGAAGTCTATGCCCGCGTGCGGCAGGCCAAACACAATCAAATCGCAGCGCTTCAGCAGATCGAGGTGGCGCGCGCGGCCTCCCAATCCCAGGTCGTTCAGGCCTGGGCGCAGCTGCAAGGCTTCAAGGCCCAGTCGGAATCCGACAAGGCGTCGATCGTCGCCAACACCACGGCCCTCAATGGCGTTCGCGAAGAAGAGCGGGTCGGCCAGCGGACCGTTCTCGACGTTTTGAACGCCCAGCAGGAATTGCTTCAGTCCCAGGTGAACCTGGAAACAACGAAGCGGAACATTCTGGTGGCGTCATACACGCTGGTCTCGGCCATCGGGCGCCTCAGCGTTTCCGAGGTCGGCGCCGCCACCGCAGTTTATAATCCGGAAGTGCATTACCTCGAAGTCCGGAACAAGTGGTTCGGCTTGGACATCACCCACGACGATGGGCGCCAGGAGCACATGGAAGTCGCGCCGATCAAGTGAGCGGCCGCAACTTATGCTTTGCCAGGGCTGGATTTTTTGCCCGAAAGAATTAAATTTCGTTGTGCCCCGTCGCCTTGAGAGTGCCTCTCTCCGGGGATAACTGCTCGTGGGATCGTTGCGGTTTTCCCGCAACCTGCCACCATGCTGGATCTCCGAGGGTCCTCAATGAGTCCTACGGAAGGCAAGGGCGGTTGGGTGCGGTGAGTTCGCTACGCTTTCGGTGAAAGCGGCTTGTTTGCGAAAAAGGTAGGGTATGTCGAGACTGGAATCCACAGCCGAGCCGAGCATGGAGGAAATCCTCGCCTCGATCCGCAAGATCATCGCGGAGGATTCGTCCGGCCTGAGATCACCTTCGACTTCGCCGAGACCGGGCGCTCCATTTTCCCCAGCCATGAAGACGTCGCCCGCGCCGTCGCCGTCCGCACCCACGCCTCAGCGTGGTTTCATGTCGCGAGAGGCTTTTCTGAAATCCTCGCAGCCGGCTGATCCCGAGCCTGAGATCAAGCAGGCGCACGGTTTCTCAAATCCGGCCCCGTCCCTCGATGCGGAAAAGCCGTCGACGTTGAGGTCGCGCCCCTCGGAAGATAGCAGGGAAGCAGGAACTGCAGCGGGCAAAGCCGAGCAGCGGACGCCATCGTTCACGCCGATCGAGAAAAATGATTTCCCGGCCGCGGAGCCCGCACCGAAAGAGCGCAACGGAAACGTGTCGCCGGAAGCGTCGCTAAAATCGGTGTCGGTTGAATCGATCACGATCGAGTCGATCTCGATCGAAACGATCGCGGCAGAACCTAAACCTGTCGAACCGGCCGTGGTCATTGAAGCGACGCCCGTCGACGTTCATCCAGTTGTCGAAAGCGATACCGCACGGATCGAGGCGCAGCTTGCTGAGCTGCTCAATGATGATCTGAATGCTCTACGTCAGGGCCGCAGCGCGTCGCCTCACGATACGGTTGGCAAAGCGGAAGTGCCCGCAGAGCCCGCAGCATCCTCGGGCAAAGCGCCATCTGATGAGTTTCCGTCCGGCGAGCCGGCCGACAGCGCCGATCCGTTTGCCTTCGATCTTGGACCGTCGCCGTTCGCGAAGAGTGCGGCAAAGGTTGAGCCGCAACCCGAAGTCAGGGCTGATCTGAAGATTGAGCCGAAGTTCGAGCCGAAGTTCGAGCCGAAGTTCGAGCCGAAGTTCGAGCCGAAGTTTGAGCCCAAGATCGAGCCGAAGCTCGAACCCAAGATCGAACCGAAATTCGAAGCCAAGGCTGAACCGAAATTCGAATCTAAATTCGAACCGAAGGTTGAAGCAGCCCGGCCAATCGAAGCCGCACCGGCGCCCCAGCCGGCGATGACACCATTCGAGGCGCCGTTCGCGAGCGCTCGGCCGGCCGTCAATGAAATGCCAGTGAATGGCGCAGCCAACGGCTCTTATGCAAGCCATGCCTTCGAGGTCCCGAAGAGCGCCGGTTTCGGAAACTCGGAAGCACCGGTGTCCGCACCGAAGCCGCGTCAAACCTTCGTCGTCCCAAGCGTTTCCGCGACGCTTGGGCCATCGCGCAAGCTCGAGCCTCTGTCGGAAGCGTTCCGGCCGTCGTTCGGATTGAGCGTGCCGGAAAGAACGATCCCGACAGCGGAACTCGCGCCCGAGCCTCAGCAACCTGTTCGCTCAGTTGAGCCCGATCGCACCCGTCAGGAGCCCTCGGCTGCGCCCGCGCTTCGCAGCGAGAGCACCGAATCCGCTCTCGAGGCCACATCGCCGTCGAACGAATTGATCAGCGGCGATCGGCCGATGGAAGACGCGGTCGCCGATCTGCTGCGGCCGCTGCTCAAAACTTGGCTCGCCGAGAACATGCCGAAGATTCTCGAGCGTGCGCTCCGCCGCGAAATGTCCGAGCGGCTGTTGCCAGGTCAGAAGAACCCCCGCGACTAGGGTCTTGATCAGCGCCGGAAAACGCAGCTCCATGACGTTTGTCTTGGAGATCGATCACGGCTGCGCATCCACACGCTAAGCCGCTACAACAAATTTTTTTCTTGCGCGTGGCTTTCGCCACACGGCTGCCTCGACCTGCTCCTAGTTTGGTGTCTGCGGGGGGACGCATCGATCATAGCGTGAATGATCGGGACGCCCGCGACGTCACTGGGGTGATGGGGGCGCGTTGAGACACTTCCTCATCTGTCCAGAAACGACGAACCGGAGGGGCAACACGGGGCTGCCGACGCGGTTCTGCGAATTTGAAGTTCGTACGCAGAAGAGGAAGCGTCATGACAATGATGAATGGTGCGAAGCACGACGTCGAAGACATTCTGGCATCGATCCGAACCAGCATCGCCGATCGATCTCCGATGTTTGAAAGTGAAAAGCGCGAGGTCCGCATCACAACTCTGCGCGGCCGTAGCACGATTGCAGATGAAGCCGCGGAGTTCGAACTGCCGGCCATATTCAAGACGGCGGTGCAACAGACCTCTGAGCGGCCCAATTTACTTGGGAGGCTGAGTGAAGCATTGGCGTCAAGTGGACATCAGGAGCGCGACCGCTCCCGCACGGTAATACCGTTCGAGCCGGCGCACGGCCGTATGATCGAACCGCCGCCGGTCACCCTGGTTGAGGTCTCGGAAGACTCTGCGGCCGCAGCCGAGAAGATTGCCGCCGAAAACGACAGCCAGAAGCGGAACATGCCGACCTTCTTCGACACCCGCCTCAATCGCATGAGCGCGATGTCGCGGCCGGTCCAAGAGCCGCAGCCCGAGCCGGCACCGGCCCCCGCACCCAAAGCCGAACTGCCACAGCGCGCGCAACCGCAGCGCCCGCAACCGCCGCGCCTCCCCGAGCTTTACGCCTCCGCGGAACCGGCCGATGGCGCTGAGGACGTGGCCGCCCAGCTTTTGCGGCCGATCCTGAGACAGTGGCTAACCGAGAATATGCCCAAAATCGTCGAGAAGGCCCTCATGAACGAGGCTGGCTCCGGGCTCAACGGACCGCTCAACGGACCTTCGCGTCGTTGACGCGAAGGGTGCCTGCAACCGGAGAATATCCGGACATTAGGGAGCGAAGGTTGACAGCCGGCGAAGGTCGGCCGTACGACCGGGGTCCAAAACCCCGGCCAGATAGCTGATAAGCGACGCTCCCTCAGATGCTTGAAAAGACTTTTCGACCGGCCGAAATCGAGCCGCGTATCAATTCCGAATGGGAGAAGGCCAACGCCTTCCAGGCCGGACGGAGCGCGTCCGGCGGCAAGAATGCCGCCTATTCGATCGTCATCCCACCGCCCAACGTCACGGGCTCGCTCCACATGGGGCATGCTCTGAACAATACGCTGCAGGACATTCTTGTCCGCTTCGAGCGTATGCGCGGCCGTGACGTGCTCTGGCAGCCCGGCACCGACCATGCCGGCATCGCGACGCAGATGGTCGTCGAACGCCAGCTCGCAGCGGAGAAGCAACCGTCGCGCCGCGAACTCGGCCGCGAGGAATTCTTGAAGCGCGTTTGGACGTGGAAGGAAGAATCGGGCGGCACCATCGTCACGCAGTTGAAGCGTCTGGGCGCGTCCTGCGACTGGAGCCGCGAACGCTTCACGATGGATGAAGGCCTGTCGAAGGCCGTCGTGAAAGTCTTCGTGCAGCTCTACAACGAAGGGCTCATCTACAAGGACAAGCGCCTCGTCAACTGGGACCCGAAGTTCCAGACCGCGATCTCGGATCTCGAGGTCGTGCAGGTTGAGGCGCGCGGAAAATTCACGTGGTCGAAAGAGAGCGGCGAACCGTTTGACGCGGCCGCACTCGCAAAGGTCCTCGCGAAAGATCCGAGCGGCCACATGTACCACTTCCGCTATCCGTTGGCGGCAAAGGTGCCGGGCTACGACAAGGACTACATCGTCGTCGCGACGACGCGGCCTGAGACCATGCTGGGTGACACCGGCGTCGCCGTGCATCCAGATGACGAACGCTACGCGGCGCTGATCAAAGCGGGCGCCAAGGTGAAGCTGCCGCTCGTCGGCCGCGAGATCCCGATCGTTGGCGACGAATATTCCGATCCCGAGAAGGGAACCGGCGCGGTGAAGATCACCCCCGCGCACGACTTCAACGACTTCGAAGTCGGCAAGCGCCACGATCTTGCGCAGATCAACATTCTCGACGCCTACGGCAAGATCAACGACGAAGCGCCCGAAGCCTACCGCGGCCTCGATCGCTTCGACGCGAGGAAGAAGGTCGTTTCCGATATCGACGCGCTGGGTCTTCTCGAAAAGATCGAGCCGACAAGCCATACGGTACCGCACGGCGATCGTTCCGGCGTTGTCATCGAGCCGTGGCTGACGGACCAGTGGTACGTCAACGCCGAAGAGCTGGCCAAGCCCGCGATCGCCGCTGTCGAAAGCGGCAAGACCGACTTCGTCCCGAAGAACTGGGAGAAGACCTACTTCGAATGGATGCGCAACATCCAGCCCTGGTGCATTTCGCGCCAGCTCTGGTGGGGGCATCAAATCCCGGCGTGGTATGGCCCGGACGGCGAATACTTTGTTGCCGCCGAGGAGGCAGAAGCAAAGGCTCTGGCCGATAAGCACTACGGCAAGGATGTTCCGTTGACGCGCGACGAGGACGTTCTCGACACGTGGTTCTCCTCCGCGCTCTGGCCGTTCTCGACGCTCGGCTGGCCCGAAGATACGCCGGAACTCGAGCGTTATTATCCGACGAGCGTTCTCGTCACGGGCTTCGACATCATCTTCTTCTGGGTCGCCCGCATGATGATGATGGGCATCCACTTCATGAAGGAAGTCCCCTTTAAGGACGTCTACATCCACGCCCTCGTCCGCGACGAGAAGGGGCAGAAGATGTCGAAGTCGAAGGGCAACGTCATGGACCCGCTCGTCCTGATCGACGAGTTCGGCGCCGACGCACTGCGCTTCACGCTTGCCGCGATGGCGGCGCAGGGCCGCGACATCAAGCTCGCGAAATCGCGCGTCGAAGGCTATCGCAACTTCGCAACAAAGCTCTGGAACGCGGCTCGCTTTTCGGAGATGAACGAATGCGTGCGCCAGCGCGACTTCAATCCGAAGTCGGCGTCGCAGACATTCAACAAATGGATCATCGGCGAAACGGAGCTGACGGCAAAGGCGGTCACCGCTGCGCTCGAAGCCTACAAGTTCAACGAAGCGGCTGCTGCCATCTACGACTTCGTCTGGGGTCAGTTCTGCGATTGGTACCTTGAATTGATCAAGCCGCTTCTCGCTGGAGAAGATGAAGCCGCGAAGGCTGAAACGCGCGCCGTCACTGCTTGGACGCTCGATCAGATTCTGAAGATGCTGCACCCGTTCATGCCCTTCATCACCGAAGAGCTTTGGGACCACATGGTCGAATACGGCGTGAAGCGCGACAGCCTTCTCGTCCTCAGCCAGTGGCCGCAGCTCAATGGCCTCGTCGAGATCGACGCGGTCGAAGAAGTGAACTGGCTGGTGAACCTCATCTCCGAGATCCGCTCGGTGCGGACGGAAATGAGCGTGCCGGCCGGCGCCAAGATTCCGCTCGTCATCGTCGGCGCTGATGATGTGATCCGCGAGCGCGTCCGCCGCAACGAGGAGACGCTGAAGCGCGTCGCCCGCATCGACGAGATCGACTTCGAAGATTCGGCACCCAAAGGCGCGGCACTGGTCGTCGCCGGAGAGACGACGGCGGCGTTGCCGCTCGCTGGCATCATCGACATGGCCGCCGAGAAGCGTCGCCTCGCCAAGGCCATCGAAGGCGCCGAAGGCGACTTGAAGAAGATGGACGCCAAACTCTCCAATCCGCAATTCATCGAGCGCGCCAAAGAGGAAGCGATCGAGGAAGCCAAGGAGCGCAAGGCCGAACTCGAGGCCGAGATCATCCGCTTCTCGGCAGCCCTCCGGCGTATGGAAAGCGTCTAAGCAGCACTTCCGATTTTGCGGGTTACTTATAGAAAGCGCTCGGCGTCGTGCCGAAGTGCTTTCTGAACATCGCGGTGAACGCGCTCTGGCTCGCGTAGCCGTTGTCCACCGCAACATCGATGATTTTATCGCCACGCGCGAGACGTTCGAGCGCTGAGAGCAAACGCGCCTGCTGACGCCACTGTCCGAACGTGAGACCCGTTTCCTTCAAAAACAGTCGATGAACGGTTTTAGACGTCACGCCGAAGCGATCAGCCCAATCCCCTGCCGTGCTGGTGTCGTTAGGGGACAGCAGTAGAGCTTCGCAAATCGTGCGCAACCGCGTGTCGTCGGGCATCGGAAGATGCAACGGCAACACGTCCAGCTCGCGCAGCTCATAGAGGAGAAGCTGCATGAGGCACTCGTCGCGCGAGCCGCTTTCGTAATCGACAGGAACCTTGACCGCAGCGACGATCAGTTCGCGCAACAGCGGACTTACCGCAATCACGCAGTTGCCCCGGGGCAGGTGAGGGGAGGCGTCCTGATCCACAAAAACGGTGCGGATCTTCACCTCTCCGCGCATCTCCACTTCGTGCTCGAGCCCCGCCGCAAGCCAGACCGCACGGTTAGACGGAACAACCCAGGAGCCCGCAGGCGAGCGAACGATCATGACGCCCGAAACGGCGAAGAGAAGCTGGGCGCGCGGATGGCTGTGCAGTCCAGTCGAAGAACCGCTCGGGTAGTCGACCTCCATCGCGGCCACAGGGCGGGCGGTTGCGTGAAAATCCAAGTGGCGTGAAAGCAAATCTTCGAGCATGTCCCGATCTCGACAAGATTGGTCACTCTAGCGTGAGACTGACGGTTCCGAAACCCCTACGACGAGAGGCGCATTCGTAGGACCTCGGACATCATGCTCAACCAAAGACTCGCCTTCCTCTATCCGTTCCTCGCCATCGTTCTGTGGGCCGGCAACGTCATCGTTTCGCGCTTGTCGGCGCACACGATAGGACCGCAGGCGATCACGTTTTATCGGCTGTTGTTTGCGGTCATGCTTATGAGCGCATTCGTCGCCCGGCCGGCGTGGCGGAACCGAGCCGCGATCTGGCCACATCTCGGCGAGTTCGCAATCCTCGGATTCCTTGCGATGTGCTTGTTTCAAAGTCTTTCGTATCTCGCGGCCGAGACGACGACAGCGACGAACATGGCTGTGTTCACGGCACTGACCCCGTTGTTGACAGTAGCGCTAAGTGCAGCGCTGCTTGGCGAACCGCCGACGTATGGCGTGGTTTTCGGCGGCGCTATTTCTTTCGGAGGGCTTCTTTATCTCGTGAGCGGAGGCGACATCTCCGCTTTGCCGAGAAATGGCATCCACCCCGGTGACGCGCTGATGCTCATGGCGGCATTCGTCTACGCACTCTACGGCGTACTGCTGAAGCGCTGGAATTTGCCGATTACAGGTTGGCAATCGACTTATATGCAGGCGCTATGCGCGCTGGCAGCGATGTTTCCTGCACTGCTTGCGACGCCCGCGCCTCTTCGTCAGTTGAATGCCGAAACTCTACCGCTGATCGCCTATGCGGGCGGCCTCGCGTCGGTCGTGCTGCCATTCCTTTGGATCCGCGGCGTGCAACAACTCGGACCGAATCGTTGCGCCGTGTTCATGAACCTGCTGCCGGTTCTAACCGCAGCGGCGGCGATCGTGATGTTAGGAGAGCCGGTGAAGTTCTTCCACGTCATCGGCGCAGCTCTGACCCTTGCGGGAGTCGCGTGTGCACAAGCTTTCCGGAAACCGATTATCGCCGCAGCCGGTGTGGAGAGGGCAAACAGAGGATGACGACGCGAGAACGGGGTGTTCTAGAGCCACCCTATTCCGTGCTCGTAAAGCGCTGCACCGCGTTCTTCGCGGTCGTCAGAAACTTGACGCGGAGCTCCGTGAGCTTCCATCCGACGGATCGTAGCTCGAGCTTGCCGAGATAAATCCGCGTCGGGTCGTACTTGTCTTCCATGTCGATTTCGAAGCTCGTCGGGCTCGTGAACTCCGCGCGCTTCACGCGAGCCCATGCGCGCTGGATCCGATCGAGAATGGGCGTCGTCTTCGCTTCGTCGGCATCGCTGGCGACCAGATCGCGGTACTTATTGCGCAGCGTGAAAAGCTGCGGCAGTCCCTCGGGCGTCACGTACGTTTCGATGATGCCGTCGACGGCGCTTTGGCCCCAATAGGCTTTGAAGCGCGTCCAGAGCCCGTTGCTCGCTGCCGGATCGACATTGGCATCGGGAAGATTGAGCGCGATCCGCGCAATCGAGGGCTTCAGCGTTTCGCGAACCGTGGGCCACTCGATGGCGGTGGCGAGGTAGTCCGAATCGCCGTTGCGAACCGCTTCGCGAATGCCCCAGGCCGTCGCGAAGGGCGAGCCGATGTAAATCGCTGCGGCAACGAGAAAAAATCCGAATACGATTGAAACCGGCTTCATGCAGAGTTCCGTTGCAGCACGCGATTGGTTCGCGCCGTCATCGTCCTCTTACGGACAAAATCTGACGAACTTCGGGCTAAGCATGCCGCGCTCCGCAGCGCGATTGCGACTATTCCGGGTCGCGCGTTTTCTTGCACACCGATTTCAGACTTTGCCAGGCTTCCGCGCTGAGCGCCGGGCTGGAAGGATAGTCCTTCTGCTCGCTGACGACACGCGCGCGTTCGGCGGCCGGAGGGTGCGTGCGAAACCAGCTGAAGGCGCCCGGACCTTCGTCGCCGTCTTCGGCTTCCATCTTCGTGACGCGCGTGAAGAAGTTACCGAGCCCCTTCGGCGAAATATCGGCCGCCTTGAGTAATTCGAGCGCATGCTTGTCGGCCTCCCGTTCGGCGTCGCGGGAATAGCCCAGCTGCGCCAGCATGAGCCCGACGTTGGCGAGCCCTCCGCCGGTCGTGTTCCCAAGCATGACTTCGAGCGTCGCGCCAAGACCGACGCCGCGAATGATCGCAGATTCCGGATGGAGTTCGATCCCGTGACCCATTTCATGGGCGAGGACGCCAGCAGCCTCATCCGGGCTTTCCGATTTGTCGAGCAAGCCGCTGGTCAGGACGATCTGGCCGCCCGGCACGGCAAAGGCATTCATCAAAGGCCAGTCGTAAACGTGGATATGGAACGGGACGTTTCCCGACGCGCCTTGCGAAAGCCGCTCGGTCAACCGCGTGAGAGCCGCGAGACCGGCAGGGTCGACGCACTCCTTATGGCCCTTGGTCATCGATGAACGGGTGGCATCGCCGAGCCGCTCGCGCCAGCTGTTGGGAAGGTGTTGCGCGATCGATTTCGACGGACTGAAGCCGAGCAGGTAGACCGCAGCGATCAGCCCCGCCATGAACGCGAGAATAAAAAACCACATGCGCTTCTCGCGAAGCCAAGCTGCGCGGACCGACAGACGCGGCGCGCGCTCCCTGAGCGCCGCGGCAAAGCCCCCTCCCTGGACGAAGAGCGATGCGCCCGGCTCATCGCCGGACGTCAGCAGAACGTCGATGGCGTTTCGCCGGATAGGCTCCTCGGAGCGGAGTTTGGCGTACGGCCAGGTATGCCGAGAACCGCCGGGGAGGTCGATCTCGATGCCGGACGCCCCGAGGGACACGGTGCCGTCGACAGGGGTAGCGCCGCGGCGAGCGATAAAGCGGCAATAACTCGGGAAGGCCGGATTGGCCGCCGGGGCTGAAGTCATCGAAGAATTCCGCTTGGGTTGGAGCGCGACCGCCCACATTTAAGCATGGCTGCCCGTAAAGAAATGTCTCCCGGACGACAAACTCGGGCCCTTGTCGCGTCGAAATCTCAGCCCAAATGGCACAGCCAGCGGCCGTCGTCGATGCAACGCGCGGGGCCACGATTTTCGACACAGTCAGCGCACCCGTTAACGATGATCGGTGGGTTGCATAGCTGATGTGGCGGTTAAGCAACTTTCTGGAGCCACCGCGCCACTTTCGAGCCACAATGACCGCGCACCTGCTGACGTCCGGCGTTGGCTTATGCAGCGTCATTTTTTATCAGGCAGAGCACTTTCGCCGAGCCCACGCGACTGGCATCCCTGCGCCATCCGAATCCGGGTGGTTTGACAAGGGCAAGGATGCCCAAAGAGGAATAAATGGACGCCAAGACGTTCGATAAATCGAAGCTTCCGAGCCGTCACGTGACGCAGGGCCCCTCGAGGGCGCCGCACCGTTCGTATTATTATGCGATGGGCCTGACCGAGGAGGAGATCAACCGCCCGTTCGTCGGCGTCGCATCGTGCTGGAACGAAGCCGCGCCGTGCAACATTTCGCTGATGCGCCAGGCGCAAGCTGTGAAGACCGGCGTCAAGGAAGCAGGCGGCACGCCGCGCGAATTCTGCACCATCACCGTCACCGACGGCATCGCCATGGGCCACCAGGGTATGAAGTCGAGCCTCGTCTCGCGCGAAGTCATCGCCGATTCGATCGAGCTCACGATGCGCGGCCATTCCTATGATGCTCTCGTCGGCATCGCCGGCTGCGATAAGAGCTTGCCCGGCATGATGATGTCGATGCTGCGGCTCAACGTGCCGAGCGTCTTCATGTACGGCGGATCGATTCTGCCCGGCCGCTTCAAGGACCGCGACGTCACCGTCGTCGACGTCTTCGAGGGCGTCGGCATGCATAACGCCGGCAAAATGTCGGCGGAGGAACTCCACGAGCTTGAATGCGTCGCCTGCCCATCGGCCGGTTCTTGCGGTGGCCAGTTCACGGCGAACACGATGGCCTGCGTTTCGGAAGCCATCGGCTTGGCGCTTCCGGGTTCGGCCGGTGCGCCTGCTCCGTTCGAAAGCCGCGATGCCTACGCGCACGAAAGCGGCAAGGCCGTCATGCGTCTCATCGCCGATGGCCTTCGTCCGCGCGAAATCTGCACGCGCAAGGCCTTCGAGAACGCGGCCATCATCGTTGCGGCAACCGGCGGCTCGACCAACGGCGCGCTGCATTTGCCCGCCATGGCTCACGAGGTCGGCATCGATTTCGATCTGTTCGACGTCGCCGAGATCTTCAAGCGGACGCCTTATATCGCCGACTTGAAGCCGGGCGGAAAATACGTCGCCAAGGACGTCTACGACATCGGCGGCGTTCAGCAGATCCTGAAGGCTCTGCTCGAGGGCGGAATTTTGCACGGCGATTGCATCACCGTGACCGGTAAGACACTCGCGCAAAATCTCGAGAGCGTGAAATTCAATCACGATCAGAAAGTCGTATTTCCGGTTTCCAATCCGATCACGCCGACGGGCGGCGTCGTGGGCCTTAAGGGCACGCTCGCTCCCGACGGCGCGATTGTGAAAGTCGCGGGTCTGAAGACGCAGAAATTCCGCGGCACGGCATTGTGCTTCAACTGTGAGGAAGATGCATTCCAGGCGGTTGAAGATCGAAAGTACAAGGCTGGCGATGTGATCATCATCCGTTACGAGGGACCGAAGGGCGGTCCGGGCATGCGCGAAATGCTGTCGACGACGGCCGCACTTTACGGCCAAGGCGCTGGCGATAACGTAGCACTCATAACGGACGGACGCTTTTCGGGCGGCACACGCGGGCTCTGCATCGGTCATGTCGGACCGGAAGCAGCCGTTGGTGGTCCGATTGCGCTGGTTCAGGATGGCGACATCATCACGATCGACGCTGAAAAGGGGACGCTCGACCTCGAGGTCAGTGAGGAAGAGCTGGAACGGCGTCGCAAGACCTGGAAGGCGCCGCCGAACATGTATCAGTCGGGGGCACTGAGGAAATTTGCGGACCAAGTGGGACCGGCGCGCTATGGCGCTGTCACCCATGCGGGAGGAAAGGCGGAAGTTCTCTGCTATGCGGACATTTAGGCTTGCACTTGCGGGAAGCGTTGCGACCCTTCTGATGCTGGGTTCGGCGATGGCGGGAGACATTGTCTTCCGCTCGCCGGACGATGCGATGAAGCAAGGAATATCGGCGTTCAACGGCGGTTACTACGAACTGGCGTTGCCCGCATTCGAAGCGCTCGAGGCTTCGAAACCGCAGATCGCGCGCTATTACATGGCGCGCATCTATGGCGATAACGAAGGTGCCTACACCGACCACGGTAAAGCTTTCCGCTTGTACAAGTCGCTTGCGGACGATCTGCAAGATGTCGATCCGGACGACGACAATCTTGCGCCGATCGCCGCGAAATCCCTGACAGCCGTTTCGACATATCTGAGAAATGGTGTTACCAATGCAGGCGTGAAGCCGGACGTCGAAGCAGCGAATCGTGCTTTGCAACGAGCCGCGCTGACCTTCAACGACGAGGACGCGCAGTTTGAACTCGCCAAGGTGTTTCTGAGAGGCGAGGGGCCGGACATTTCGGTCGCCGGCTTCGAAGACCCGTCGAGCAAAATTGCGAACGGCCGCCATTGGCTGTCGCGCCTGTCGCAGGCCGGTCATCCCGGCGCTCAGGCGTTCCTCGCCGATTTGATGTGGCGCGGAAAGTTCGTCGAGAAGAACCCGACCGCCGCGCTGAACCTCATCGACGTTGCCGTCGCCAACGCGCCGCTGAGCGAGCGCGTGTGGATCGAGGACATCTATCAGAACATCTTCTGCAACGCGGGCGAGGGCGTCCGCCTGCAAGCGACGGGACGCGTCGCCGAATGGCATAACCTCTATGGCCGCAGCCCCGCGGCGCGCGACAGCAAGGACGGTCTCGATAATTTAGCGGCCGAACCTGTGAGAACGTGCTCGAACGGCGAACTGGTACGTCCAATGGGCGTCGTCACGCCTGCCGCCGGGACGCAAGTCATCACGTCGGCACCGTCGGCTTCGCCTCAGCGAAACGCGGTCATTCCGGCGGCGACCTCGTTGCAGCCCTCAGCCGCGTCGCCGTCAGCGCCCGCTTTGTCGTCGTCAGCCCCAATGCTCGGCTTTGGAGCCGGCGAGTCCACGGCTCGCTAAGAGTTTTCGATTTTCGTTTGGCGGCCGGCTCGACGAAGGAGAGTCGCCAAACGCATCGAGAATGTTTGCCGGCCGCGAAACGCCTCAAGAATTCAGCTTGATCCAGACCGGCACGTGATCCGACGGCTTTTCCTGCGCCCGCGTATCGCGATCTATGCCTGACGAGCGCAAGAGATCGGCGGCTTGGCTCGACAGCAGCATGTGGTCGATCCGGATGCCGTCGTCCTTCTGAAACGCCCCGGCCTGATAATCCCAGAACGTGTAAACGCCGGGCCCAGGATGGCAGGCGCGCGTCGCATCCGTAAAACCGAGATTGACGAGCGTGCGCCAAGCGGCGCGGCTCTCAGGCTGAAACAGCGCGTCGTTGACCCAAGCCTGAGGACGCTTCGCATCTTCATTTTCCGGAATGACATTGAAGTCACCCGCGAGCACAAGTGGCATCTCGTCTTCGAGCAGAGCGGCTGCCCGGGCCTGCATCCGCTTCATCCATGCGAGCTTGTAGGCGAACTTCTCGGTGCCGATCGGATTGCCGTTCGGCAGATAAAGGGAAACGACGCGAACCATGCTGTCGCCGAGCGCGACCGACGCTTCGATCCAGCGCGCATGTTGGTCGAGTTCATCGCCGGGCAAACCGCGCGTCACATCTTCGAGCGGCGACTTCGAGAGAATGGCGACGCCGTTGAAGCCCTTCTGCCCATTGGTCTCGACGTTGTAGCCGAGATCCTGAAAAGCCGAAGTCGGGAAGCCTTCGTCGACCGACTTGATTTCCTGAAGACACACGACGTCGGGGGAATGCTGGCGCAGGTATGCGAGCGCCGATTCAAGCCGCGCCTTGACGCCGTTTATGTTCCAAGTTGCGATGATCATGGCGAGGGGGCGATTTCAAGCGAAGGGAGCACCGGTTCGCGTGCACGAGATGCGATGAACCGAAAACCAGATGTGCCACTCAATCAGCGACAAATCAAATCGGGATGATTCAGATCGAAAAACTGGTCCCGCAACCGCATGAGGCGGTGGCGACCGGGTTGGTGATCTTGAAAGCGGCGCCGATGAGATCGTCGACGAAATCGATCTGGGCGCCCTCCATGTATTGCGCCGAAACCGGGTCAATGACGACGATTGCGCCGTTTCGTTCGATGACGAGGTCGTCATCGGTTCGGGCGCCGACCAGATCGAACTTATATTGAAAACCGGAGCAACCGCCGCCCTCGACCGAAACGCGCAAAATCGGCGCTTCCGCCTCGGTCGCGGTTATCTCGGAAATTCGGGTCGCGGCGCGCTCTGTGACGGTAATGGTCATTTGTGTCATCGGTTGCAGACAGTTATCCAACCACCACCACTAGCGGCGGCCGTACGCAAGAGATAGGAAAGCGGCTGACGAAGTCAAATGCTAAGCGCATCGAACAATGATAGCGAGCCTTAAACCGGTCTCCGAGACCCTGGATTACGGGCTGAGCCTAAGGCCGGGAGAACGCTCTCCGGCCCCCTATGCCGCGAGCGGAGTTCCATCCCGCGGCCGCTACCATGCCGAATCGGAATGCGGCGCACGCGGTCCATTCCAGCGCGACCGCGACCGGGTGCTCCATTCGACCGCCTTCCGCCGTTTGACCTATAAGACGCAAGTCTTCTTGCCGCACGAGGGCGATCACTTTCGAACGCGCCTGACCCATTCACTGGAAGTGGCGCAGATCGCCCGCACGATTGCACGGCAGCTTCGGCTCGACGAAGACCTCGCGGAAACGATCGCGCTCGCCCACGATCTCGGACACTCGCCGTTCGGACATGCGGGCGAGCGCGCGCTCGATACCGAGATGCGCCCCTTCGGCGGCTTCGATCACAACGCGCAGTCGCTTCGCGTCGTGACCACGCTCGAACGGAAGTATCTGTCGTTCGATGGTCTGAACCTCACCTGGGAAACGCTCGAAGGCCTGGCAAAACACAATGGCCCCGTGCGGAGCGCGTCCGCCGTCGCCAAGGTCGCGCGCCACATCGAAGCCTGGTGCTCCCTGAAGCTCGATCAATGGCCCTCCGCCGAAGCGCAAGTCGCGAGTCTCGCCGACGATATTGCCTACCTCTCGCACGACGTCGACGACGGGCTTCGCGCCGGGCTGATCACATTCGATACGCTCCATGGAGCACCGCTCGCCGGACCGATCGCGGGCGAGGTGAAGGCTGTCGCACAGGGCGCCGAGAGTGGCCGCGCCATCTACGAAGTGACCCGGCGCATGATCACCGCGATGGTCGGTGACGTCGTGACCGAAAGCCGGCGGCGGCTTGCGGGGTTAGCTCCAGGCTCCCCCGACGACATCCGCGCCGCGGGCAACGCGGCAATTGCTTTTTCGGACGCCATGACGCTCGACCTCGCGCACCTGAAGAACTTTCTCTTCGGTGCCGTCTATCACCATCGGCGGGTTCTCGACGTCATGGAGAAGGCCGAAAACGTGGTTCGCGACCTGTTTAGGAAATACTATTCCGATGCCGGTACGCTGCCCGCTGGCTGGCGCGAGGCGCTGCGGGGCCTTGATGACCGTCACCGGGCGCGCGTCGCTTGCGACTTTCTGGCGGGACAGACCGACCGCTACGCGCTCGCGGAACATCGCCGCCTGTTTGACGCCACCCCGGAACTGGGCTAGGCGCGAGGCTTCGCATTCCCGCGCTTGCGGCCGGCTCGACGAAGGAGAGTCGCCCGCGCGAATTAAAAGGATTCCTATGAACGTTTTCGCTGACGTCGTTGCCCGGGTCCGCACTGCGCTGACAGATCTTCAGTCCGAGGGATTTCTCCCCAAGGACATCGACCTTCCGGCGTTCGACGCCGAGCCTCCGCGCGATCCGAGCCACGGCGATGTCGCCGTCAACGCCGCGATGGTTCTCGCGAAGTCTGCAAAGATGAAGCCGCGCGACATCGCGGAAGCTTTGAAAGCCAAGCTCGAAACTGCGCCCGACGTCGCCAAGATCGACGTCGCCGGACCAGGCTTCTTGAACATCACCTTCAAGACCGGCGTCTGGCAGTCGCTGGTCCGCACGATTCTGAAAGAGGGATCGGCCTTCGGCCGCGGCGCAGCCGGCCACGGCGAGAAACTCGACGTCGAATACGTTTCGGCAAACCCGACCGGTCCGATGCACGTCGGGCATTGCCGCGGTGCCGTATTCGGCGATGCGCTGGCGAACCTCCTCGTCTTCGCGGGCTTCGACGTGGCGCGCGAATATTACATCAATGACGCCGGCGGCCAGGTGAACGTGCTCGCGCGGTCCGCGTTTCTTCGTTACCGCGAGGCGCTGGGCGAGAACATCGGCGCGATCCCCGAGGGCCTCTATCCGGGCGAATACCTGAAGCCGGTCGGTGAAGCGCTGGCGGCCGACCACGGCACGTCGCTGCTCGACATGCCCGAAGAGCGCTGGCTGCCGCTCGTCCGCTCTTTCGCCATTTCGAGGATGATGGAGATGATCAAGGACGATCTGGCCGCGCTCAACATTCGCCATGACGTCTTTTTCTCGGAAGCATCCCTCACGGACGGCCGCGATCAGGTCAAGGCCGCGATCGAAGTGCTGCGGAAGAAGGGCCTGATCTACGAGGGCACGCTCGAAAAGCCCAAGGGCCACGACGATGCCGAGTGGGAAGATCGCGTCCAGACGCTCTTCAAGTCGACGGCCTTCGGCGACGACGAAGACCGCGCGCTGCAGAAATCCGATGGCAGCTACACGTACTTCGCCGGCGACGTCGCCTACCACTACGACAAGTTGCAACGTGGCTTCCGCCACCTGATCAACGTCTTCGGCGCCGATCACGTCGGTTACATCCCGAGAATGAAGGCGGCGGTCACGGCGCTGTCCGATGGAACGGCAGACCTCGACGTGAAGGTCGTGCAACTCGTGCGGCTCTTCAAAGCCGGCGAGCCGTACAAGATGTCGAAGCGGGCCGGCACCTTCGTGACGCTGCGCGATGTTGTCGACGAGGTCGGCCGCGACCCCGTTCGCTTCATGATGCTCTACCGGAAAAACCAGGAAACGCTGGACTTCGATTTCGCCAAAGTGACGGAGCAGTCGAAGGACAACCCCGTCTTCTACGTGCAATACGCGCATGCTAGGGCGGCGAGTGTTCTACGGAACGCAGTCGAGCAGGTTGCCGGATTAGACGTGTCTGTTGAAGCTCTCGAGAAGGCCGACCTCTCGATCCTGACGGATCCGGGAGAGCTCGATCTGATCCGGCGCCTCGCGAGTTTCCCACGACTGATCGAGGGAGCAGCGGCGGCGCACGAGCCGCATCGGGTTGCATTCTATCTCTACGACCTCGCGAGCGCTCTCCACACCCAATGGACACGAGGCAATGATTCGCCACATTTACGATTTATTCAGGCAAATGACGGGGTTGCGACTTCGGCGAGGTTGGGGCTGATTTTCGCGACAAAGACGGTGATAAGATCGGGACTCCAAATCCTCGGCGTCGAGGCGCCCGAAGCGATGCGCTAAAGTCTCGAATCGACGATTAGGCGCAACCACAGCTTGCGCCCCACTTTAAGGGGGTTTCCGCGATGTCCTCGCAGAACGCATTTCCCGGGCCGAACGCCGCCAGGCCGGCTGCCCGCCCCAACGCGCAACCGCAAAATTCCCAGCCGCCGTGGGTCAATCCGCAGCCTCAGCCATCGCGCGCGCCGCAATCGGATAATGGCTGGCCAGGCCAGCGTCAGCACGACCAGCGCCAGCATGGTCAGCACCAGCAGCCCGCGCCGAAGTATCCAACCTTTCCCGAGCCCGGTTTCGGCGCCCAGGCGCCCGAGCCGCAGGCTTATGGCGGCGGTGGCCAGTGGAGCGAGCTGCAGCCGTCTGCAGCCCCGAGCCGCGGAAGCTACGGCGGCTATCAACAGCCGGCCCACGCCGAGCAGGCTGACCCTTATGCCCCGCAATTCGAGCCCTACGTGCCGCCGTCGCGGCCAAGCTTCGCCCCCCAGCAGGCGCAGCCGGCGCAGGGCTACGGTGCCCAGAGCCAACCGGCGCCGCAGTGGCCCGCACGGAATTTAGACCGGAACGCAGATCCGCACGGCTTTGATAACGGCAGCTACGCGGCCCCCTCGTTTGCCCCGCAACCGGCACCACAGCCGATGCATGCGCAGCCGACCTTCGGACAACAGCAGTATCACGACAACGAGTTGAGCGCGGCCGACTGGGCAGGTCCCCATGACAGTTTTGAGCACGACCCGTATCAGCAGAATCATGGGTCCCACCACGGGGATGCACAACTCGGTTTCGGCCAAGCCGAAGGCGGCGAGTTGGAGCCCGTCTACGGCGAGGAAGACGTCGAATACGAGGACGAAGAAGAGGCGCCCCGCGGCCGCCGGCCGTTGATGATCGTGGCGGCTCTCGTCGGCGCCATCGTGATCGGCGGCACCATGGCCTATGGGTACAAAAAACTCACGGGCCCCTCCAATCCACAGGGTGATCCGCCGGTCATCAAGAGCGCAGAATTGCCCTCGAAGACGAAGCCCGCCGACGCCGGCGGAAAGCAATTTCCCTATTCCGATACGAAGATCATGGGCCGCCTGGGCGACGGCACATCGTCGGCGCAAGCGGATGAGGCAAACAATTCCGGCCAAGGCGCGCCGTCTGACAGCTCCGGCGACTCGGCGAACTCATCGCCCGCCGACGATGGCGGCGCACGCAAAGTCTCGACTTTGGTCGTCGGCCGCGACGGGTCGATCCAGTCTTCCACCCCACCTGATCAGCAGCCCCAGCCGGGTGACACTGGCGTTCCAGGCACCGCGCTGGTGGACTTCGGGCAGCACCCGGTCGTGGGCATGGGCGGTCCGGCGACCGCCCCCACGATGAATAGCCCGCCCGTACGGCCCCAACCAATGAATGCCGAGGCCGCAACGCCCGCGCCGGTCAAGAAGGTGGTGAAGCCCGTCAAAATCGCGAAAATCAATTCCGTCGATGCGACCGGAAGCGCCGACGACAGCGCTGAAGCTCCAGCTGCACCGCCGAAAAAGCTCAAGAAGGTCGCGCGGGCCGAGCCGACGGTCGAAACGGACGCTACGGCGGATGCACCCCCGGTTATCCCATCTTCAGGAGGGGGGACCGGCTTCGTCGCCGTGCTCGCATCCGTCCCCCGCTCCGATACAAGCCGCATCGACGCTTTGAAGCGCTTTGCCGACATGCAGCAGAAATACGGTAGCGCACTCGCAGGAAAAACGCCGGACATCGCGTCCGCAACCCTCGCCAAGGGCCCCTATGACCGCCTCGTCGTCGGGCCGCCGGGATCGCGGGAAGAGGCGAGCAACGTGTGTTCGCAGCTCAAGGCTCAAGGCTACAAAGATTGCTGGGTCACCTCTTACTGATATCCTGAACGTCCGTGATATTTACCCGGCTGGTGCACCCGCACCGGCCGGTTGCATTTGAGCGGCGTTTGATACGCCAAGACATCGGCCCCGGAGGGCCAAGTTGCGATGACCGCAAGCCTGATTGCCGGCCTCTCCGGCATCGCCATGACGGACGACGAACGGCGCTTCTATCGCGACGTCCAGCCGGCGGGAGTGATTCTATTCGCCCGCAACGTCGCCGATCGTGACCAGTTGAAGCGATTGGTCGACGAAGCGCGAGACGCCGTTGGCCGGCAGGATTTTCTCGTCCTGATCGATCAGGAAGGCGGCCGCGTCCAGCGCCTGAGGCCCCCGATTGCGCGATCGCTTCCGCCCGCAGCCGTCTACGCGGCGCTCTATGCTCAGGATCCAGAACGGGCGATACGTGCAGCCTTCGCGGTGGCAAGGCTCACGGGTGAGGAACTCCGGGCGTTCGGCATCACGATGAACTGCGCGCCCGTGGCCGACCTTCCCGTCGACGGTTCGCACGAGATCATCAGCGACCGCGCTTATGGCTCAACTGTCGCGGAGGTCGTGGCATTGGCGGAGGCCGTTGCGGAGGGCTATCTCGCGAGCGGTGTCGTTCCGGTCGTCAAGCATATTCCCGGTCACGGCCGGGCGACGGCCGACAGCCACCTGTCGTTGCCCGTCGTTTCGACCTCGCGCCAAACGCTGTCGGAGACGGACTTCGCCCCCTTCAAGGCGCTGGCAGGCCTGCCGGCTGCGATGACGGCCCACGTTGTTTATTCGACAATCGATGCCGCCAATCCGGCAAGCACGTCAGCCATCGTGACGCGCGAGATCATCCGCGGCGAAATCGGCTTCGATAACCTTCTGATGAGCGACGATCTCAGCATGAAAGCGCTGAGCGGGCCGATGCGAGCGCGGGCCGAAGCGGTAATTGCCGCAGGGTCGGACCTCGCGCTCCATTGCAACGGCGATCTCGACGAAATGCGGGCGGCGGCAGAAGGCGTGCCGGCCCTCGAAGGCCGAGCCGCCGAAAGATTCGCGGCCGCTTGCTCTTGCATCAGCCGCATCGAACCCTACCATAAAGAGGAGGCGCTGCAACTCTTGGCGGGCCTCCAGGGCCAGCAGACTCCCGCTGTCTGAATCAGTGTAGTGTCAACGCCGCGCCTTCGATCGCGAGCGGCGCCAGACAGGAAAAAAAATCGAGATCCGATGGACGAGACGGCAGCGCAAGGCGAAAGCGGTGACTCCGGCTGGGACGCTTCAGGCCTTGAAAACATGCCGGCTGACGGCGAAGCCTTCGTCGTCGATATCGAGGGCTTCGAAGGCCCGCTCGACCTGTTGCTGGCTCTCGCCCGGACCCAAAAAGTCGACCTGACGAAGATTTCGATCCTTGCCCTGGTCGAACAATACCTCGGCTTCATCGCCGAAGCGCAGCTCATGAAGCTCGAGCTCGCCGCCGACTACCTCGTCATGGCGGCATGGCTGGCTTACCTCAAATCGCGTCTTCTGCTGCCGAAGGAAAAGGACAACGCCGAGACCGCCTCCGCCGAAGAGATGGCGCAGCGCCTGTCGTTCCGCCTGATGCGGCTCGAAGCGATGCGCGACAAGGCTGCGATATTGCTGACGCGCCGGCGTCTTGACCAAGATGTGTTTGCGCGCGGCCAGCCGGAGCACGTCAAGGTCACGCGCGACACGACTTACACCGTGACGGTCTACGATCTGCTCAAGGCCTACGCCGACCAGAGAAAGCACACCATTCGCGTCGTCCACGTCGTAAAGGCTCGGCGCGTCTGGTCGATCAAGGAGGCGCGGCAGCGTCTCGAAAGACTGGTCGGAGCAAGCGCCGGCGACTGGGCGCAACTTGATCTGTTCCTCGAACAATATCTGCCGAGGAACGAGGAAGAGCGTTCGGCGCTAGCAAGTTCTTTCGGCGCAACTCTCGAGATGGCGCGCGAAGGGTTAATCGAGCTTCGCCAGGATGAACCTTTCGCGCCGATCTATATGCGCAAACGCGAAGCAGGGGCGACGTGGGAAAAGATCGGCTAGATACGCCGAAACACCGCTATAAGGGGGCTCGAAAAAGCCATGGTTCCGCCGAGACTGACATTGGTGTCGGACAACACGCGCGAGAAAAGTGAAACGGCTCCCGGCGAGGACGCGGAAGGGGCGCGCGCCGGTGGAGCAGCGAGCCGGTCAACCGCCGCTCTAAGCGACCCCGACGCCGCAATCGATCACCTCTCGAAAAGTATCGAGCGCGAGAAGCTGCGCCGGCTCGAAGCCATGCTTTTCGCTTCATCCCAACCCCTCGACGCCAAGTCTCTCGCGCGCTGCCTCGATGCCAACGACGATGTCCATAGCCTGCTGATCGCCCTTCAGGCCGAATACAAGGATCGCGGCGTGACGCTGGTTCGCGTCGCGGGACGCTGGCAGTTCCGCACCGCTGACGACCTCTCGTTTCTGCTCGAACGTCAGCAGAAGGAAGAGCGCAAGCTTTCGAAAGCGGCGCTCGAGACGCTCGCCATCATCGCCTATCATCAGCCCGTTACGCGGGCAGAGATCGAAGAGATCAGGGGCGTATCCACCTCGCCCGGAACGCTCGACGTGTTGATGGAGGCCGGATGGATTCGTCCGCGCGGACGCCGCAGGGCGCCCGGCCGGCCGCTCACCTACGGCACGACGGAAGATTTCCTCATTCATTTCGGCCTCGACACCATCAAGGATCTGCCGGGCCTCGCCGATCTCAAGGCGGCGGGCCTTCTCGATGCCAACCTGCCGCCGGGATTCACCGTGCCGTCGCCGACGGACGTCGCAGCTCTGATGCCCGACGAGCTTCCGCTGACCGACGATGGCGACGAGGAGGAAGAGCAGTCGGTGCTGCCCCTCGAGGACGATGGCGACGAGCGAAGCGAGGCCCAAGAGCCCGACGAGAGCGGAGAGCCAGAGAAAAAAGAGGGCGAGGACTAATCGCCTCCAGGTTCGCCGGTCGATGGGAGGGGGCAATATTACTTATCATTAATTTGAGCCCCGGCTCTCTGCTTCATCCCGTGAAGCGGGCCTAAACCACCACCCCGAATAGGAATTTTGCAGCCTCTGCCGGTCTGCCGCGCATTCGCAAACCTTGCCGCGCACTGGTGGTTCTGCGATAAGGACATAGATACGAGGAAGCGGTTCAGCCAATGGCCAACGCCGTGCTGCCGCCGAGAGGTCTTCCAATGGGTTTTAGCGCACAACACATTCTTCTGCTCCTGGTGATTGCCCTGCTGCTTTTCGGCCGTGGCAAGATTTCGGAGTTGATGGGCGACGTCGCCAAGGGCATCAAGAGTTTCAAGAAGGGCATGGCCGACGACGAAGAGCCGGTTAAGCCTGCGCCGCGTACGATCGAGAACGAGGCTGTGAATCCTGACCGCACCAAGGTCGGATGATCCCTTCACGCTCATAAGTTCGCGGCTGATCCCGACAAGGTTGCTGGATGTTTGATATCAGCTGGAGCGAGCTTCTGATCCTCGGGATCGTGACGCTGGTTTTCGTCGGCCCGAAGGAACTGCCGGTCTTCATGCGGACGCTCGGCCGCTACGCCGGCGTCGCGCGTCGCCATGCGAACGAGTTCAAGGCCCAATTCGATGCCGCCATGCGCGAAGCCGAGCTCGACTCGATGCGCAAGGAAGTCGAGCAGATGCAGAACTCGATCAACTCGGAAGTCATGAAGGCGAAGTCCTCGATCGACGAAGCGAGCTCCGCGACGAAGATAGAAACGAACGCGAGCGCGCCGCAGCCTTCGCAAGCGATTTCGCCTCAGCCGCCACTGCCGTTGCCGTCAGCGCCGGAAATGGCGCCATCTCCGCCGATGACGGCAGCTCCGCTGCCGGCGCCGCCTCTACCGGCATCCCCGGAGAAATATTCATCTCCCGCAGAGCGGACGGAGTCCTAACGCGATGCAGGAGCGGTTACCGCCGACGGCAGCAGCCCCGGGTATCGAACCCGTGCGCGAAGGCCAAGATGATATCGACGCCAGCAAGGCGCCGTTGCTCGATCACCTGATCGAGCTGCGCCAGCGGCTGATATGGGCGCTCGGCGCTTTCGTCGTCATGTTCTTTCTATGCTTCTCGGTTGCCGGCCACATCTACAACGTGCTCGTGTGGCCCTACATGTGGGCGTCCGGCAGCGACCACGTGAAGTTGATCGCGACCCACTTTCTCGAACAGATCATGACGCAAGTGAAGCTCGCGATGTTCGGCGCGGCCTTCCTGTCGTTTCCGGTGATCGCGACGCAGATTTATAAGTTCGTCGCGCCCGGTCTCTACAAAAACGAACGCCGCGCTTTCCTGCCGTACTTGCTCGCGACGCCCGTGCTTTTCGTCATCGGCGCGATGATGGTCTATTTCATCGCGATGCCGGTGCTGATCCGCTTCTCGATCGGCCTGACGCATATGTCGGGTGAGGGCGTGCCCGAGATCGAGCTGCTGCCGAAGGTGTCCGAATACCTGTCGCTGATCATGACGCTGATCTTCGGCTTCGGTATCGTATTCCAGCTTCCGGTCATCCTGACGCTTCTAGCGCGCACGGGAATCGTGACGTCGGAAGCGTTGGCCAAGGGCCGTCGCTACGCCATCGTCGGAATCTTTGCTGCCGCTGCGCTTCTCACGCCGCCCGATGCCCTGAGTATGTGCATCATGGCGATCCCGACCATCGGGCTCTATGAATTGTCTATCCTTGCCGTCCGCTTCGTTGAGAGACAGCAGGCCAAAGCCAGGGCACAGACATAACAGCCATTCGTTTCCGCACTGACGGAAACGCGCGCATTCCACAATGCCGCAGTAACGCATCCAGGTCGTCAAACATACTCCAGACAACGGGCATCGCATCCTTGAGCGGAGTTCGTTGTTTCCATTGTTGAACCTTGGGAGTTTTTTGATGACCAAATTTTTAAAGCTTATTGTTGCTGCCGTTGCGCTATCCTCCGCCGCCACCACGCTGGCGATGGCCTCTCCAGGTGACGCGGGTTCGGTCGCGGCCTGCGAGGCACATGAATACACCCAGTTCGGATTATGGGACTGCCGCTAAGGCCTTTCGGGGATGACGTCTGCATTACCGGGCGTCATCCCCGTTCTTTGCGCCCCTGGACCGGGCGAAAAGCATCGTATAGGACGGCTCCACGCACCCCGCACGTGAAGAGGCCGACCCGTGTTCGACATCAAATGGATCAGAGACAACGCGACCGCCTTCGATGAGGGTCTGCGCAGACGCGGGCTCGAGCCGCAGTCGGCGAGCCTTATCGCCCTCGACGAAAAGCGCCGCGCGCTCCTGACCGAGTTGCAGGAAGCGCAATCTCAGCGGAACGCGGCATCGAAGGAAATCGGCAAGGCGAAGGCCGCGAAAGACGAAGCAACCGCAACGCGGCTGATGACCGAGGTCGCCGAACTCAAGCAGGCGATCGCCAAAGGCGAAGAGGACGAGCGCAAGCTCGACGCGGAAATTCGCGACGCGCTTTCCGTCATACCCAATACACCGCGCGAGGACGTGCCGTTCGGGACGGACGAAAAAGGCAACGTCGAAATCCGCAAAGTCGGCAAACCCGGGACGTTCGCCTTCACGCCGAAACAGCACTTCGAAATCGGCGAAGCGCTGGGCCTGATGGATTTCGAAGCCGCGCAAAAAATTTCAGGCGCCCGTTTCGTCGTCACCAAAGGCGCAATTGCACGCCTCGAACGCGCCATCGGCAACTTCATGCTCGATTTGCATACGGGCGAATTCGGCTACACCGAAGTCAACCCGCCGCTGCTCGTTAAAGATCAGGCGGCCTACGGTACCGGCAACCTGCCGAAGTTCGCCGAGGACCTTTTCAAGACCACGAATGACTTCTGGCTCATCCCGACGGCCGAAATCCCGCTGACGAACCTTGTCCGCGAGCAGATCCTGGATGAGGCGCAGCTCCCCAAGCGCATGACCGCCTGGACGCAATGCTTCCGTTCCGAAGCAGGCGCAGCCGGACGCGATACACGCGGCATGATCCGCCAGCATCAATTTACGAAGGTCGAACTCGTCTCCGTCGTCACGCCCGAAAAAGCGCTCGAAGAGCACGAGCGCATGACGTCGTGCGCCGAAGAGGTTCTGAAACGCCTCGGCCTGCCGTTCCGCACAATGCTTCTGTGCACGGGCGACATGGGCTTTGCGTCCCAGAAAACCTACGACATAGAAGTCTGGCTGCCCGGGCAGAACACTTATCGCGAGATCTCGTCCTGCTCGGTGTGCGGTGATTTCCAGGCCCGCCGCATGGATGCACGCTTCCGCCCGAAGGACGGTGGCAAGCCGGTCTACGTCCACACGCTCAACGGCTCGGGCCTCGCGGTCGGACGCACGCTGATCGCGGTTCTAGAAAACTATCAGCAGGAAGACGGCAGCGTTGTCATTCCCGATGCACTTCGCCCCTATATGGGTGGCCTCGCGCAAATACAGAAAGCCTAAAATTCCCTCTCCCCATGCCCTGCACTTCGCATGGGGAGAGGGTTAGGGTGAGGGTGAGGGGCGGCCGCTTGCCGCATCGCTGTTGCGGCCCCTCACCCCGACCCTCTCCCCGCAAGGACGGGGCGAGGGAGACAACGCGGCGGAACAACAAATGCGAATTCTTATTACCAACGACGACGGTATCAATGCGCGGGGATTGGAAATCCTGAAGGCGATTGCGCTCGGCATTTCGCCCGATGTCTGGACGGTCGCGCCGGAGACGAACCAATCGGGCACGTCGCATTCGATGACGCTGCACACGCCGCTTCGCCTGCGAAAGCTCGATGAGCGCACATATGCCATCGCGGGTACGCCCACGGACTGCGTAATCATGGCCGTGCGCCACATCCTCAAGGACCAGCCGCCGGATCTCATTTTATCGGGCGTCAATCACGGCTCGAACCTCGCCGAGGACACCACCTATTCCGGCACCGTCGCGGCAGCGATGGAAGGCGCGCTTCTCGGTATCCGCTCGATCGCGCTGTCGCTGATGATGGGATTTGAGGAAGGCGCAAGGCGCGCGCTGTGGGAAACGCCGCTCGCGCACGCGCCATCGCTCATCAAGAAATTGCTCGAAGAGAAATGGGAACCGAAAACCCTCATCAACATCAATTTCCCCGACGCCGATCCACATGAAGTGAAAGGCATTGCCGTCACATCGCAGGGCGTCAGAGATCAAGCGCTGCTCGATATCGACAGCCGAATTGATCCGTGGGGCACGCCCTATTTCTGGTTCGGATTCGAACGGCGGAAATCGACGCTCGTTCCCGGAAGCGATCTTGCGGCAATTGCGGACAACAAAATTTCCGTCACGCCACTGAGCGTCGATCTCACCAACCATGGCTCGTTGAAAATGCTCAACGCCAAGCTGAGCTGAACGGCATCTGCTCGGCCGGCCGACATCCGCGAAAGTCGCCATAAAGACGAAATCCGTCCGCGAATAGAGCGCAATTCTCATCTAATTCGAAAAAACTCCGGCGGTGTGCAAAGCACCGTCGAAGGTCACTTACTTTCCTATTCGGGTCGTATTTCTTGTGAGGGCGGGGAAGCCACCTCAATCGCAAGCAAATGCAACTCGAGACTTCTACATAAAATCACAGCTGGACGTTTACTCTCCGTTAACCGGTTAAAGGTTAATGGATGGTGCGAGTAGAGGTGCGTACCATGATGAGTTGTTTTGGCGTTAGCCAATGCGGGCGCTTGAGCCTCAAGTCCGCGACGGCTGTTTCTCTAATAATTGCAAGCCTTGGCCTTAGCGGCTGCAGCGCGGATGTTACGCGCTTCGACAGCACGTCCTTCAATTTTAACGATAGTCCGGACGCGACGCCGATCCCGTCCGAACCCGTGCGCACAAGTTCATTGGCCGATAACCAAACCGTCGGGGGCTCAACTCCGCGCGGCCCCTACGGCGCGGGCGCATCGTCTGTACAAGTCGCGGCGCTTCCCGAGGCGACCGGCGATCACGGCTCAACTTCCTATTATGCGCCTCCGTCGCCACAGCAGACTTCACCGTCGGCATCCTATCGCCCCACGAAGCCCTTCGCGCGTACGGCAAACGGGCCGAGCTACGGCCGTGACAGCGCCACCGTTCCGTCTGCGCCGCCGGTTACGCCGGCCGCCAAGGGTGAGATGATCGAGGTGCAACCCGGCGATACGCTCTATGGGCTTTCGCGACGTCATCAGGTCTCGCTGACCGAATTGACCTCGCTGAACGGCCTGAGCAATCCGAACTTGAAGCCTGGGCAGAAACTTTATCTCCCGGCCGCGGGCGCCTCGTCCGATCGTAGCAGCGTTGCTGCGGCGAAGGCCGTCGAGGCCGCAACGCCGTTGTCCGTGCCGCTTGCGCCGGCCGCTCCCGAAGTCGTGGCGAACTACAATGGCACTTACACCGTTAAGCCCGGCGATTCCCTCTACGGCGTCGCGCGGTCGAACAATGTCAAATTGGCCGAGCTGCAGCAGGTCAATGGTATCAGCGATCCACGTCGCGTGAAGCCCGGTACGGTGCTGAAGGTGCCGGGCGAAAGCGCAAACGGCGCGCCGTCCCGCATGGCCGAGAGCACACCCGCGCTACCCAGTTATGCGCCGCCGCATACCGCGCCTCCGCTTGCCCCAGCGTCGGCATCGGCAGCTCCTGTCCCGCCCGCTCAATCGACACCGGCCGTGGTCGCACCGATCACGCCTTCCGAGCCCGCGCGCTACGGCGACTCGACGACAGCGCAGCCGACCGTCATCAACGGCGAGAAGCGCGTTGCATCGCTTTCGGATAACAAGATGACGGATGCGTCGCCCGATGCTTCGCCGGCCGTTGCGCCTGTACAAGCGAATGCCACGCAGCCCACGCGGCCCACACCGACGGAACAGAAGCCGTCGCCGCCGGAAGAAAAGGTCGCCGTTGCAGTTCCCTCCGCAGTCGCGGAAGGCGCGGCAAGTTCTGCGAACAATTCCGGCAAGCTCCGTTGGCCGACGATCGGCAAGATCGTAGCGGGCTTTGGCGGCCGCTCCGACGGAACCCATAACGACGGCATCAATCTGCAGGTGCCGCTCGGAACGGAAGTTCACGCCGCAGAGTCAGGCATCGTCGCCTACGCAGGCAGCGAACTTAAAGGCTATGGCAACCTCGTGCTGCTTCGCCACGATAACGGCTGGGTCACTGCCTACGCGCACAACGACGAACTGCTCGTGAAGCGCGGCGACAAGATCAAGCGGGGACAGGTCATCGCGAAGGCCGGCAAAACCGGCTCTGTTGATCAGCCGCAAGTCCACTTCGAATTGCGTCAAGGCTCGAAACCGGTCGATCCGATGCCGTATCTCGAGAAGCTCTGACGCTTTCATCTAGCGCGGGGGAAAACGCGCTGGCACTGAGGGAAAACTGGGGGCCGGATCAAAACGATCCGGCTCTCTTTTTGTTTGGCGCCTGACGACACGCATTCCGCGAGCCGGCCGCCAAGCCCGCGCGGGCGCGAACGGTTTTAACGTCATCCCGGCGAAGGCCGGGATCCATCCAAGCCCATTAACAAACAAGAATCGATCATTGGACGGACGCTCGCCTGCGCGGGCACGACGGAGTTTATGGATCGACGAGAGACCCTTAAACCCTATCCATCGAAGTCTTCGTCCGCCCCGCGAGATCCTGCACGTATTGCCACGCGACCCGGCCTGAGCGCGCGCCGCGCGTCGTCGACCATTCAAGAGCATCCCGTTGCAATTCGTCATCCGCGACCTTGATGCCGAAGTGCTCGACATAGGCTCTGACCATCGCGAGATAGTCGTCCTGGCTCGCGTTGTGAAAGCCGAGCCAGAGCCCGAAACGATCCGAAAGCGAAACTTTCTCTTCCGTCGCTTCGCCGGGATTGATGGCCGTCGCCCGCTCGTTGTCGATCATGTCGCGCGGCATGAGGTGACGGCGGTTGGATGTCGCGTAGAAGATCACGTTCTTCGGACGCCCCTCGATCCCGCCGTCGAGAACGGCCTTGAGCGATTTGTAGCTCGTATCGTCATGATCGAAGGAAAGATCGTCGCTGAAGACGATGAATCGAAACGGCGCGGCTTTGAGGATGGCGAGGCATTTGGGCAGCGAGCCGATATCCTCGCGGTGGATCTCGATGAGCTTCAGGCCGCCGTTCGTGCCGAGCGCGTCGGCGTGCGCCGCTTTTACGAGGCTCGATTTGCCCATGCCGCGTGCGCCCCAGAGCAGGGCGTTATTGGCGGGTAGGCCAGCTGCGAAGCGCCGTGTGTTGTCGAGGAGAATGCCCGCGGTTCTGTCGATGCCCTTGAGAAGGGCCAACGGGACGCGGCTGACCTCGTGAACCGGCTCGAAGCCGGCCGTATCGGCTTGCCACACGAACGCGTCGGCTGCGGTGAAGTCGGCGGTCCGGAGCGGGGAAGGGCTCAAACGCTCGAGAGCGTCGGCAATCCGCTCCAGCAGCGGGCGATAGGCATCAGCGTCTGTCATTAATGGTTTTCCAGGGGGCTAAAAGCCCGGCCGGTTATAAGCCGGGAAAAGCGTGTTTAATCGCTGCGGAAGTCAGTGCCAACGGTCTTTCACAACCCTATGCGAGGTTGCAAAAGGGCTTCGGACCACTATAGTCCGCCCGAATTTGAGGGGCTCATCCCTCCGGCCCATTGGGATCCGGGGCGGTAGTGCTTATTTCAATCGCATCCAGAGGACTATCTTTCCCGATGTTTACGACTTCCGCCTTCGCGCAGACCGCCGCCGCCAGCCCGATGGACCCACTGGGCGGCCTTCTGATTCCGATGCTGGCGATGCTGGCGATCTTCTATTTCCTGCTGATCCGTCCGCAATCGCAGCGCGCGAAGCAGCTTCGGGAGCGCTTGAACGCCGTCCGCCGCGGCGACACGGTCGTCACGGCCGGAGGCATGCTTGGCAAGGTCACGAAAGCTTCCGACACGAGCGACGAAATCGAGGTCGAGCTCGCCGACAATCTGAAGGTCCGCATCGTGAAGAGCACCCTTTTGGAAGTGCGCACCAAGGGCGAACCTGTCAAAGACGCAACGTGATTGACCGTCGCCCGCGTGCGAGAACGTAGCTGCGCCAGATACGCAAGTTTTGATCCGCGCATCTCCTAACGCCTGAGACCCTATTCCGATGCTGCAATTCACACGCACGAAAATCATCCTGATCCTGCTGACCTGCTTCGCAGGTTTCGCAGTGGCAATGCCGAACTTCTTCCCGAAGGAGATGGTCGCGTCGTGGCCATCATTCATACCGAAGAAGCAGTTGCCTCTGGGTCTCGACCTTCAGGGCGGCGCGCATCTTCTGCTCGCCATGGACCAGGACGAGATCAAGAAGGATTGGATGAACAACCTGCGCGATGAATCGCGCAAGATTCTCCGCGATGCGAAAATCGGGTTCACCGGCATCGGCATCCAGGGCACGCAACTTGTCGTCAAGCTCGCAAAGCCCGAAGAGCGCGACGCGGCGATAAAGCAACTCGATAAGGTCAGGCAGACGATCGGCAGCGCCGTGCTCGGCTCCGGCGGCTACGATGTCGAGGTCTCGGCCGGAACTGACCCCGGCACAGTGATCGTGAAGCCGACTGAGGCGGGGCTCCGCGCGCGTATTTCCAACGCCGCGGCCGCATCTATCGAAACGATCAACCGCCGCGTCAATAACTTGGGCACGTCGGAATCGACGATCGTGCGCCAGGGCACCGACCGCATCCTGATCCAGTTCCCTGGCCTGAAAGACACCAAAGAGCTGAAGGCGCTTATCGGCGAAACCGCCAAGCTGACGTTCCACGAAGTGCATCCCTCGCTCAGTGCCGAAGAGGCCAAGCAGACGAGCATTCCGGCAGGTTACAAGATTTACCCGGGTGACAAGAGCGAGGGCCCGTCGGAGTATCTGCTGCGTGAGCAGCCGGTCGTGCAGGGCGACGACCTCGCCGACGCGCAGCCGGGCTTTGACAACCGCTCGAACGAGGCGGTGATCAACTTCCGCTTCAATCAAAGCGGCGCCCGCAAGTTCGGCAACTTCACCAAAGATAACGTCGGCAAGCCTTTTGCGATCGTTCTCGATAACAAGGTCCTTTCGGCACCGGTTATCCGTGAGCCCATCCTCGGCGGTTCCGGCCAGATCTCGGGCAGCTTCGACGTCGACAGCTCGAACCGGCTTGCGGTTCAGCTGAGGTCCGGCTCACTGCCGGCGAAGCTGACGATCGTCGAAGAGCGAACCGTAGGTCCGTCGCTCGGCGCCGACTCGATTGCCGACGGCAAGCGCGCCGGCATCATCGGCGGCATCGCGGTCGTCATGCTGACGATCCTTGCCTATGGCACGTTCGGGATCTTCGCCTGCGTCGGCCTCGTCGTGCACTTGATCTTGACGCTCGCCCTCATGACGCTCATCGGCACGACATTGACGCTGCCGGGCATCGCGGGCTTGGTCCTGGGTGTCGCGATGGCCGTCGACGCGAACGTGCTCATCTACGAGCGCATTCGTGAAGAATTGCGGGCGGGCAAAACTGCCATTTCCGCCATCGACCAAGGGTTCCAGCGCGCATTCATAACGATCGCCGACAGTCAGCTGACGACGCTGGCTTGCGCGCTCATCATGTTCTGGCTGGGCTCCGGTCCGATCCGCGGCTTCGCCGTGACGCTGACGATCGGCATTCTGACGTCGATCTTCGCATCCGTGACGGTCGTCAGGCTGCTCATCTCGTTCTGGCTCAAGGCTCAGCCGAAGGGCCGTATCCAAACCGTGCCGGTCTAGGAGACCACTTCCGTGTTGATGAAATACATTCCGGTCTTCAAGGGGTTCGACTTCTTCCCGCACGACTTGAACTTGCCCTTCATGAAGTTCAAAGGGCCGGCGCTCGTTGCATCCATTATCGCGATGCTGGGATCCATTATCCTCTGCATGACCTACGGTCTGAACTACGGTGTCGACTTCAAGGGCGGCTCGCTGATCGAACTGCAGACGAAGAGCGGCAATGCGGACATCTCGGCGCTGCGCGACAAGCTCAACGGTCTGGGGTTCGGCAACGTCCAGATTCAGGAGTTTGGCACGCCGAACGACGTGCTCGTGCGACTCGAGGAGCAGCCCGGCGGCGAAGCCGCTCAGCAACCCGCCGTTCAGAAGGTGATTGATGCGACCAGCACTGACTATGTTCAGCGTCGCGTCGAGGTGGTCGGCCCCGCCGTGTCGAGCGAATTACGCATGACCGGCTTTATCGCTGTCGCTGCAGGCATCTTGGCAATTGTCTGCTACGTCTGGTTCCGCTTCGAATGGCAGTTTGCTTTGGGCGCCGTCGTGGCGTTGAGCCACGACGTCCTGTTGACCGCGGGCATCTTCTCTTTTTTCCAGCTTGAATTCGATCTTTCGACCGTCGCCGCGCTGCTCACCATTCTCGGATATTCGGTCAACGACACCGTCGTCGTGTCGGACCGAATTCGCGAGAACTTGCGCAAGTTCAAGAAAATGGAACTCAACCAGCTCCTGAATCTGTCGATCAACGAGACGCTGTCGCGCACGATCCTGACGGGTGTGACGGCGATCGCAGTGCTGGTCTCGCTTTACATTTTCGGTGGCGAAGTCATCCGTAGCTTCAACCTCGCGATGCTCTTGGGCGTTGTGATCGGCACCTACTCGTCGATCTTCATCGCAGCCCCGCTGCTGGGCTACCTGGGCGTCAAGCGCGACTGGAGCGACGCGGCTGCGAAAGCGGTTGCCGAGACCAAGACGCGCGGCGCCAAGGCCTGATGCTCGGCGCGAACAAGGAACGCCGCCGTAATGACGCCCGAGGTCGCCCGCTATCCCTATGAAACGGCGATCACGGCCTACGGCAACGGCGGCTTCCGTTTCGCCGAGATGAGCCATCGCGGCTCGGTTATCTGTCTGCCGAGCGGCGTCTACGCATGGGGCGCGACCAACGCCGAAAAGCTCGATGTCGAGGACATCGACTTTCTTCTGAGCCGCCTCGATCCACCGATCACGGTTCTGCTTGGCACAGGCGAGAAGCAACTCTGGCCCGCGCCCGAAGTCTATTCCGCATTTGCGAAAGCCGGCATCGGCCTCGAACCGATGTCGACAGGAGCCGCGGCCCGCACGTACAACATCCTGATCGCAGAAAAGCGAACGATCGCAGCGGCGCTGATCGCGGTGCCGTGAGCGTCCGCGAGGAACCGCCTTCAATCCACGAGTGACGTGTGAGCAACTCCGGCACGCGAGAGATCGATTACGATGCGGTACGGTTGGCGGCTCGCGCCTCGGCGCCGGATCGCTACTACGCCGCGCTCTTCGCCCCCGTGGAGGCTCGCGGCGATCTCATAGCGCTCGCGGCGTTTACTGGCGAAATCGAGAGGATATCGCGCCAAGTCAGCGAGGCGGCGCTCGGCGAAATCCGCGTTGCATGGTGGCGGGACGCATTTTTGAGCCGAGGCGAAAGCGGCCGCTCGGGCAATCCGACGCTCGATGCATTTGCAGAAGTCATCCGGCGCCGCGCGCTCTCGCTCGGCGTCATCGAAGATTATCTCGCAGCCCACGCACACGCTCTCTATGGCGAACCCCCGGCAGATGACGCGGAACTCGGCGAAACATTGCGTATCATCGATGGCACGCCGTTCGCTTTTGCAGGCGCTATCCTGGGTCTCGACTTGGACAAGCCCATCATCGACACCGCAGCCCGGGCATCGGGCCTCGCGCGCATCGGGATCGAGCTGCCATATGCTCTGATGCGGGGTCGCTCGCTGCTGCCGAAGGCGAGGTCTCCGAACCCGTTTGCGGCGGACGAAGCGGAAGATTGGCGCCCGCAAACGGCGTGGCTCGCGAGCGAAGGGCTCAGCGCTCTCGCCGAACTGCGGCGTCATCTCAGGGGTAAACCGGCAACGTTCACAACGCCTTTGTTGCCGCTTGCCCTCGTGGAGCCCTATTTTCGCGCTTTGCAGAACCCTCGGCACGAGCCGGCGCGCGACATATTGGAAATCGCGCCTATCGCTCGATTGTGGCGTATTGCACGCGCGCATTGGTCAGGTCGCGTCTGACGGCCAGGCGAAGAGGGCAGATGACATCAATTTCGAGACGGGTGCTGAAAGGCGTACGTTTGCGCGCGGCGGAGGGTATTCCGCGAGCCAGCCGCAAAGCCTGGTCACGCACAGGGGTGCTGTTCCTTTCGCTGGCCTTCGTCGCGATGAGCTTGATCGCGCCGAACCGCGCTGAAGCCGCTTCGCCTGTCATTACCTGGAAGCTAGAAAACCCGTTCCGCTTCTTCATCGACCCACACGACACGGAAGCGCACCGCGCGACGTACCGAGCGCTCGGGCCGACAGAACGGGCAACGCCCGTCTTAGCCGCAGAGCACGCACTCCAGAGTGGCGATCGCGACGGCTGGGCCGCATCCATGTTCCGCAAGACGTGCTGGAACAACAACCGCTTCAAGTGCGACGCCTACGATGACTACATCAACCCCTCGAACCACGCCGTCATCGTTGAAGTAACGGGCGTCGACGATGCGTCGACGCTGACGTGCACGTGGCTCACGGCGCCGCGAGGCGATTCCAAGAATCCGCGTGGCGACGCGATCACGCAACCGTGCAGCGAGTCGGCGCGCTTCGTCGTGCCCTATCCGGGCGGAGCGATGGTAACCGTCCAGATCGGCGGCCGGGAAGTTTCCAAGACGCTGATCAAGGTTCGCGACGTCCTGATCGCCGGAATGGGAGACAGCTTCGCATCGGGCGAGGGCAACCCCGACCGGGCCGTCCGTTTTTCGCGCGAGCGGACGTCCGACTACAGCACAATCGGACTTTACAGCGGTCTCACGGGGTATCCGGCGCGCATCGGGCCGTGGCGGGATCTCGGCGATAAAACCTTCATCAAGGAGAATGCGCGCTGGCTCGATCAGGCCTGCCATCGTTCGCTCTATTCCGAACAATTGCGCGCAGCATTGCAACTCGCCGTCGAAGACCCGCACCGCGCCGTCACGTTCGTCGGCGTCTCATGCGCAGGCGCCGAGATCACCGACGGACTTTTCCTGCGCTACAAAGGCAACGAGTGGGTTCCGAACCCGCCGCGCCTTTCGCAAATCTCGGCAGTCGCCGAAGCGCAATGCGGAAACAATAAAACGCAGCCGCTCGATCTACCCGAGGCCTTTCACATGAATGGCCAAATACCCCAGCTGCAGAACATCGTTCTCCGTAAGTGTCCGCAGGATGACGCCCGCAAGATCGACCTCGTGCTGCTCTCCATTGGCGGCAACGACATCGGCTTCTCGCGGCTTCTGGCGAACGCGGTCCTCTCGAATGTATCCCTGTTGCGGGAGCTCGGCGGCTGGTTGGGTCAGGTCCACGGCGAGGCCGAAGCGTCCGCCGAACTCGCGACGTTGGGCGCACGCTACAAGTCGCTCAACCGCGCCATTCACAGCATCCTCTACGTGCCTTGGCAGGAAAGCGATCGCATTTTGCTCGTCGCCTATCCGGGTCTGGCTCTCGAAGGCGACGGCAGCCAGATGTGCGGCGATGGCAACTCCGGCATGGAAGTCGTGCCCGACTTCCAATTGGACCGGACCAAGCTGAAGCTCGGCACATGGTTCGCCGACAAGCTGCATCGCCTGATGCGCGATACCTCTTACGAATTCGGCTGGACGTTCGTTGAAACGCACAGGCGTGCCTTCATCGGACGCGGAATATGCGCGGGCCTGAGCGTCGAAGGCGTGAGCGAGGTCGACGACCTCCGGCTTCCCCGCAAGATCGATGGAATATGGACGCCCTATAACCCCGCCGATTATCGGGCCTACGCAGCGCGTCAGCGATGGTTCAGAACGCCGAACGATGCCTTCATGACGGGCAACTTCCACGTCGAGGCCGGGTTGTTGACGAAGGTTCTGCGAATCGAGCCCTTCGCACCTTTCCAGCTCATCTTGGCGTCGACGTACTCCGGCGCGTTCCATCCGACAGCGGAAGGCCAAGCGGCCATCGCCGATGCCGTCGTCGATAAGGCGCGGTCGGTTCTGGCGAAGTACGGTGCAGGCCCGGATGCCGATCCCACGGGCTATGCGGTGCCGTCTCCTGAGGATGTGCCGGCACCCGCGGCGGACGAGCCCGATGCGCAAATTCCGGACATCAATTCGTTGCTTTCAAAGTCGGGTGGCGAAAAAGGTGCAACCGGCACATTGCCTGCCGCGAATGCTTCGCCCGCCGCCGCTGTGCCGGCCGCGGTCACGCCGATGACGAATGACGACGGGACGGAGTCCGGCGCGACGGTCGGAGTTACGTCCGGTGTACCTTCCGATGAGCAGCCGCCGGAAGCCGTGGTCGGACCGCCCCCGGCCGAGAAGGCCGTCGTTCCATCGCCGTCTCCGCCTGTCGATTCTTCAGCGACACCGATAGAAATTCGCCCGCTCAACCGGGAACCGCAGCAGACCCAGACGTCGACGGAACCCGTGCCGCCGCCAGCGTCACCGCCTCCTGCTCAGGAGCCGTTCACGCCGCAACGTTTCGCTCCGGCTTCGGGTGGAACGACGAACGCGACGCCCTAGCCAGCCGTCTCAAGCAGATTGCTTCATGGGCGTGGTCTCGCCGAGCCAACCCGCGAGATCGGCTATTGCTCGACGCGACATCGCCCGCTTTTTTTCGCGGCCGCGCTCCGGGCCTTTGAGCTTCTTGCCATTCTGATCGTGGGTCGGATTGGCATCGAGATCCGGAAGCAGACCGTAGTTGATGTTCATCGGCTGGAATGAGCGGGCAGCGCCGCGATCGTTGTCGTCGCTGACGAGATGGCCGCCCGTGATGTGATCGAGCAGAGCGCCGAGCGCAGTCGTGGCAGGCGGCGCGTCGCTCACGACTCCCATGGCATCCGCCGCGGCGAAACGCCCGGCGAGCAAACCGATGGCGGCGCTCTCGATATAGCCTTCGACGCCCGTAATCTGCCCCGCGAAGCGCAGTCGCGGCATCGCCTTGAGCCGCAGCGAGCGATCCAAGAGTTTCGGCGAATTGAGATACGTGTTGCGATGGAGGCCGCCGAGGCGCGCGAATTCCGCGTTCTCCAAACCGGGGATCATCCGGAAAATGCGGACCTGTTCGGCATGCTTCAGCTTCGTCTGGAAGCCGACCATGTTCCATAGTGTCCCGAGCGCGTTGTCCTGGCGAAGCTGAACGACCGCATACGGCCAACGTCCCGTGCGCGGATCATCGAGGCCAACCGGCTTCATCGGCCCAAACCGAAGCGTTTCGCGGCCGCGCTCAGCCATCACCTCGACCGGAAGGCAGCCGTCGAAATAGGGCGTGGATGCTTCCCATTCCTTGAAGGACGTCTTCTCGCCGGCGAGAAGCGCATCGACGAACGCCTCGTATTCGTCTTTCGACATCGGACAGTTGAGATAGTCCGCGCCCGTTCCGGCAGGCCCGGCTTTGTCATAGCGCGACTGAAACCATGCGATCGACGTATCGATGGAATCGCGATGAATGACGGGCGCAATCGCATCGAAGAATGCGAGGGAATCTTCGCCTGTCAGCGTCGCGAGTGCACCGCTCAATGCCGGAGACGTCAGCGGTCCCGTCGCAACGATCACGTTGCTCCAATCTTCCGGCGGAAGGCCGTCGAGTTCGCCGCGCACGATGGTGATCAGCGGGTTTGCCGAAATCCGCGCAGTCACTTCCGCCGAGAACGCATCGCGATCGACGGCGAGAGCGCCGCCCGCCGGCAACTTGTGCTCATCGGCAGCCGCCATGATGAGCGACCCGGCGCGACGAAGTTCCTCATGGAGAAGACCGACGGCGTTGTTCTCCCAATCGTCGGAACGAAACGAATTCGAACAGACGAGTTCGGCAAATCCGTCAGTCTTGTGCGCTTCCGTCGAGCGCACCGGCCGCATCTCGTGCAGCACGACGGGCGTACCCGAAGCAGCGATCTGATGTGCTGCTTCTGAGCCTGCGAGCCCTGCACCAATGACGTGGACGGAGGATGATTTAGCGATATGCACAGCGGCTCCACAGCGGAGGAACGAAGTTCCATTGAGTCATTTTGAAGCGAATCGGCCGAGTGCTAAGCGACGTTGCGCAGGAAGCACCAGAGCGGCCTGTCGCAATTACTTAAGCGGGGCGGCATGAGCTTGCAACGTGTTGTGTGGTCTGCGCTGCTTTGCGTAGCGATCGCGGGATGTACGCATGACCGTTTAGGCCCCGTCGAAGGCCATTATCAGGATTTCCAGGTCGATCCACCCAACAAAAACACGGTTACCGTCTGTCACGCCTACACGTGCAAGATGATGACGAAGTTTCGCTTCACCGACGCCGACATCGACGAGCTTCGAGCAATTTTCAAGAAGATCAAGAAAGCCGATACGGCGGAGGAAGAGCGCCGAGCGGTCGCCTATTCGATCGGCTGGATCGAAACGCGCGTCGGCGCCGCAATCGGCACATCGACGGACCGAGCCGGCATGGACTTCGCAGGGTCGGGCGATCCGAGCCAAATGGACTGCGTCGATGAATCAACGAACACGACGAGCTATATGCTCGTCATGCAGAACAATGGTCTTCTCAAATATCACACCGTCGGCACGCCGTTCTCCAAAGATCAGCTCTGGAAAGGCGTCTCCGGTTGGACGCATTGGACCGCGGTGCTGAAGGAAAATTCAAACGGTCAGCGCTGGGCCATCGATAGCTGGATCTACGCCAACGGCGTAAACCCGGCAGTCGTCGAGGTCGAGAAATGGTACATCGAAGACCTCGGGAGTCTTCCGGTCGCGCAGAAGTAGCGGCCGTTCGCAGCCGCCGTCGCTAACCCGCGAAATAGTCCCACGTCAACTTCACGTTCAGCGCGATGATGGTGAGCGCGACGACGGCTGCCACGACGGTCAGCCAGCGGGGCGACACGAGATCGCCGAGCTTCTTGCGGCTCGCCGTGAACTGCACGAGCGGCACGATGGCGAAAGGAAGCTGCAAGCTCAGCACCACTTGCGACAGGATCAACAGCTTGGCCGTTTCCGCTTCACCATAGAGAAGGGTCACGCCCGCTGCCGGTATGAGTGCGACGGAACGCGTAATGAGCCGCCGCAGCCAAGGCGCCAGCCCGATTTGCAGGAAGCCCTCCATAACGGTCTGGCCCGCGAGCGTCGCCGTAACGGTTGAGTTCAAGCCGCAGCATAAGAGCGCGATGCCGAAAAGCGTCGGCGCGATGGCCGACCCGAGCAGCGGATGCAGTAACGATTGCGCTTGGCCGAGTTCCACGACCTCGGTGTTTCCGGATTTGTAGAACGTGGCGGCCGCGAGGATAAGGATCGACGTATTGACGAGCAGCGCCAGGCACAGCGCGATCGTCGAGTCGATCGTCGCGAATTTCAGCGCCTCGCGCTTCTCGTTGGTCGATGTGCCGAACGCGCGCGTCTGCACGATTGCCGAATGCAGATAGAGATTATGGGGCATCACGGTCGCACCGATGATCCCGAGCGCCAGATAGAGCATTTCGGGATTTCGCACGAGCTCCGTCGTCGGCGCGAAGCCACGAATGACGGCGCCCCATTCCGGGTCCGCAAGCGCGATCTGAACGCCGAAGCAAATCGCGATGACGATGAGCATCGTGATGATGAAGGCTTCGAGGTACCTGAAGCCCGCCCGCTGCAAAAGCAGAACGACGAACACGTCGAGCGCGGTCAGCAAAACGCCGATCTCGAGCGGGATGCCGAAAAGAAGATTGAGGCCGATAGCCGTGCCGATCACTTCGGCGACGTCGGTCGCGATGATCGCAAGTTCAGCGAGGAGCCATAATGGCAAGGAAGCCCACTGAGGATAACCGTCACGGCATGCCTGCGCGAGATCGCGCCCCGATCCGATGGCGAGGCGCGCGCACAGCGATTGCAGGATGATCGCCATGATGTTCGAGAGAAGCGCGACGAACAGCAGCGCGTAGCCGAATTTCGATCCCCCCGCGATCGACGTCGCCCAGTTGCCCGGGTCCATATAGCCGACAGCCACCAGATATCCGGGACCGAAAAACGCAGCGAGACGCCGCCATGAACTCGCATGCCCCGCGACCTTCACGGTGCGGAAAACGTCGCTCAGAGAACGCTCCGAAATGGGCTTGCGCCAGCTTCCGCCAGCCTGCTCGGCAGTCTCAGTTGAAGGAGCAGCAATTTCCGTACGAGCGTCCATGGGACCACTTTTCGCAAATGACAATCATTTGCAACAAGAGTGATCGAGAAGCGGCCAGCCGTCAAGAACCGGTGCGCACAGGGCTCCTGTGACAAATACGGTAGGGGAGAAATGAGGATAATTGGGCCCAGAAAGTGGAGTTTACCGCCATCACACTGCCGCCGCGGTCTAGCCAACGCCCCGCCGTCGTGGTCTGCCATGATGACAGAAAAATCAACGATTCCGGCGGTGAAGCCTCGATATGTGGTCCCCCTATAAAAGACGTATCAAGCGCGACCTCGAGCGGTGGCAATCGAACGGCTGGGTCAGCGCGGAAGGGCGGGCGGCGATTGCAGACGACGTCGACAGCAGCGGACGCGAATTCGGTCTCGCTCCGGCGCTCGGAATTCTCGCGAGCATCCTGTTCGGGTTCGCCGCGATTTCATTCGTCGCGGCACACTGGGAAGACATGCCGCGATTGGGCCGCCTCTTGCTGCTGCTTGCCTGCGTTTGGTCAGGATATGGAGCGGCCGGTTGGTTGACAGCGCGCGATCACCCGCTGTTGGCCGACGCAGCGGTGCTGTTCGCTTGCGGAATGTTCGGCGCCAGCATCATGCTGATCAGCCAGATGTACAACATTGGCGGCAATCCGTCGGACGGCGTTCTGATGTGGTGGGTCGGGACGCTCCTTGCCGGAGCAGTGCTGCGGTCGAACCCGGCGCTCGCCTTGGCGATGATCCTCGTCTGCGTTTGGTCGTTCTTCGAAACATCGGAACGCAGCGATGTCCACTGGCCGTTTCTTATCGGCTGGGCGCTCGTCACAGCCGCCTTCATCTGGCAGCGCTGGCGCCCCGGCCTGCATCTCTCGGCCCTGGCATTGTCGGCGTTCGTGGTCTCGCTCGGGTATCAGTTGGACGGAGGGCACCAGCATGGTCTCGTCGCCATGATTGGAATCCTCGCCGCCGTCGCAGCAATTGCGGCGGAAAAGCTGCGGCCGGACCTTGATGCTGCTCAGGGGCATATCGCGGCTCCAATTTTCGCGTATGCGCTCGCCGTGGCCTTGGCCGGACTTTTCGCGCTGCAATTTTTAGAGGTCCCCCGGCTCGGCAATCTCATCGCCCTCGCCACGGCATCTCTCGTTCTGATCCTCGGAGCGATTGCTTACGCATTGTCGACGGGGAACCGGGGTGCGCTCTGGATTGGCTATTTGGGCTTCTCGGCCGAAATACTCACGCTCTACGGCGTTACGATCGGCACCATCCTCGGAACGTCTCTGTTCTTCTTGATCGCAGCGATCATCGTCTCGCTTCTCGCCTACGCGGCATTGCAATTGGCGCGTCGATCGGCGAGTGGAGCGGGAGGTCTCGCATGATCACCAAGCGGACATTGATCTGGCCGCTGCTTGGCGCAGTGGCATTGGCGCAGTCGCTAGCGCTCTTCGATATGGTCTACGCACGTGATCGGCTTCTGAAGACGGGACGCGAAATTACGCTCGCTGTGAAGCCGCTCGATCCGCGCGACATCTTCCGCGGCGATTACGTGACGCTCGGATACGACATCAATACGCTCAAGAAGTCATCGACCGAAACAGACCCGGATTTCGACGGCGTCTCACGAGGCTCGACAGCATATGTCACCCTGAAAGGGGCGCCCGGCGGCGACTGGACGGTGACGCACGTCGGCAGTCGATATCCATCTGAGGTTGCACCGGATGAGGTCGTTCTCAAGGGCCGCGTCAAGTATGTCTGGAATGCCGGCAACGACCCGGAAATGACCATTCAAGTTCGCTACGGCATTGAGAACTACTTCGTTCCGGAGGGCACCGGCCGCGCCCTGGAAGACAAGGTCCGCTCCCACAAGATCGAGGCGGTCGTAGCGGTTGCCGCCGACGGAACGGCCGCCCTCAAGGGCCTCGTCGTCGATGGTGAGCGGCACGAGGACCCACCGCTTCTTTGAGGCTTCAGGCGCGCCCGGCCACCTGCTATGAGGCGGCCGCAGAACTCGAAATGGCAAAGCCGGAAATGGAGACCTCAAGTGACCGTCACCCGCTATGAAACATCACCCGTCTACTCGAAGGTCACGGAGGCAAACGGCTTCGTATTTACCGCAGGTGTTATCCCGGCAGACCTTTCCAAGGACGTCGAAGGCCAAACCGCCGAAGTGCTGACCGAGATCGACCGCCTGCTGGCGCTCGCCGGTACCGACAAGTCGAAAGTCGTCCAGGCAACCGTCTGGCTCAACGATATCCGCCATCGCGATGGAATGAACAAAGCATGGGGCGTTTGGCTCGATGGCAAGGGCGCACCCGCCCGCGCGTGCGTCGAAGCCAAGGTCATCGATCCGAGAATGCTCGTCGAGATCTCGGTCGTCGCCGTCAAGTAGGACGCTGACGTCCAAAGTGCAGGAAGGCTCGCATTTGCCGAAGCGCAATTGAAGACTTTGCGCTTCGGCAACAATCTGTGCCCCGATTGCCTCGCACGCGGAAATTCTTTCACTGCCGTTCGAAAAGCTAACGAGAGCATCGCTGAATCTGCGAAATACGCGATGGGGGATCTGGCCCTCGATTGTCTTCGGAGACGGTAAAAAATGATTCGCTTCGGATTGATGAGGCCGGCACTCGCCGTGGCCGCGCTTTTCGCCTGCGCCGCCCCGGCGCTCGCTGACGATACGGGCGTGGCTGCTATTCACGAACAGCGGCGCGAGGGCGGCCGCACCTGCTTCGTCGACCATTACCATTATGGATCGAGTGCGGGGCTGTCGTCGAAGAAGTCGGCGCTTGCTGCCGGAATTAAGTCCTGGGCCGATTTCACCGATTTCGAATATGGCTCGGACTGGGCGCGTTGGAGCCGTGCAGCGGAGAAGAGCGCGAAGTGCTCGCAAGCTGGCATCGGCGGTTCATGGAGCTGCGATATCAGCGCCAGACCTTGCCGCTGAAACGACCCTGCCGCTTAAGGCTTGTTGTCTTTGAAATCTGAGAAGGCCGCTCTTTCGAGCCGGCCTTTTTCTTTGGGCTCTAGCGCGCGAATGCCGGTCGCCCCCGTTAGCGGCGGACCAGCACTTGCGACAGCACCCGGCGCACGATCGAAGCGATCCAGCGGATCAGGAACAGCTTTATCATCGTGCCGACGACGCCGCTGTTCGAGCCGAGAAGATTTCCGAGGATCGACCGGATGACATTTTCCAGTGACCCGCCATCCGGTCCCGGAACCTGCTCACCGCCTCGGCGGACGATGTCGGGAAGCCGGCTGTAAGGATTGTCTTCCGGCTCGGGCGCAGGCCCCGGATAGCGGTTTCTGCGTCCGACGCCGGGGATGTTGTCGCCAGGGATGGGCAAAGGACTGCCGCCGTCGATGGGACTTCCTGGAACGCCGGCCGGACGGGCCGGCGCGCCGATCGGCGGCCGATCATCGGGCGTCGAATAATCGTCTCGTCCGGCAGGAGGAAACGTATCGCCCGGCATCGGCAACGGACTGCCGCCCGCGCCCGAAAACGCTGGAATGCGGCTCGCGACCTTGGCGATCGCCGGAGCCGATTGTCTTTGCAGTTCGCCGATCAACAAAGTCGCAACGATGGGCAGCATCTTTTGAACGGTCGCAGCATCGATGCCGCTTCTGGATGCGGCTCGCGCCGCAATTTTGCGGCTCACATGCTTGTTGCCGACCAGCACATCGAGGATCTGATCGCCGTTCGCAGTCATATCGGGCGAGGAGAGGCTATCGGGATTTGATAGCGCACGAGATGCTCCCGGCGCCGTCACGAGAGAGACCACGTCCGCAACACCGCCGCGCGAGAGCATCGCGCGCTGGATGCGAGCTGCTAATTCCTCACTGAGCGCATGGACTGCACTGCGGGCGCTTTGCTCGTCGACAGAGAATGTGTCGGCAACCCTTCCAATGAGTTCTTGGCCCGCCGCGCTACGAAAGCTGTCTTCGATGGTCACGCTGGACTCCGGTGATGGTCGAACTTGTCCGCTTACCTATCATGGCGAATTCCGGCTGACAGCAACTCGCCTGGTCGGCCGGATACGGACACTCCGGGGTGATGGGCGAGAGTGATAGTCGTTCACCTGTGATCCAGCCGGAATCAACCTCACTGATGCGAAGAAGGTACACTGATGTACATCACACGTCAGGGGACCCGTTTCGCGATGGCGTGCGTTAAAGTGCGCCGGGGTCGCGCCCGGAAAAAAAACGTCCGAGGGCGAATGCCCGTGTGGAGAGACCAATGCGAAAGCTCATAATCTCGATGTCCGTTCTCGCCGGACTCATTTTCGCGGGAACACTCCCAGCTTCCGCTAACGCGGCGGCCGGTCTGACAGCAATGCAAGTGGAGAAATCTGCGGGCCTCGTGACTGAGGCCCGTTGGCATGGTGGATGGGGCCATGGTGGATGGGGTCACCGCCGCTGGCACGGCGGTTGGGGCCATCGCGGTTGGCGGCACCATCGCCGTTGGTGGGGCGGCGGGCTCTACTACGGCATCGGCTGGCCTTACTATTACGGCTACTATCCTCGACGTCACTACTACTACGATGACTACTATTACGGTCGTCCGTACTATCGCTATGGCTGGGGGCATCGCCGCTGGCACCATCGCGGCTGGGGTCATCGTGGCTGGCGCCATCATGGCCACCGGGGTTGGGGCCATCATCGCGGCTGGGGCCACCGTGGGCATGGAGGCCATCATCGCCGCTAACGCCCAATAGTCGGGGCCGGAAGGCGGCTTTTGAGCGATCCGCGCGGTTCGTCCGCCGGGTCGCTTTTTTTTACGCGTATTCTCCGGCTGCCCGAGTTGCAACACTGCGACACTTTTGGCATGGTCCGCCCCGACTCTCAGCCGACAACGCAATGTGAGAGAGCGAAAAATGCCGGGGGCGGGATAGCTGTTTCGGCGGCGCCTGAAAGCACCTGGAATACAGGCCCGATCAACGGGCCTCGATGGAAGCGTGCTAAAAGGGACCACTCAATGAGCAATATACTTTGGGGGATCATCGCCTGCGGGGCGCTATCGATCCTCTACGCATTCGTAACGTCCAAAGCTGTGATGGGCGCCGACCAGGGCAATGCCCGGATGCAGGAAATCGCTGCAGCCGTGCGCGAAGGTGCGCAAGCCTATCTCAACAGACAGTATCGAACGATTGGCATCGTCGGCGTGGTCATCTTCGTATTGGCATGGCTGCTTCTGGGGCCGCTTCAGGCATTTGGATTTTTGATTGGCGCGGTCCTGTCGGGCCTTGCGGGTTTCATCGGCATGAACGTGTCGGTTCGGGCCAACGTTCGAACCGCTCAAGCGGCGACGGTTTCGCTCGCCAAGGGCCTCGACATCGCTTTCAAGGCCGGTGCGATCACCGGCCTTTTGGTTGCGGGCTTGGCGCTGCTCGGCGTCGCCGTGTACTACGCGTTCCTCACCGCCGGTCTCGGGAAGGAGCCGGGTAGCCGCGACGTGGTCGACGCGCTCGTTGCGCTGGGCTTCGGCGCATCGCTCATTTCGATCTTCGCCCGTCTCGGCGGCGGCATCTTTACAAAGGGTGCTGACGTCGGCGGCGATCTCGTCGGCAAGGTCGAGGCCGGAATTCCGGAAGACGACCCGCGCAATCCCGCAACCATTGCCGACAACGTCGGTGACAACGTGGGTGACTGCGCCGGCATGGCGGCGGATCTCTTCGAGACCTACGCCGTGACCGTCGTCGCCACGATGGTGTTGGCTGCGATCTTCTTTGCGGGCCAGCAGAATCTCGCGGCGCTGATGCTTTACCCGCTCGCTATTTGCGCGGCCTGCATCGTGACCTCGATCGTCGGCACCTACTTCGTGAAGCTCGGCACCAATGGCTCGATCATGGGTGCCCTCTATCGCGGTGTGATCGCCTCGGCAGTTTTGTCGATCGCCGGTCTCTGGGCAGCGACCGAATATGTGCTCGGTGGCTTTGGAGACGTGGGCACCGCAGCCGGTCAGACGATCTCTGGCTGGAACCTGTTCCTCTGCGGCCTCGTCGGCTTAGGTCTGACGGGCCTCATCGTCTGGATCACGGAATACTATACGGGCATCGGTTATCGCCCGGTTCGGTCGATCAGCCAGGCATCGGTCACGGGACATGGCACCAACGTCATCCAGGGCCTCGCGGTCTCACTCGAAGCCTGCGCGCTGCCGACGCTCGCAATCGTGGCCGCCATCATCGCGACCTACAAGCTCGGCGGCCTGTTCGGCACGGCGATCGCGACGACGACGATGCTCGGCCTCGCCGGCATGATCGTGGCTCTCGATGCTTTCGGGCCGGTGACGGACAACGCCGGCGGCATCGCCGAGATGGCCGGTCTGCCGAAGGAAGTGCGCCGTTCGACCGACGCGCTCGACGCCGTCGGCAACACCACGAAGGCCGTCACGAAAGGCTACGCGATCGGCTCGGCCGGTCTCGGCGCGCTCGTGCTCTTCGCCGCCTACAACTATGACCTGCAGCACTTCATCTCGGAGGCCAACGCCCCAGGCGCGACGGGCTATCAGTTCTTCAAGGACGTGCAGGTAAACTTCGGCCTCGAAAATCCCTACGTCGTCGCGGGTCTCCTGCTCGGCGGCCTCATTCCCTTCCTGTTCGGTGGTCTTGCCATGACGGCCGTCGGCCGCGCAGCGGGCGCGATCGTCGAAGAGGTACGCCGGCAGTTCAAGGCGAACCCCGGGATTATGAAGGGGACGTCGAAGCCCGACTATGCGCGCGCCGTTGACTTGCTGACGCGTGCAGCGATCAAGGAAATGATCGTGCCGTCGTTGCTGCCGGTGCTCTCGCCAATCGTGCTGTTCATCGTCATCAACGCGATTGCAGGCAAGGGCGCGGCGTTCTCCGCGGTCGGCGCCATGCTGCTCGGTGTCATCGTCACCGGCATCTTCGTCGCCATCTCGATGACGTCGGGCGGCGGAGCCTGGGACAACGCGAAGAAGAGCTTCGAAGACGGCTTCGTCGACAAGGACGGCGTCAAGCACATGAAGGGTTCGGAAGCCCATAAGGCGTCCGTGACCGGTGACACGGTCGGCGATCCCTACAAGGATACGGCCGGCCCCGCCGTCAACCCGGCGATCAAGATCACCAACATCGTGGCGCTGCTGTTGCTCGCCGTGCTCGCGCACTGGTAATCGGCAACACGCTTTGAAATGATGAAGGCCCCGGAGCTCGCTTCGGGGCCTTTTTCGTATCCGTTCGCTTGCCGTCGTTTAAGTGGAGATCAGCCGACCAGCTTCGGGTCTTCGCTGTCGTGCACGTGCCCGATGGCCTTGAGAAAGCGCTTGTCGAGAAGCGACGGATTCAGAAGCACCTTTTCCGAGTGGACATCCTTCACGGCCGAGCGCGGTATGACGAACTCGCCTGCGTTCTCCACGTAGATGACGAGCGAGGTGGGAGTGACTTCGCGGACACCGCCGACGCCGTCTTTGCCGTCGACCAGGAAAGCCATGAAGCCAACTTCGATGTGTTCGGTCATGTGTTATCCCTGCGCTGTTGCGTTGAGGGCCGGCCATGGAACGAGGCGCCCGAACCACGGTCGATCTGCTTCTTCCGCGGTGCCGTTACAAGCGCAGCGCCGCTGTGAGGGAAGAATATAGCAGTCACCGCGCCCGGAACGATAGGCGACGATAGGCGGGATCATCCGATTGCGAGATGAGGTAAAGTAAATATCCGGTTAGCCGCCGCCGAAGAGCTGTTGCTTGCCGAGGTTCCGGAACAATTGCTTCAGGATGCCTTCGTCTTTGCCGCCAGGGGCCGGAGTTTTGCGGCTGACGAAATCGAAGATCTTCCCGTCTTTCAGGCCGTAATTCGCAATACTGTCGACGGTGCCGCCTTGGTTGAAATAGACAGCCACAACCTGCCTGTCGGTCTCGGTCGGAAGGAAAAACGACTTCTGACTGTCGGTGCTCGATATATAGTAGTAGGCGCGTCCGTCGCCGACGACCGCCGTGGTCGCTGGTGTGCCAAGCGATGTGCGCACTTGGTCCTGGCTCATTCCAGGCTGAACGGCCTGCAAGTCCGTCACCCGGAACTGCTGGCCGTGCTTGGTGATCGTCGGACTGCCGCACGCCGCCAGGAAGACGGTTGACGCCAGTAAGCCTGAGCGAAGGATCGCCGTGAGTCGCCTACTTGAATGGCCGTGCTGTTTCATTTGAACTTTCATCTGGCGCGAATCTCTTCGCCCTATCGCCGCCGTGTGTTTAGATTGTGCGTGAAAAGCCGGCAACTGCGTGCCCCCGTGGCCGCACGGCATGATCCCCAGACATTTGCTCTGCTCGTGCTGCTAACCAAGGAATCCGATTATGTTGCGATGGCTAAGGCAACGGGCCGAAACCAGCCGCAAAGCAGAAGAGCTTTATGGCAGCGTCGTGGCCGCGGCGCGGCAGCCGGCTTTTTACGGCGCCCTCGGTGTCCCGGACACACCTGAAGGCCGGTTCGAACTGGTTGCACTCCATCTTTTTCTCGCGCTCGAAGGCTTGCGAGGGCGAGGAGCCGCCGCCGAAGGTCTGGCCCGGCGCACGATAGAAACATTCGTCATTGATATGGATGACTGCATGCGCGAGATGGGGGTCGGGGATCTAACCGTGCCGAAAAAGGTTAAGCGGGCAGCGGCGGCCTTTTACGAGCGCGCGTCGGTCTATCGCAAAGATCTGATTGAGGATCTGGCCCAAGATCTGCCTGAGCTAGGCGCTCCGCGATTATCCAAAAGCCTCCGCGGCTTTGTCTTCGCGGATTCCGTTGAGCGGGACGACGGCGCAGCCGGGCTTGCACATTACATGCAAGCCGCTTCCTCCGCTCTCTCGGACCAGGCATTCGGTGAATTCGTGAATGCAGGAATGGCGAGCCGGCTGCTCGCGAACGTAACATCAAAACGTAAGGTATCGATCACGTGACCGACCAACTGAATTGGATCGAAAAGGCGACGGACATTCCTGCCGGCGGATTGGAACGCGACCGCGCGGCGACGCCCGCTGAGCTTCACGCCATTGCGCAGGCACTCGATATCCTGAAAGTCGCGAGCCTTTCCACGGTCTATCGCATCAATGCGATCGCTGGAAACGGCTACCGGCTGCGCGGCACGATCGCGGCGACCGTCGAGCAGGCGTGCGTTGTGTCGCTGGAGCCCGTGAGCGGCAAGGTGAACGGAGCCTACGAGGTCGAGTTCTTCCCTACCGTCGATGTCAAGGATGGCGACGAGGAAGCAAGCATCCTCGAAGGCACTGACGTCGAAGTGCTCGAGCACGGCATCATTCCGGTTGGCCGGATCGTCTACGAGACGCTGTCTGCTTCGCTCGATCCCTATCCGCGTCGTCCGGACGCCCAGTTCAATTGGGAAGACCCGAAGGCCAAGGAGCCCGACAAGGTGAGCCCCTTCGCAGCGTTGTCCAAGCTGAAGCCGGACGATTGAAGTACCCCCACCTCGGCGCCGGAAGACGGCCGAAGTGGATAAATTGTCAAGCCAAAACCGGGGGATATGAGTGCTTCTGTCACGAGGCGCGATTTCGCCTTGTGGGCGGGCTCCAAAAGGCTATGGTCGCGCCGGATTTCGGGGAAATATAAGACCCATGCCGGGTCTGGCACCTCCTCAGTGCCAATACGGCTTCAACGGCAATCAAGAATGGCGAGTCCAAAGACTATCGCACTGGACGCAATGGGTGGCGATCACGGTCCGGAGGTTGTCGTCCCCGGGGCGGCATTGTCCCTGGAGCGCCAACCTGCGCTGAGCTTCATCTTCTACGGCGACCAGCCGCGCATCGAAGCCGCGATCGCGCGACATTCCGCGCTGCAGGCAAAATCGCGTATCGTGCACACGGATCATGTGATCGCGATGCACGAGAAGCCGAGCCAGGCCCTGCGGCGTGGCAAGGGCTCCAGCATGTGGCTGCCGCTCGAAGCCGTGAAATTGGGCGAGGCGGATGCCGCGGTTTCGGCCGGCAACACTGGCGCTCTCATGGCCATCGCCAAGCTCGTGCTTCGGCCGATCGCCGGCATTGAACGTCCGGCAATTGCTGCTATTTGGCCGACCATCAAATCGGAATGCATCGTGCTCGATGTCGGCGCCAATATCGGGGCGACTGCGGGCCAGTTGGCCGATTTTTCGCTGATGGGCGCCGCGATGGCGCGCGCCGTGTTCCATATCGAGCGGCCGTCCGTCGGCCTCTTGAACGTCGGTACCGAAGAGATGAAGGGCAACGAGGACGTCAAGGCCGCGCACGCGCTGCTGAAGTCGATCGATGCCCTGCCGCTCGAATACAAGGGCTTTGTCGAAGGCGATCAGATCGGCCGCGGCGCGGTCGACGTCATTGTCGTGGAAGGCTTTGCGGGCAACATCGCTTTGAAAACGGCGGAAGGCACGGCAAAGCAGATCAGCAGCTATCTCCGCGCCGCCATGACGAGTTCCGTACTGAGCAAGCTCGGCGCCTTTCTGGCGCAAGGCGGCTTCCGCGTGCTGAAGGAAAAGATGGACCCGAGGCGCGTCAACGGCGGCACGTTTCTCGGCCTCAACGGCATTGCCGTGAAGAGCCATGGCGGCACGGACGCCTTTGGCTTTGCGAGCGCGGTGGATCTCGCTTACGAGATGGCCGATTCAGGTTTGATCGCGCGCCTCACGGCGGATATCGACGTTTTTCATCATAGGCTTTCGGGCGCTGCCGGCGGTTCGCAACCGCATAGCGCGACCGGCAGCCCCCTCGGAAAGGCATAGATTTGGCAGTCCTTCGTTCTGTCATTCGCGGCGTCGGCGCACATTTGCCGAAGCGTATCGTGACTAATGACGACCTCGCAAAAATCGTCGATACAAACGACAGCTGGATTCAAGAACGATCCGGCATCGTCTGCCGCCACATTGCCGATGAAAATGAACTGACGTCGGACCTCGGCGCCGCCGCAGCCAAGCAGGCATTGGTCCGGGCAGGGATCGATCCCGTCGACATCGACCTCATCGTCTGCGCAACGGCAACCCCCGACCGCACCTTCCCGGCAACGGCGGTGAGAATACAGTCGATGCTCGGCGTCACGAAGGGCGCCGCCTTCGACGTACAGGCGGTATGCTCGGGCTTTGTCTACGCTTTGACCGTAGCCGACAACTTTTTGAAACTCGGGCAATCGAAACGCGCGCTTGTTATCGGCGCCGAAACGTTCTCGCGCATCCTCGATTGGTCTGATCGTTCAACGTGCGTTCTATTCGGCGACGGCGCGGGCGCGGTCGTGCTCGAGGCGCAGCCGCAGCACGGAACCAACGACGACAAGGGCATTCTCGCGACGAGAATTCGGTCGGACGGCCGCTTCGAGGATTTGCTCTACGTCGACGGCGGCCCCGGATCGACGAAAACCGTTGGCCACCTCCGCATGAACGGCCGCGAGGTTTTCCGGCACGCCGTTCAGAAGATCTCGGGCGTCATCGAAGAAACGCTCGTCGAAACAGGCTACGCCGCCGACGAGATCGATCTCTATATTCCCCACCAGGCCAACAAGCGCATTCTCGACGGTATTGCGAAAAAGCTGGGTGTCGCGCCCGAGAAAATCGTGATGACGCTCGACAGGCACGGCAACACGTCCGCCGCGTCCATCCCATTGGCTCTCAATGATGCCTTCGAGGCCCACCGGGTTAAGGAAGGCAGCCTCATCCTGATGGAGGCGATGGGTGGCGGCTTTACCTGGGGCGCCGTACTTGCCCGCTGGTAGGCAAATTGGTGCACTGCAGCGTAGAAAGTCGTGATTTTTCAGTCGCTTGATCGCCCCTCCCGTTGACCCCGCGACCAACCGCCGCTACCATATCCGGTCAGAACGACTGTTCGGCTGGGAGAACGAGATGACGGGCAAGACGTTGACGCGGGCAGATCTTGCTGAAGCCGTCGTCGAAAAAGTTGGGTTGCCGCGCAACGAGAGCCAGGATCTCGTTGAGCGTGTGCTGGATGAGATTTCGGGAAGTTTGGCGGAAGGCGATGCGGTTAAGCTCTCGTCCTTCGGATCCTTTGGCATTCGTCAAAAAGGCGAACGCGTTGGACGCAATCCGAAAACCGGCGAGGAAGTTCCGATCACGCCGCGGCGCGTCTTGGTGTTCCGTCCATCGAACATCATGAAGGACCGTATCAACAAGGGTCACGCGAAGCGCTAGAGATCCGATTGCATCCCGACGGAACTGGGCGTTCAATCGTCGGTAGCTACGGTACTCGCGAGGGCACGATTCCATGAACAAGTCTGCCGAGGCGTTTCGCACGATCGGAGAAGTGGCTGACGAGCTGCAAATTCCGAAACATGTTCTGCGCTTTTGGGAAGGACGGTTCCCGCAAATCCGCCCGATGAAACGTGGCGGAGGCCGGCGTTACTATCGGCCCGAGGACATGGAACTGCTCCGGGGCATCCGCGCGCTGCTTCATGCTGAGGGCTACACGATACGCGGCGTCCAGAAGATCCTCCGCGAACACGGTGTCGAGCAGGTCAAGGCCGCAGCTCACCGGGTTCTCGCAGCGCAGGCTGCGGCGGCGCCGGCCGAGCCGACGAGCCGCAAGCGCGGAAGGAAGCCGGTAGCGAGAGCGACGGCAACGGCCACACAACCCGAAAGCAAAGCGCCTGAGGAAGCCGTCGTACCTGTCAAAGTTCAGATTCTGACTGCAATGCGCGAACTCGAAATCGCGCGCGCCATTCTCCGCGGCCAGCCGCTCAATGCAACGGATGGTGCCGACGATCTGAAGAAGCCGCGTGCAGGACGTTCATAAACTTCGAGCCGCGGCGCAAACAGATATGCCCGCTCATCACCAGGGCCGCCTCGAGGCCCAGGGCCATCGGAACGATCTCGAGGTTTTCTTCGTCGATCTCATCAAATCGGTGGCGTTTCTCGAAGCCGAGGAAGAGGCGACGCCCCGGCTTTCCGCATCCGATGACGAACGCGCGAGCGCCATGGCCGATCGCGAGGCAGCGCGCCTATGGCGCGCCACGCGCATTGCGACCCGCATCGTGCTTGAGCGCGCTGGAGGCGAAGCGATCCGGAGATTGAATTTCGAGATCGAGGCCGGCGGCCGCCCGAGACTCGCCGGAGCTCCGCACTTCAACGTCTCGCACACCGGCGAAGCGGCACTCATTGTCGTCTCGAAGGACATGCAGGTGGGAGTCGACCTCGAACGAAAGGAACGCCGCATCCTTATGTCCGATGAGCGACGGCAGCGGATCATCAGTGCCGCCCAACGAATGGGAGCCCTGCAGGCACTGTCGCCAGCGTGCGACACCGACGTGATCGTAGCGTGGGTCCGCCTTGAAGCTGCCGCCAAGGCGCTTGGCTCGGGTATCGGCCGGCTGCTGACGCAGCAGGGCGTCGTTGGAGGCAGTCGCACGGCCTCCGCGCAAGGCCCAGGATTTGATCTCGAGATCAGGGATCTGGTCGTCGAAGGTCACTTCGTTGCGGCGGTCGCAGCCCAACGTCTTCCCGAAAGAATAGACGTGCTCTCGTTCCCGGCCGATAACCTCGACGGGTTCATAAGAGGCAAATCATTGCCGATGTCCGGAACGTGATCCGCGATCAGGGAGCGTAGCCGAATAGCTTCGGCCACGGATTGCTGACCGTCTTCTGCTCACGGTTGTGCCGGTAGCGTTGCCGGGCGGGAGTATCGGACTTCGACTCAGCCTTCGCCTTCGTGACCGAACCGGTCTCGGAATCCGACGCGCTCTGCTTGCCCGTCGCCGGAGCAATCTCGAAAGCCGTTGCGGACGGATCTTTTACGGCGAGCAGGATGTTCGACTCCGTCGGCCTCCAGCGGTAGCCGAGGCTGAACTCGATCGGCTTCGTGTTCCCCTTTGCGAAAACGTCCTTGAGCTTTGCCTGATATTGCCCGCCGAAGAGGCTGATGGGACCGACGTACCGGCCGTATGGATGAAGCTGCCAGCCTTGCGCGAAGAAACGTATCGGGATGCCCGAGTCATCCTCGAGCAGCGAAACGCTGTGCGAAAGCAGGAAGTCGCGCACCGTCGAGAAATGGTCCGAATGCATCAGGTACGACGCGCTCTTCAAGAAGCTGTCGCCATGCCCGAGCTTGTCGCAGAAGGTGAGAAATCCGCTGTCCTTGATGCCGCTGTCGGACAAGTCTGTGCTGAAGTAGTAGATCGTGCGCTTCTTGCCGACATTGGCGTCCGAGAAGACGATTTTCGCGCCGCGGCCGGTGGGGTTCGCGATGTTCTCTTCGACTGGGTGCAGCGTGCCGTCGCTTTGCAGATCGAACAGCGAGATGTCGTAGATCGTCTTGCCGGAGCGCGCGAGGAACGTCATCAGCACAGGCAGCGTGCCGTTGAGCTTGGCGCGGCTGAAATCGACGCGCATGAACTTCGTCTGGAAGAAGCTGTAGCTCAGAACAGAGCTCAACGACGAACGAAGGTCTCGGAGCGAACTCGCGATCTCGCCACGGGAAAACTTGCGCAGATCCGGGATCTGGCCCGGAGGCTCGAGCCCCGCCATCACATAAGTGTCGGCCGACGGAAAGAATGCGTCCGCATAGAGAAAGTCTGGCCCGCTGAAGAGATAGAACAGCACCGGCTGGGGGTTATTGAAATCACGCGCAACCATGGTGCGGATCTTCGACAGCTGGCGCCGCTCGAGCCCGTCCCAAGACTCGTCGAAACTGCGGGCGTATTGCTTCCAATACCCTTCGTTCGTGTACGACGTGAGAGGCGACCCCGGCGACGGCTGCAACCCGGCGATGAAGCGGGCAGTATCGTTGATACTGGCGCTCGGTTCGGCCTGCGCGGAGACGGGAAGGATCGCAAAAGCAACAGCCACGACGGCGGCGATCGCAACGGAGACGCGCATTCTAGCCATATTTGGTCCTATTGAGGTCTGGCACCAATCAACGAACGCCGCTGCGCAAAGGCATAAACGGCTAAACCCGTCAGCATGATGGCAAGACCAGCCAGCGACTGCAGAGGACGCTCGACAACGAGGTAGTACATCATGAAAGCGGTCACGCCGAGGAAGATAAACGGCGTCACCGGATAACCCCAGGTACGATAGGGACGGGGTAGATCGGGTTCGGTCCAGCGCAGCACGATCACGCCGAGTACGGCCAGAAAAGAGCAAAGCGTGAGGCTGAACTGGATCGTGTCGAGGACAGCCTCAAAGCTCTGCGTCATGAGCAGCACAGTGACGATGCCGAGCTGCAACAGAATAGCGGTTTTGGGAACGCCGTCACTCGTTGTGCGCGAAAGCGCCTGCAGCAGCGCATGATCTTTGCCCATTGCCATCGTGACACGAGGGCCGATCCACGTCATGGCGCTGATCGAAGAAATGAGGCCGATGCAGATCAGCCCACCGACGATCCGGCCGCCGAACTCGCCGAAAATGTGTTTGCCGGCGACCAGCGCGACGTCGATCTGCCCGGCCATGGCCGAAATCGGCGTCGTGTAGAGGAACACGGCATTGAGAGCGACATAGCCTGCGATGACGATCAAAGTCGCCGCAACGATCGAGCGCGGCAAACTGACGGAAGGCTCGCGAATTTCGCCGGCGATATAGGTCGCGGCGTTCCAGCCGGAGTAGGCATACATGACGAAGACGAGGCTGACTGCGAATGGCGCGCTCGCGACATAGGTCCAGTCGTCGGCCGAGGGGGCGAAGGAAATGGGCTGTGGCGTCCCGTAGGCGAGGCCTGCGATGATCAGCGCAACGATGAGCGCGCCTTTGATAAGCGTCGAGATGTTCTGGAATTTGCTGGAATGCTTGATGCCGCTGAGATGCACGGCGGTCACGATCCAGACGACGGCGAGCCCGAGAAAAAGCGGCGGAATGTCGGGCGAGATCGCTTTGAAGTAGACGCCGAAGGCCATCGCCGCAAGCGCGATTGGGGCCGAGAACCCGACTGTCGCGGATATCCATCCTGCGAGAAAGCCGACAGCCGGATGATAGATGCGCGAGAGGAAATTGTATTCTCCGCCTGACCGCGGAAACGCCGCAGCCAGTTCCGCGTAGGCGAGGGCGCCACACAGCGCCGCAACGCCCCCGATAATCCAGAGCAACAGCACCGAGAACGCGGATGGAATGCTCGCGACCTGAAAGCCAAGGCTAGTGAAAACACCGATGCCGATCATATCGGCAACAGCGAGAGCGGTGGCGGTGACCGTGGAGACTGTCCGGATATCGAGACCGGAACCCATCGAGGACGGTGCGCGGATGCTGGCGGCAGATGTCATGAAAGAGCTTAACGGTGGCCGACTCGTGGACAGTATTGACTCGGATGCACAGCAACAACTGCTGACAGAACATGTTAAATCCGCGTTGCCAAAATACATCTAGCGCGTTGCGCGTAAGAACCTGTGCGTGGATTCGCCAAGTGCATCATAAAGTCATCCCTTCAGCATTCCGGCGGGCGTGTCTCACGAATTGAACAACTTTGGACTTTACAGCCACACGTCAATTCATGGGCGAATCGTGTCTGACTCTTCTGTGCGAGGGTAAACGCAACTCTAATGAACGACGACGGAGTGTCGAGCGCATGGCGCCGACGGCGATAAACGACGGGCGACGGAAATTTCTCGCGCAAGCTCTCGGCGCAAGCGTCGCCTGGACGCTGAATGTTCCGGATGCCGGCGCAGCGAGCAAGACCGGCAAGCATCCCGCCGCGCCTTCCAAGACCGAAGTGAAATCGAGAAGCGGCCCGACCAAGGCCGCAAAGACGAGCCTTGTGCCGTTCGATACCGCGCCGTTTCCGTACCATGGAACGATGCCGGGCTCCGCTGCACCGTTTCTGAATGTCGATGAAGGCGGCCGCAAAGGTCATCGCACGGGATCGGGGCGCGTCTATTGGGAAGACGAGACCTACAACGACAATCGCGTGCTGTTGCACATCCCGAAAGGCTTCGATATTCGCCGTCCCGCATTGATGATGGTTTTCTTTCACGGCCACGGCGCAACGCTTCAACGCGACGTTCTCGAGCGCCAGAAAGTGCCGGATCAGATCTCGGCATCGAACGCGAATGTCGTTCTCGTTGCGCCCCAGCTGGCTGTCGATGCACGGGATTCGAGCGCAGGCAAATTCTGGCAGCCTGGCGTCTTCGGGCGTTTCATCGGCGAGGCCGGACAGCAGCTTGCGCGCATGCACGGCGATCGCAAATCGCTCCGCACGTTCGCGAGCATGCCGGTCATCATCGTCGCCTATAGCGGGGGATACGTGGCGGCAGCTTCCGCGATCGAGCGTGGCGGCTTGAAGAAGCGCGTCAGAGGCGTCGTTCTTCTCGATTCACTCTATGGCGATCTCGACAAGTTCGCGCGTTGGATAGAGGCGGATCCGTCGGCCTTCTTCGTCAGCGTCTATCTCGGCTCGACGCGCAACCAGAACGCCCAGTTCGAAAACATTCTCGCAGCCCACGACGTCGACGTCAGCCCCGAGATAAATAACCGCCTTGCGACCGGTGGCGTCGCTGTCGTTCCAGGAGGCGACGTCCGCCACCGCGATCTCGTGACCCATGCCTGGGTCGAGAACCCGATCATCGATATCTTGAAGCGATTGCCCGAATACCGGCGTTGAGGGCCGAGGTTTCACGCGGTCCGCCGCCCGGCGCAACGTGATCACGGGCCCGATTAGCCAAGATACGCGCCCGCGCGGTACATCCTCCTTGACGGGGGGGAGTGTTCCGGGTACCCAACCCCGAGATCGACCGGCCAGATCGACCGGGTGGCCCTCCTGACGCGAAGTTCAGGCTGGAGCCATCGAGATTTCCAAATCGGAGCGTAGCGCAGCCTGGTTAGCGCACCAGTCTGGGGGACTGGGGGTCGGAGGTTCAAATCCTCTCGCTCCGACCACTTTTTTCTCAATAAATCCAAGGGTTACGGCCAATTCTGCCCGACAGTACGGAGGCAGAACAAAGGTAGATTTGGGAACAAAAGTCCCAGAATGCGGACGCAGAGTCCCAGAAAAGTCCCAGAATTTGATCACGCCATGTTCTCTCGCGGTGTGGTTGTGCCATTCGAGCAACCGGTTAGTAACAAATTTAACCGATACGGTCGTCGGAGGGGTGTGCGCGGTTTTTCTAGGCGCGCGTTTTGCAGTTAATTGCATAGCTGGGAAGGGTAGTATGCTGGCGATCAGTCTGAACCGTTTCGACGCCAAGTTCGTCAGGAACGGTCACTTCAAGGCGATATGGTCGCTGAAGCTACCAGGGGTTAATCCACGGTGGGATGAGTATTTGGTTTGCCTATATAGTTTGACGAACCTGGATGATGGCGCACCCATCGTTCGCTACAGGGAGGACGTCACACACGAAGTCGTAGTGGTCTCGTTGGCCCCGTCTGTCCGGTTGGACTTCGACATCGACGTATTCGGACAATCGAAGCTGATCCCGATAACGCCCGCGAACCACGCCTGGCAGTTTGCAGCCGAAACCGACGAGATGGCGGTGGCTCGTCTTTCAGATGTCGTCACCGGCTTGCTCAGGGGCACACTGCCGCCAGACGAAGACCCAGATAACCTCTGGGCCGAACAGTTCAAGGACGGGGTGAGACTTACCTCCTAAGGGAGTATCACTCTGTCAGCAGAGTGAAATTAATTGCACGAAGGGGGCTTTATGTCTGATAAGGTACGAGATGAGGTCGTCAACAAGCTCAACGAGCTGACGAACGAATTCCCTGACGGCGGCTTCGTCATAGTGACGGTGCAGGAAACGCAGGGTCAGGAGCACATTAGGACGTTCAGCAATCTCCCGGACGCCTCAGTTCAGTACGTCGCTGCGTTGATTGTCGAAAACGGGGAGGTGGTTGAAAAGAAGACGAAGAAGAAGCGAAAGCTGCACTAAGCAGGAGGCTCGATGACGACGATTTCAGCTAAGACGGTGCTGCGCTCACGGAATGCGAGCCGGCCCGATAAGGTGCTTACAACTCTGCTGTTGCGTTACCCGCGCTGGGTACACGCCGAGTTCCTGACGCATAGGGCGTTCAGCCGTAATGCCGCCAGCTCGCGCGCCATCCCGGTCGAGAAGCAGATCAATGGCATCCTGGACGATCCTGCCCTGCCGGTCGTCTGGACGAAGAACGAGCCTGGAATGCAAGGCTACCAGCTGATGGAGCCCGCCGAGGTCGAGGAAGCCAAGAAGGTCTGGCTCTGGACCCTGCACGGCGACATCGGCAACGCCCGCCAGCTGCACAGCCTCGGAGCCCACAAGCAGATCGTCAACCGCATCCTCGAAGCCCACATGCACATCACGGTGCTCGTCTCCTCGACGGAGTGGGAGAATTTCCTGGAGCTGCGCGATCATCACGCTGCCGAGCCACACATTCAGATACTCGCCCGCGAGATCAAGAAGTGCCTCGACAATGACCCGATCGAGACCAGGCTGCCCGGAGAGTGGCATCTGCCGTTCGTGACGGACGAGGATTACGATGTGGCCTGTGATTTCATCCAACACGGCCAGGACCTGTACCCGAACAAGGATGACCCGCGGACCGTCGATCAGGTCGCCATCGAGCAGCTGATCCGATTGTCGGTCGCCCGGTGTGCCTCGACCTCGTACAAGACGGTCGACGGGTTCGAGATGACGGCCGATAAGGCGAACCAGATTTACGACAAGCTGGTCACCTCGAAGCCGATCCACGCCTCGCCGGCCGAACACACCGCTCAGGTCGACCAGTGGGTCGGTCCGGAGATGGCCGGGCACTTGGTCGGCAGTGGCAAGTGGGCGCACGCCGAAGAGCACGGAAATTTCAAAGGATTTCGCCAATTGCGCTTTTCGTTGTAGATGAACTGTGCAATTAATTGCACGGATTTGATCTATGAGGTTGAGTGGTGGACATCTCGTATAGCCGTAGCTGTGCGAACACTGCAGCCTTCGCCCTTCTGGTGGAAGGTTGGAACGAGCTGGTGCAAGACGGTTTCACGCCAGAAGGGCTGGCCGTCTGTCCCGTGTCCGCGGACTGCGAATGCCTCTACGCCTACAGCGATGCCGACGATATCGTCGGGGCTCTCGCTTTCAAATACGACAAGGCGCAGGACGCGAATGTCATCGTCCTCGCCTATGTCGAACCGTCGAGCCGTAAGCGCGGCGTCTTCACGGCACTCCTGACAGAACTGAAGAACCGGTCCGGTGGTAGCGAAAGTTCCGCCGGTCGCATCCTGATCACCGTGCCGGCCGACAACAAAATCGGTACGGAGGTCGCCGCCAAGCTCGGCTCACCGACCACGTCGTCATTCCGCTTGTGGCAGTTCGGGTGATCTGATGCCGCAACAGGAGAACTTCTGGGGACAGTTGATCAAGAAGCTTCGCGAAGAGCAGGGCGTGTCGCAACGCGTCCTCGCTACCAGAACCGAAGTCGGACGCTCGGCTCTCCGGAGGCTCGAAGGCGGTGGCGCACCGGGCGGCATAGACGTCATCGAGAAGCTGCTGCATTACCTCGGCTACGAACTCGACGCGATCCAGCGTGACGATCTCGCGTCCGTATTGAACGAGCAGCGCTCCAGGGAAGTCGATAAGAAGCAGCTGTCTCGTATAGCGTCGCACCGACTGCTCAAACTTTAAGTCTATTCCGAGCAATTAATTGCACTCGATCGGCCTTCAGGTAGTCTGAAGCCATGATCACCTTGCTCTCATTCGCATACAAAAAGGGCGTCCCGCTCGTCGACCATGTGTTCGACTGCCGGACGATCCCGAACCCGCATCACGTGCCGACACTGCGTGACCTCACAGGCCGAGACGAGCCGGTGCAGCACTACGTTACGCTGTCGGCCGCCACCGATGAAATCACGACGCAAGCTGCTCGCCGCATCATGGAAGGTGCCGAGCATTTGGCGTTCGGATGCTACGGCGGACGGCATCGCTCAGTGGCCGTCGCCGAACTCGTCGGCCGGTCGCTGAAGCGCTACGGCATCCCGCACGTCATCGTTCATCGCGAACTGAAATAGGATTGGCAGGGAGTCTGCAGTGTGCAATTAATTGCACTCTAGCAGGAGGCCTCCGTTGTCGATCCCGTTCCATCGCCCCGACATCAGTCAAGCCGAGATAGACGCCGTTACCGAGTGTCTGCAGTCGGGCTGGCTGACCAGCGGCCGAAAAGTCAAAGAGTTCGAAGATAAGTTCGCGGCGTACGTCGGTGCTAAGCACGCGATTGCCGTCAACAGCGCGACGAGCGCGGCGCTCCTGCTGCTCGATGTTCAGAACATCGGCCCTGGAGACGAGGTGATCGTCCCGTCCTACACGTTCTCAGGGCCGGCCATGATGGCAAGGAAGCTCGGCGCTCGCGTCGTCTTCGCCGATTGCGCGCCCGGCTCGCATCAGATCGACCCGAACGAAGTCGCAGCCAAGATTACGGACCGGACGAAGGTCGTCATGCCGACGCATTTCGCCGGGGCTGCTGCCGACATCCAGAAGCTCAATCGCATCTGTGCCGCCAAGGGCGTGTACATTATCGAAGACGCAGCCCACGCCTTCCCGACGACGGAGCGCTGGGGGCAGAAGCTCGTCGGAGCGTGCTCGGATGGGTCGCTGGCGGCGTTCTTCTCGTTCTATGCCACGAAGACACTGGCTACCGGCGACGGCGGCATGATCACGACGAACGATGAGTTCCTCGCTGGCCGGCTCCGTCAGTTCCGTATGCACGGCATGAGCGTGCCGGTGTCCGACCGCTATACGCGCGTCGGAGCGAGCTGGCAGTACGACATTGCCTTCGATGGCTGGAAGATGAACATGACGGACATCGCGGCGGCGATGGGCATCGCTCAGCTTCATCGTGCCGACGAGATGCACCAGCTACGCCTCGCCATCGCCCAGCAGTACGAAGAGGAGCTGCAAGGCTTCATTGGTCTTCGTCTTCCGGAGATAGACGTCGACCACGCAGCGCACCTGTACGTGATCCGTGTCGACCGGAAGCGTGATGAGTTCATTCGCCTGATGGCAGAGCAGGGTGTGCAGTGCTCGGTGCACTTCATTCCGCTGCACATGCACACCGCCTGGGCACCGTATGCTCCGGTTTACGATCTGCCGAACGCATCGGCGATGTACCACCAGTCGATCAGCTTGCCGATTTACCCTAGCATGACACCTGCAGATGTCAGCACCGTCTGTGAAGCGGTGAAGTTCGCTCTCAAGGAGACCAAGCTGTGCTTCGCGGTGTAAATGAGGAGCTGGCGCTCCCGCTTCTCGCGCAGCGTCCGATCGTAACAGCCGACTCGGCCTTCCACGAAAGTATCCGTGGCCGGCGTGTGATGGTGACCGGAGCCGGTGGCAGCATCGGCTCGGAACTCGTGCTCCAGATCGCAGCATCCGCGCCTGACACGCTGATCATGGTCGAGCACTCGGAGTTCAACCTGTATGAGGTGCAAGCGACCCTTGATAATTCGAATTTGAGATTGGACCGGCACGCGCTTCTTGCTGACGTGCGTGACCAGTCGACGATGCGGGCGATCTTTCATAAGCACCGGCCGGAGATGGTGTTCCACGCCGCTGCGCTGAAGCACGTCCCTCTTTTGGAGAATGAGCATAACCTGATCGAGGCCGTTCGGACGAACGTCGTCGGCACCAAGATCGTCGCCGATCTCTGCTGTGTGTACGGCAGCGATTTTGTGTTGATTTCGACAGATAAGGCTGTGAACCCGTCGTCGGGTATGGGACTGACGAAGCGCGTTGCCGAAGTCTATGTACATGCCCTGAGCCAACGCTTCCCAGACGTTCGCCTCGGTCAGGTCCGCTTCGGCAACGTGCTCGGATCGTCCGGGTCGGTCGTGCCGTTGTTCCGCAGACAGATCGCCCAGGGCGGACCGGTCACGATCACCGATCCCGAGATGACCCGCTACCTGATGACGATCAAGGAAGCCGTCACGCTGACACTGTCAGCCGCCGACCTGCAGCAATACGAACCCGGTTATGGCTGTTACGTGCTCGACATGGGTGAACCGGTGAAGATCATCGATCTCGCCCGGCAGCTGATCCGCCAGTCGGGACTTCGTCCAGGCAAAGACATCAAGCTGCAAGTCATCGGAGCCCGTCCCGGCGAGAAGCTGCACGAGGAGCTGAGCTACGCCTGGGAGAAGCTTGAAGCGACGGGCGTTGAAGGCGTTCGTCGTGCGCGACCTGATTTCAATCCGTCGAAGATGAGCCCGCACATCGAGCACTTGTTGTTCGCAGCGAAGGCGCGTGATGCGATCGAAGTCGCCAAAGCCGTGTCAGCAATCGTTCCCGAATTTCAGGGTCAGGTGTCGTACTGAAAACTTAAGTATTGCGGCGCTTTTCTAATGACCAGACTCGCCATTCAGCTATCGTTTTTCGGTACTCTTGGAGAACCTAGCTGATGAAATATCCGAACTATGTCGTGAATGACTTAGGCGGACTCGCGAAGTATTTGCTCGATGCCCCGACTGATGACGAGCTTGATGCTCGTGGCTGCTTGAGCAAGGAAACCTGCAAACAAATTGACGCTCTGATCCTGGCCGATCTGCAAGACCGGCTGCAGGGGTATCAGATGCCGAAGAAGCCAGGACGTGGGACCGATCCGAACAACCGCTGGCGCACCGTCAGCTCGATGCAGAAGTCGATCAGGTTCGGGAACTCAGACGAGGCGGTGTTTGCTGCCAGCGCGGCCTTTGACATGGACAAGACGTACCTGCTCCGGCGATTGCAGGTGACCGCGGTCGAAGATGTCGGTGCCGGCAGTCCGTACGCCATGCTTGCGACGCTGGCAGTAGGCTCGTCTCACAGCTGGCGGACCGTAGTCGATGAACGGCGGCTGATGTGCTTCCTGGCAGACATGCAGGCGAATGCGCCGAAGGACCGCTCGCTCTGTAATTTCCTGATCATCGTCGACTTCGATCACAGCCTCGACAAGCAGGTCATGGCGAAGATGCCGAACCTGACGCTGACGTCGATCATCGAAGACGTGACGAACCCGATCGAGAGGCGCATGTGTGCGGCCTGGATCATGGCCGGCACGAAGCGGTATCAGGGTGAGACGATGCCGCCCGACAATGACCGCTCGGCCTCGCACCTGTTCTCGTACATGGTGGAGAAGGGCCTGAGCCGTATGGCGCTGTATCTCGCAGCGAAGACGGCGAGCCGTATCGGTGAGGCGATGTGGATTTCGTTCCTGTTCTGGGATGAGTGGCTCCGTAAGACGTCGAAAGGCATGATGATCGTCAGCGAGCAGATGCCTGAGATGCCGAAGGTCGGGAAGCTTCTCGGTGCCGCCTACGACATGCACACGCGCGAAGGGCGGATCGCGATCGGCAAGTTCAAGAAGGAGCACGGTCAGGAGCTGAAGCCGTTCTTCGACATCGTCGGCCCGAAGCAGATCGACAGGCTGCTGCACCTGGGCGTGTTCTGCTGTGAGGGCGGCCTGCTGGCCAGCCGAATTACGTTCCGTGGCTCCGAGGCATTGCAGAAGCAGACGCTGATCACGGAGATCGGCTCGACCGGCCTGCCGGTACAGGAGCATAAGGCGTTCATGTCGAAGCTGACGGAGATGCTGCCGAAGCTGAACGCATGTCGTGAGAAGGTTCTTTGGGCGAAGGCGTTGCACTGATGGAATTGGATTTTTTCCCAGGCCCGTTCACCGTGTCGGTGCACCAGCCGAACTTCATGCCGTGGGCCGGCTTCTGGAACAAGGTCGCCAACTCCGACGTCATGGTTTTGATGTGCGGTGTGCAGTTCGACCGCGGCGATTACCAGCACCGGGTGAAGCTCGCAGGCTCCTGGCTGACCGTGCCGGTGAAGTCGACGCAGCATCACGCCCTGATACTCGACCTCGAAATGGCGGACGGTACGGCGATCCCGCGCATCGCCAAGTCCGTGCGTCAGGTCGTGATGTCGAAGAAGAATAAGTACCGAGACCGACTCGACAACCTGATGGTGCTCTTGGAGAGCTGGAGCCCGCACAACCGGAGTATTGCCGACCTGAACATTCGGCTGATCAGCGAGATCAACGCTGCACTCGACACTGGCTGCGCGCTCCATGTGGACGTCGAAAAGCGCACCGGGAGCAAGGTTGAAAACCTCGATGCACTGCTCGTCGATCGATGGCCGTTGAACTGTGCCCGTCCAGCGTATTTGTCTGGCGCTGCGGCAGCCGATTACATGGATTTCGACAGCCTGAAGTTCCCAATTGAGACGAGATTTCAGTTGCTCTCGGAAGGGATTTCGTCTGATAGTGTAGTGCAATTAATTGCACAGCAGGAAGACCCTCTGGAGATCATCAGATGGTGTGCAAAGTGGCGTACCAAGGACGGGGTAGTTGACGATGCCAAGGCGGGTTTTAGTCCTAGCGCCTCACGCTGACGATGCTGAGTTCGGTATCGGAGCGTATATCGCCAGAGCCACAGACGCCGGATGGCACGTCACCGTCGTCATCGGCGCGACCGGCAATTACCATCGAGGCTCGGTTTGGATCGACGGCGGCTCTCGGGAAGGCGAGGCGCGTAAAGCGCTTGCGCACCTGGGAGTAACCGACGTCCGCTTCGAGAAGTGGTTCAACGAAAATCTGGCGCTGGCCGCTGACTACACGAGGATCGTCACCGGGATCGAAAATCTGGTGTCAGGCTACGACGAAGTCTACGTCTGCCTGCCGTCGTTCAACCAGGATCACCGGGTGTTGCACGACGCCTTCCTGACGGCGACGCGCCCCGGCCGGACGACCGCCAACCTGTACGCTTACGAGTACCCAGGGAACTGCTGGGGGCCGCCGCTGCCGACGTGCGGCAAGAAGTACCTCGTCTGCAGCCCGGTCCACGCCGTGCGGAAGCTCGAAGCCCTGATGATGCACAAAAGCCAGTTCGACGGACGCTTCGTCTGCGTCGGTCCGCAAGCTGCAAAGTCGCTCCTCGACCAGCGCGGATCAGAGGTCGGTCCTGATCCGGCCGAACTCGTCTACGTCATGCGTGAGTTCGGCTGATGTCCAGCAAAGATTACGCTCTGCGCGTCGAGAAATGGTCAGCGTCGGAGCAGTGGACGTCGGAAGCGGAGGAGCTGCTCAGCCGCGTCGGTTTGAAGGCTCTCGACAAGGTGCTCGATGTCGGCACGAACACCGGCCGCATGATGCAGCTGGCGATGCGCAAAGGCGCAATCCCGTTCGGTGTCGAGAAGAACGCTGCCGCCCGGTATCTCGCGCAGCAGAACGGCTGTCAGGTGTATCCGACGATCAACGATGCAGCGACGCAGCATGGCCCGTTCTTCGATGTCGTGCTGCTGTCCCACGTCCTCGGCCACGTCAACGATCCTGTCGACATGCTCTGGCAGTGCGTCTCGGTGACGAGGCATGGGGGCGTGATCGGCCTTCTCGGGCCGAACCCAGTCTATGACAACCTGATGGCTCCGATGAACGCCCTGACCGGCTACAAGGGCGATGCCACGATCCAGCACTCGATTGGCCTGATGCGCCTGCAGCGGATGCTGCCGCCCTGGTTCAACACTGTCGACGTCTTCTATCTCGGTGAGAAGCCGAAGTGGTTGCCCGGCAGTCTCCTGCCCGAGAGCACGCGCTCGCGCCTCGGTGTCGTCATCCGCCGCTCCAACCCGGTTGAGTAATGTCTGTCAAAATCCTGCTGGACCCGATCCTGACGGCTGCGCCGTCGCGCTGCTCGACCTTCATTCAGTTCACGACGTTCATGCGGCGCGTGCTGGAGGAGGACAAGAGAACCGACGTTTTCTTCTATTGCCTGCTACCGAAGTGGGACTGGCCGCAGGAGGAGCACGACTGGCTCCCGAAGCATCCGAACATCGTCTATGTGCCCGTCGACCAGCACAAAGACCGAACCCGCGAGTATATCACGTTCCGCTACGACATGCTCGAAAAGGTGGCGTTCAACGGAACCATGTGGGACTGGGACGTCCTCGTCACCGTGCGCTCCGGTCTCGCCGCGCTGTACAAGATGCACGCCATGAGCCCGCGCCAGCCAGGCCTCAGCTTCACGAAGCAGGTCTGGGTGATCGAGGACATGCCGCTGATGTCATTCAAGAAGAGCGTGCTGCAGCTCGCGCCGGCCATTCAGGACCGTTATACGCTTGACGGCTACCTCGCAGCCGACCGCGCCGTCGTCATGAGCTATCACGAGAAGGACGAAGCGCTCCGAGTTGGACGCCAGTGGTATGCGCCGAGCGTCATCCGTGAGCTGCACGCCAAGCTGAAGGAGGTCGTTCCGGTTCAGTTCTTCGACTTCACGAAGAAGGACAAGACCGCGTTCTTCGTTCCCGGCAAGGACCAGCGCTTCAACGTGGCGTACGTCGGCCGGTTGATGACGCACATGTCGAATATCGACAAGATTTACAAAGTCATGACGAACCAGTGGATCATCCGCGGTGGCGACAAGGTCCGCATGATGGTTCTGACGAATAGCGTCGGCGGCAAGAAGAAGGTCCAGCCGCCCGATTACATGGAGAAGTTCTACGCCTCTCGTGAGGAGTTCTGGCGGATCGCGCGGGACGAGATGCACGTCCTGATGATCATGCACGGCGAGGCCGGCTTCCTGCTCTCGATGATCGAGCCGATGATGCTCGGCACGCCCGCCATCGTCGGCCGCGAGAAGTGGTCAGTCGGGCAGCTCGGCAAGGATTATCCGTTCTTCGTCGACACGGAGACCGAAGCCTACGCCATGCTGAAGATGTTCTACGAAGACTACGCTGGCATGTACGAGCGCTATGCCGCCTGGATGGATGATTGGTTCATTCCGACGTACAAGAAGCGCTTCAGCGAGGACCTTCTTTACGACGTGTTGTGCAATTACTTGCACGAGTTTGAGAGCACCGTCATTGATAGGTACAAGGCGGCGTCCCCGAGCAAAGCAGAGAACGAGATCGTCAAGCTGCTGGCAAAAGACGCACCCGAAGAATTCGAATTGCTCGACCGCATCGCTCAGCTGGCTGAGTCGGGCGAGCTTCGATCACTCGACCGGAAGCTGGACGAGGACGACCGGGAGACTCGCGGTCTCGCATGGTCGACGCCCTGGAACGACTTCCGGATGAGCTTGAAAGCCCACTACGGCTTCGAGGATGCGAGCCCGAAGGTTGGTCATTTGAGGAAGAAAGCATGAAGGTAGTAGGAGGGCCGCAGATCGCAGTTTACGGCGGCGGCTATTTCAACATTCTCGATCCGGACAGCACACCCGTACCGATCGAGGCGATTGCAAACGGCTTAGCCAATACCTGCCGTTTTGCCGGCCAGTGCGATCCGTTCTATTCGGTCGCCGAGCACTGCGTTCTGGGTAGCTATCAAGTGGAGCCGGGCTACGAATATGAGTTCCTGCTGCATGACGCGACAGAGGGATTGATCCACGACATCACGAAGCCGTTAAAGCTCGAACTGTACGACTATCAGGTAATCGAAAGGAGCGTCGAGAAGAGCTTCGCCCGGCAGTTCGGTTTCACCGTGCCGATGCCCGCCGCGGTCAAGGTCGCTGATCTCAGAATGCTCGCGACCGAACAGTGTCAGGTCATGACCCACACGGATGAGTGGCTACTCGCTGAAGGCCACGAGCCCTACGACATCGATATCCAGGGTTGGACGCCGAAGCTCGCCCGCAAAAGGTTCCTGCAACGCTACAACGAACTGAAGGGTCGCGTGACATCGCGGCGGAGGAGAGCAGTATGACAATTCTGAGTGGACCAAGCATTCGCGAACGCAATATTTTCAAACCGTTCTCAGAGCGCCAGAAGTTCAATGGCATGAGCTATGGGTTGAGCTATGCCGGGTACGACATACGTCTCGATCAAGAGGTGAATATTCAGCCGGGAGGCTTCTGTCTCGCGTCGACGTATGAGCACTTCACCATGCCGAATGATGTGCTTGGGATCGTGCACGACAAATCGACGCTCGCTCGCCTAGGCATCGCACTGCAGAACACTGTGATCGAGCCGGGTTGGAAAGGGTATCTGACCGTCGAGATTACGAACCACAGCGACAAGCCGATCTGGCTGCCTCCTTTGTCGCCGATCGCTCAGATCATTTTCCACCTGTTGGATAAGCCTATCGAGCAGGCGTACAATGGCAAGTACCAGGACCAGAAGCGGGGCGTCCAGGAAGCCATCATCGAGAAAGACGCTTGATAGCGTAGTTCTTCGCGCGCATAGTGCATGCAATTAATTGCACGCTAGAGCGCGCCCGACTTTCCAAAAAACCTGAGTAGAAAGAGGTATTCTTATGAAGACCAACGTGGGACCGTCTTTGCCGATCTCCGAAGAGACGCACGCAACCAAGTATCGGTCGAGAGGGGAGACGTTTCGCGATGCCATGAACCGGGTGTCGAATGCTTTGAAGGACGACCAGCCGCATTATCGCTCTCTACGTGAAATTCTGATCGACATGCGCTTCATGCCGGCCGGCCGTGTGCAGTCGGCAATGGGCGCGACCAAGGCCGTGACGCCGTACAACTGCTTCGTGTCGGGCACGATCGAAGACAGCTTCACGACCGGAGAAGGGTCGATCATGCGGCGTGCTACGGAAGCCGCTGAAACGATGCGCCAGGGCGGCGGCATCGGCTACGATTTCTCGACGCTGCGTCCGCGCGGCGACGTCATCAAGAAGCTCCAGTCGCATTCGTCCGGCCCCGTGAGCTTCATGCAGATTTTCGATGCCACCTGCCGCTGTGTGGCCTCGTCCGGTCATCGTCGCGGCGCTCAGATGGGCGTCATGCGTATCGACCATCCGGACATCGTGGAGTTCATTACGGCCAAGCACAACCAGAAGGACCTGACCGGCTTCAATATGTCGGTGGCGGTGACCGATGACTTCATGGACGCGCTCCGCAACGACCGCCCGTTCGCCTTGAAGTTCAACGGCCAGACCTACCGGGAAGTCGACCCGGCCGATCTCTGGGATACGCTGATGCGCTCGACGTGGGATTGGGCCGAGCCGGGCGTGCTGTTTATCGACACGATCAATCGCATGAACAACCTGTGGTACTGCGAGCGGATCGCGGCCACGAACCCGTGCGGAGAGCAGCCGTTGCCGCCGTATGGTGCGTGCTTGCTCGGCTCGTTCAACCTCGTGAAGTATCTCGGCAAGAACGAGATGGGTCAGTGGAGCTTCGACCGCGGCCAGCTCCGCGAGGACATCAAGCCCGTCGTCAGAGCGATGGACAACGTCGTCGACCGTGCCGATTACCCGCTGCCGGAGCAGGGCCGTGAGGCTCGCGCGAAACGCCGTATGGGCCTCGGTGTGTCCGGTGTCGCCAACGCTTTCGAGGCGATGGGCTTGTCATATGGCTCGCCGGAGTATTGCGCCAAGCAGGACCAGATACTGGAGATCGTCCGTGACGAGGCGTATCGCGCCAGCGTCGATCTCGCTCGGGAGAAGGGCATCTTCGCGCTGTTCGACCGCGATCTGTACGGTCAAGGCAAGTTCATTCAAACCCTGCCGTCCGACCTGCAGGCCGACATTCAGAAGTACGGCATCCGCAACTCGCACCTGACGTCGATCGCTCCGACAGGCACGATCTCGCTTTGCGCCGATAACATCTCGTCGGGTATCGAGCCGGTGTTTGCTCACTCGTTCAATCGTACTGTGATCGAAGCGGCCGGCCCGCGCACGGAGACCATTGAAGACTACGGTGCTCGCGTGCTCGGCGTGAAAGGCAAGACCACGGCAGAGGTGACGATCGAGGAGCACTTGAACGTCCTGATCTCGGCTGCCAAGCACGTCGACAGCGCGGTGTCGAAGACCTGCAACGTCTCAGGCGACGTTCCGTGGGATGACTTCAAGAGCCTGTACGTCAAGGCGTACGAGGGTGGCGCGAAGGGCTGCACCACGTTCCGTGTCGACGGCAAGCGCGCTGGCATCCTCGTTGCCAAGGATGAGGCAAAGGATGAGCCTGCCAAGGACGAAGGCGGTGCGTGCACGTATGATCCGACAACGGGCATCCGTAGCTGCGAGTGAAATTAATTGTACTCGACAAACGGGCTAGGGGCGATTAGTTTTGTCCCTAGCCCTTTTTGTATCAGCAGGAGGCTGGGGTGAGTGCCCTTGAAAAGACGAAGAATTTAGTTCGGCGCGATTTGCCGATTGGTCTGTTGGTCAAGAACGAAGACAACCCGAACAAGATGTCGGCGCGGGCGTTCGATCTGCTCATCGATAACCTCGGCCAGACCGGTCTGACGGATGCTGTGCTGGTGAGACCAGAGAAGCTCCATCCGCTGATGTCAGAGCTTCAGCCTGAGGACTTCGTCAGCTGGTGCGTGAACAACAAGCACAAGTTCAAGATCGTCGGCGGTCACCATCGCTATGATGGCGCGACGTATCTGGGCTTCGATGTGGTGCCATGTACGATCATTCTCGACCCGGCCTTCGACGAGGACCAGGAGAAGTTCCAGCTCGTCAGGATGAACGCGATCCGCGGCAAGCTCGATCCGGAGGCGTTCTTCGGTCTGTATAATTCGCTGTCCGATAAGTACGCCGACGAAATCCTGCAGGATGCCTTCGGTTTCGCCGAGGAGGCGGAGTTTAAGAAGCTCGTCAACCAGATGGCGAAGACGCTTCCCGACAAGGTCACGCAGGAGAAGTTCAAGGAAGCGGCTGCCGAGATCAAAACGATCGACGGCCTCTCGAAGCTCCTGAACGAGATGTTCACGAAGTACGGCGACACGCTGCCGTTCGGCTTCATGGTGTTCGATCACGGCGGCCAGCGCTCGATGTGGCTCCGCATCGAAGGCAAGACGATGAACGCCCTCGATGTCATCGGCACGATCTGCATCGACAATGATAGGACCGTCGACGACGTCGTTGGTGCGATCTTGCAATTAATTGCAAAAGGCGACCTGAAGGACGTGCTCGACGCGATCCTGAAGAAGACCCCGGTGGCTAAGCTGCCGAAAAATATGACCGTTGCTCCGACCAAGGAGAACATCGCCAAGGTCGAAGCAGCATGAAAATCAAGGTCAGTCCTCAGGCCAGTAAGAAGATCAAGTCGCTGCCGCCAGAAGTCCTGGCTACGGTCGACTCCAAGTTGTTGCTGGGTGAGAGCGGCCTCGACGTCGCGAAGTACCTGCAGAACGACTGCAAGCAGTTCGTCGGCGAAGACATTTACAATCTGAAGAAGAGCCTGGAGCGGTATCGACAGGGCGACCTCAGAGTCCGCGCCATCGAGCGCATCACGACCGCTCAGAAGACCGAAAAGACCTCGACCATCGCCCGTCGCATGAACGCGATGGAGGAGCTGGACACGCTTGCCCAGCAGCAGCGTGGTCGCCTCGACAAGATGCTGATGAAGGAGAGCGAGATGCCGGCTGGCATTCTGCTCAAGGATGCGACCCGCGAGATCGGAATGCTCAAAGACCTGCTGGTCGACCTCGGCCGCCTGCAGCTCGAAACTGGCATCCTCGCCCGTGCCCCGAAGAGCTTCAAGGGCTCGATTGTCGACCCTGCCGGCACTGTGACCCAGTTCGAGTGGACCGAGGAGCAGGAGAAGCTTCACGCGGAGTTGGAGAGTTTAGAGTATGTCAGCCGTAGCAGCTGAGCATCCGCTCGAACTCTGCCTCCGTCTCTTGTCGACGATGGGTGAGCCCGGCAAATGGATTTGGCTCGTCGGCAAGGCGATCCGTGATCCGGAGGAGCGCGTCCGCTACCTGCGTCGTGCCATCAGCTGGCTGCGCAAGAAGGCCCAGCAAGACGGCTGGGTGATCCCGCCCGTCGATTTCCGCACGTTCGTCGAGAGTGAGAGCCTCTTGAACAAGGCCAGTGTCCTCTGGCCGGAGGTGTTGCGGGAAGGGGAGGAGATCAACTCGGGCAAGTACGTCGAAGTCGTGCTGACCGGCGGCATCGGTGTCGCGAAGTCCACGCTGGCGCTCTACACGCAGGCGTACCAGCTCTACGTCCTGACCTGCATGGAGAACCCGCACGAGGCGTTCGACCTCGACCCGTCGTCTGAAATTCTGATCGTGTTCCAGTCGATCACGAAGGACTTGGCTAAGGACGTCGATTACGGCCGTTTCCGGGCGATGGTCGATGATAGCCCGTACTTCAGGAAGTACGCGCCATACGACCAGGAGCGCGCGAGCGACATGCGCTTCACGAACAGCCGCATAGTCATCAAGCCCGTGGCCGGCCACGACACCGCTGCCATCGGTCAGAACGTGATCGGCGGCGTCCTGGACGAAGTCAACTTCATGGCTGTGACGGAGAACTCGAAGCAGACGAAGGACGGGACGACCTACGACCAAGCTATGTCGAACTACAATTCGATCGCCCGTCGTCGTGAGTCTCGCTTCATGCAGAAGGGCGAGCTGCCGGGCATGTTGTGCCTGGTGTCGTCCCGAAATTATCCGGGCCAGTTCACGGACAAGAAGGAGCAGGAAGCGAAGACGAACCCGCGGATTTACATTTACGACAAGCGGCTTTGGGAGATCAGGCCGGAACGCTTTGCCGGTGAGAAGTTTCACGTATTCGTCGGTGATCAGACCAGGAAGCCCCGCATCCTGCAGAGCGCGAATGAGATTGCTGAGCACGACCAGCGGCTCGTCATGGCGATCCCGGTCGAGTATCGTAAGACATTCGAGAACGACCTGCTACCGGCATTGCGTGACGTGGCCGGTGTCGCGACCCAGGCGCTGCATCCGTTCATGTTGAACTCGGATGCCGTAGCCGACTGCTTCGGCAAGACGCTGTCGATCCTGTCGCGAGAAGACTGCGATTTCGTCAAGACGAAGGTGCTGATGTACCCGAAGCGGGTGGTGAACCCGTTCGAATGGCGCTTCGCTCATATCGACCTTGCATTGTCGAAGGACAGTGCTGGCGTCTCTGTCGGGCATGTTCCCGGTTTCGTCGATGTCAACCGTGGTGACCACGTCGAGACGCTGCCGATCATTCAGTTCGACTGCATCCTGGAGGTGAGGCCTCCGCAGGGCGACGAGATCAGGTTCGAGAGCATCCGTCAGCTGATCTACGACATTCGCGACAAGCTCATGCTGCCCGTCCGCTGGGTGTCGTTCGACCAGTATCAGAGCCGGGACTCGATGCAGGTCATGGCGACGAAGGGTTTCTCGACCGGCTACCAGTCGATGGACACCGATACGCACGCCTACGACCTGCTGAAGCAGGCGTATTACGACGGCCGGGTCAAAGCACCCGCCCATCCTAAGGCGCTGCACGAGTGCATCACGCTGGAGTTCAACGCCCAGAAGAACAAGATCGATCACCCGCCGCATTCATCGAAGGACGTCTCCGACTCGATGGCTGGCGTCGCGATAGGCCTGACGCGCCGTCGCGAGATTTGGAACCGTCACCAGATACCGACCTACCGCATCCCGAAGCAGGTGTTCGACCTCGCGCGCAGCGGCGGCAAAGACAGCATCGAAGCCAAGGAAGCGAAAGAGCGTCCGCCGCACGAGGTCCGCCGCTATGGAAGTTAGGTACAAGCTCTATTCCGACACGAACCAAGCCGGCTTCTGCATCGATCTCGCCAGGCTCGGCGTCCGCTATTTTGAGCGCGGCCCCGTCGTCACCGTCTCCGAACGCACGTCTGAAGTTGAAACCGCCGCCCAGAATTGGGGAGCACAGGAGTTATATGATGAACCAGTCAATGATGCTGGATTTCGCGCAACGGGAAATCGCTACGTTAGAGAAGGCGGCCCCGGCCCACATGTTGGTTCTAATGCTAGAGGCGTGCGCTCGGCAGGGCTTCGAGTGCCGGTCCGATATTCTGATGCACCTGAACAACGCCGCGGCAAGCCCGCTCGCGGGTCTCGACGCCTTCAGCATCTCTCGTCTCGCGAAGAGGATCGATGACATCGCCGTAAGTCTGCTGACGCATCTCTCGCCAGATGACCCGCGGGACGGCCTGTACTGCACCGCCATGTTCTGTCTGAAGCTCGTCGATGAAGGCCTGCTCGAAGACAAGCAGAACCAGGCTGTGCTCGTGTCGCTGATGCTGATCGACGACGTGAAGGACGACCAGAAGGACGTGAACGGAGCCGAGTCGGTGTGGCGTGTAGACGAGGCACGATGGAAAGCATCGGCCGGAAACATGCTGCACAGAGCGCATCTGCAAGGGCTTTACCTTCGCACGATTAAAATGTGCAATTAATTGCATTTCTCATTGACCCCGCTAGGGCCTCAGCTAACGTCAAGAGGAAATTCAAGCCCAAACAAGGAGTGAGTGGGTGGCGTACAATTCAGATTACAACGCAGCCTATCGGTTCTCAGGCAAGGAGTGCGAATGGCAGTGCGCTGACGAGAAAGAGTCGAAGAAAATCCTCGGCGGTAAGGGTGCCGCTCTCGTCAAGATGGTGCAGTCGGGTCTGAACGTCCCTCCTGGCTTCACGTTCACGACGCAAGTCTGTCACGACATGGCAAGCAAATCGACGGCACAGGTCACTCTTGCCGGCATCAAGCTTGTCGCGACCGGTGACATGAAGTGGCTGAAGGAGCAGTTCGGTTACACGCCCCTGGTTTCGGTTCGCTCTGGTGCCCCGGTTTCGATGCCGGGCATGATGGACACGATCCTTAACGTCGGCCTCAACAAGGAGAACATCGGTGACTGGTGTGACCGGATCGGCGTCAGGCCTGCCTATGACAGCTACCGCCGCCTGATCCAGATGCTGGGTTCGACGGCCTACGGTGTGAAGAAGGAGTTGTTCGACGAAGCACTCGACGCGGTGAAGCAGTCGGTGAAGGCTGAAGCTGACACGGACCTCGACAGCGATGCCATCGCCACGCTCTGCGGGATGTACGAAGACATCTTTCAGAAGACGACGGGCAAGCCGTTCCCCCAGAAGCCGATCGATCAGCTGATGGCCGCGATCAAGGCGGTGTTCAACAGCTGGCACAATGAGCGGGCGGTCGAGTATCGCAAGCTGAACAAGATCGACCCGGCGATGGGCACGGCCTGCACGGTCCAGGCGATGGTCTTCGGCAACATGGGAGACGACTGCGGCACAGGCGTGCTGTTCTCACGCGACCCGTCGACGGGCGAGAAGTTCGTGATGGGTGAGTTCCTGCAGAACGCCCAAGGCGAAGACGTCGTGGCTGGTATCCGGACGCCGCTGCCGATCAATGTCATGCCGACGCTGGGTGGAAACTGGCAGGCTATTCGCCTGCAGATCAACAAGCTCTGCGCTGAGCTTGAGAAGTCGTACAAGGACATGGTCGACATCGAGTTCACGGTGCAGAAGGGCGAGCTGTTCGTGCTCCAGAGCCGGTCGGGCAAGCGCTCGGCTCGCGCTGCCTTCAAGATCGCCCATGACCTCGCCCAGGAAGGCGTGATCGACCCGGACACGGCGATGAAGCGGCTGACCCGCGAGCAGTACAAGGTCGTTCGCCAGCCGTCGATTGACCCGGCGTTCAAGACGGCATCGAAGTTCATTGGATTGCCGGCCTGCCCCGGCGTTGTGAGCGGTCGTCCGGTGTTCTCGTCTCAGGAGGCAGTTGAGTGCAAGGAGCCCTGCATCCTCGTCACGCATGAGACGACACCGGACGACATCAAGGGCATGAACGCCGCGATGGGTATCCTGACGAAGACGGGCGGAGCCACCTGCCATGCCGCGGTGGTTGCCCGAGCGATGGACAAGGCCTGCGTGGTCGGCTGCACAGCGCTCGATATCGACTGGCTGCGGACCTCGACGATCAAGAAGGTGACGATCGACGGAGCCAGCGGCAAGGTCTGGTACGATGTCGATGTCCCGGTGATCGATAGTTCGGATGCCCCGGAGCTTCGCAGGTTCGTCGATTACGCCCTGGAGGTAGCCGGTGCCGCCGAGCAGGTGACGCTCGATGTTGCGCCTCAGCACAAGCAGATGATCATGACCGCCCACTGGTGGGGCAACAAGGATGTCTTCGACTCGGTCCTGCTAAACCTGGCGAATATGCCGAGCCGGGCGAACGTGACGATCAACCTGTGCGGACCGAAGGGCCTGGAACAGACCAGCCTGCTGCATCAATGCTTTGGCTGGGAGTCTGACGATGCTAACTTCCTGGAGTACATGATCGATAGGCTGACGGTCCTGAAAGAGGAGCTGCATGGTCTCAAGATCATGTCACCGGTGCCGTTCGGGTCGCCCCTGACCGACGCCTACGTCTTCGTGACAGGAACCGCGATGCCAGCGGATTATGCGGTTTTCAGCGTGCTGGCAGCGTGAAATTAATTGCAAGGAGCTAGGCCATGCTGATCATTAGCCTTCGCGAGAACGACGACTTCTTCGTTGAGGGAAAGCGTGTCGTTGTCACGAAGGTCAGCGGGCCGAACGACTTCACGCTCCTGATCGAGGCGACCGGCAAGCAGCACCGCATCACGGATGAAGAGGCGACGGAAATCCTGCCAGACGTCCTCGTCTCGGCCGGCGGGTATCTGAAGATCGCCCAGGTCCGGATCGTGATCGATGCACCGCGGTCGATCGCCATCCTGCGCGGCTCGAAGTTTCGTCAAGACCCTGATCAGTACAGGGAGCAGAGAGCATGAGACCCAGGAAGTACAACGTCCCGGAGTCGGTTGTTCGAAAGGCACGGCGCTACGGAGTTTATGGAGACACGAAGGCACGGCTGAGCAGGATGGCGTTCAGGTCGGCCCCGGTCACCAGCAACTTCGGAAATAGAAGGTTCCAGAGTTACGTTCTTCTGGTCGAGAACGAGGACATTAAAGACGTGACCAGGGTTGCAGTTTAACAAGGAGTGAAGACTGATGTTGAGTGAACCAAAGCCTCTGGGCACGATTGTCATGCCTCTCGGCTGGCGCGGTGGTTGGAGAAAAGTCCGGATTACAGGTGGTCCGTTTGATGGCCGTCCTGACGGAGAAGACGCGTTCAACGTGGCCGTCAGAGCGGAGCGCGTGCAGGCTGGTGATGCCGATGTTCACCTGCCGATCCGCGATTTCAGCATCCCGAACTCAGACGCTGATGTCGCCGTTGCGCTGATCCAGACGATGCGGGCAGCGCTCCAGGACAAGGAAGTCTATGTGGGCTGCATGGGTGGTTACGGTCGAACCGGGCTGTTCCTCGCGCTCCTCGCCAAGACTGCCGGTATCGAAGACCCGGTCGAATGGGTGCGTGACAATTATAACGGTCGCGCGGTGGAGACTGAGCGGCAGTACGATTACATCGATGACTTCGACGTCTCAGGTGTCCGTCGCGCTGTGTTCGGTTACGCCTGGGGTGTGACGCTCTGCCGGATCAGCGGTCTGCCGTATCCAAAGTGAAATTAATTGCAATTTCATTTGACCCAGACCGGCCCTCAGCTAACGTCCTAATACGCTACTCAAACAAGGAGTGAACGGTAGTGCTCACTGATCCCGTGAATACGCTGGCCTATCACCAGTCTCGCGTGCTCTGCCAGCATCGGGACATGAGCACTGTCCCGTGCGCCTCGGTGGCTAAGGCGTTGGTCGAGTTCAAGTCGAAGGACAAGAACCCGAACACGACGCCAGAAAGTCAGGCGTTGTGGTTCTACGGCATGAACCATGCGGTTGCCCTGGTCGCCTCGCGGCGGGCACCGCTGGAGCCGTTGACGCCCGATGAGCTGAACTTGGTCAGGACGTACCATGAGAAGATGAACGAGAAGGCGGTCCGGGCCTTCTATTACCTGTTGCTGACGACGATCCGTGAGAGCCGTCACAATCAGTCGAAGGCGAAGTCGAAGCCGGATATGAAGAAGCAGTTTGGTGAGGAAGTTGCAGAGTTCTTCTGCGGCAGTACGGGTGATGAAGGCACGATCCACCAGACGTTCTTGAACAAGCCGCCTCAGGCGTCGATCGGCGCGTTGACCGGTGCGATGCAGTGGGCGTTCTACAACTCGAAATGGGCGAGCAGCTACGGTGGTCCGAAGTGGGGTGCCATCACGGACTGCCTGCACAGGTTCGTGACCGGCGAGTATTCGGCCGAAATGATGCTCGACACGATCTGGACGCTGCAGCACAACGGTGGTGTGCTCTTCAACAAGGGGCACGTATTTGCTCATGAGACGGGGACGTTGAAACGCATCCTCGACATTCAGCGCTCCGGTCAAATTCCGCACGCCATCCTGTACGACCAGCCGTGCGGCCATTACGTGACCGATGGTCTGCTGCAACACATGGAAATGGCGCAGCAGATGTTCCCGGATCACGTCGGCAAGTATGTCGACTGGTACATGGTCGAAGCGCTCGGTTCGGTGCACAAGTACCCGAAGGAGATCAGCGCACAGACGAAGACCCACGGCATCAGCAAGGAAGCATCGAAGGCGCAGAAGATGCAGGCCGAGAAGCTCGCGGCAATGGCCAAGGCTGAAGCCGAGAAGAAGGCAGCAGAGGAGAAGATGTACTTCACGCTGATGCCGAACACGAAAGTCAAGAAGGTCGAAATCCATCGCGTGGCGGAAGCCGCTTAGGAGTAGGGCTGTGAGCCGCAAGAACATCAACGATTATCTGACGAATGACCGAAGCGTGGCGCGCAGTTTGCGCAGCGAGGGCCAGAAGTATTTCGACAGCTGGGATCAGCACATGAAGGGGTCGACAGGCGGTTACGTCTCCAAGTCGTCGGTGGCGCTTGGACCGCGGTGCTATGCGAGCCACAAAGCGCTCGTGATGCCGAACACGAAGCTGAAGATTTACGGCGGCTCGTGCTCGTCGCCAGTGGTGCACGACGCTGATGTCTACATCGGCTTCGACAGCAGTATGCGGTTCAGCGACAAGCATTTTCCGTGGAACAAGGGCGAAGAAATCCTGTTCCAGGTGCCGGACATGGGCGTCCCGAAGAACGCCACCCAGTACAAGAAGCTGGTTGATTGGACGAAGGAGCAGTTGCTCGCCGGCCAAAAGGTTCATGCCGGCTGCATCGGCGGGCACGGGCGAACCGGCATGTTCCTCGCGGCGCTCGTCTCGATGTTCGGTGAAGAAGACGCCATCACGTATGTCCGTGAGCATTATTGCAAGAAGGCCGTCGAGTCGTCATCGCAGGTCGAGTTCCTGAAGAAGGAGTTCGGCGTGAAGGGAACGACAGCCACGAAGGCCTCGCCGAAGAAGTATTCGGTGGTGTCGAAGGATACAGCCGTCGAACGTCCGGCAGGTGATAGGTCGTTCAAGCCGCTGGTCGGAACGCTAGGGATTTGGGGCAGATAATTTAACGCTGAGTCGTGCAATTAATTGCATTTCTTATTGACCCGGCGCAGGTAGCAGTTACGCTCTTAGAATAAGCCCCGAGAGCAAGGAGTGAGACGGTGGCCATAGCAGTCAAGACCAACGGACCAGCAGCGCTGCTGAAGCTCGGCTTCACAGAGACGGAGCTGGCTGACTTGGCCAAGGTCGGTGTGAGCGTCAAGCTGACGGCATCCGCATTCGAGTTCTCAGACCTCGGCAATCTCGACGCTCCTGCTTGTGCCGTGCCCGTCACGCTCGACGAACTCATTCTCTTGAAGAGCGACAAGCTGCCGGCAGCGAAGAAGTTAGAACTCGCTGGCAGCTGTCTCGCTGCGATCCACCAAGTGAAGGCGGACGTGTTGAAGAATGCCGTGAAGGCCGGGCTGGAGCAGAAGGTGCTGATCGTGGACGGCGCTCCGCTCGAAACCGATCATTTCAATTTCAACATCAATGAACCAACGCCAGAGCAAATAGAGGCCATGAAGAGCGCATTGCAGATGCTGCCCAAGGCGGCAGTGAAACCGCAGCCGGCATCGCAACCCGTACCGCACACGATCGGCCTGTGGTCGGAGTTCCCGGAGAGCATGAAGAAATCGGCGGACTTGGTGCCCTTGCGTCAGGCGACGCAGATGTACCAGCCGGTGCATGGGACTTCGGCAGGCTCCCGCTATTTCGTAGTCGCCGCCAATGCCGACCTTCGCGTCGCTGCCCGCCTGCAAGGCCAGACGCTCTCGGTCAGGATCGAGGGCAAGGGTTGGGACAAATACAAGGAGAAGATGACCGCGGTCGGCTTCAGCAAAGTCAACGCGAACAAGCAGTACGCGAGTCTGCATCTCGACGTCGGCTACGACAAGGTGATGGCGTCGAAGACATTGGGAGCGGTCCTGATGGGGCTCGGTATTCCGATGGATACGCCGCTGCCCGACCTCCAGAAAGTTCCGAAAGGCTGAGTGATGCTTTCGATCGAAGAGTTCAAGGACCTCGAAGTCGGTGATCAGATTGAGGGGCCAGCACTGTTCAAGGTGTTGACGGATGAACCGGTGGTCATGCTGACCGCGCTGAAGACGAAGACGAGGGCCGAGTTCGTTGCGAGCTTTGACGGTGTCACGCTCGGCCGCTGGGTTTGTATTTTGAGCAATGGGGAGCTGCAATGGCAGACGTGAGTTCAGGCCTCTGTTACGCGCTCGCGGACACGCTCTCGATGGAGCTGCATTGGGATCACAGGGCAGAAAAGCTCAAGGGAGAGAGTGATCGCATTCTGACGTTTGGCGACCTCGAAGTCATGCTGCCCGTCAGGGTCGTTGACTCGAAGGTGCTGGAAGGACGCGCAATTCTCCTCGTCCGCGTGCTTGGCAACCTGCTGGTGCTTGTCACGGCCTCGATGCGCCGGGTGCGCGTCTATGTGCTCAATGCCGCGAAGTACGACGGCGACGCCAACACGATGCTGGCGAACACGATCTGCGCTGATCACAAAACGATTTGCGCCGGTCTCGGCAAGGCGATTGTCCGCGTGTTCGAGAGCGAAGGCCATTCGAAGACCCGTTGGAACAAGATAAAGGTGGCGACGCCCGCATGATTACGATCTGGTCTACGGCGCAGCCGAAACTCGTTTCTGAGACTTTTGGACGGATGCTGAAAGGCTTCCGTCCTAATGTTCCGAAGCATCAGTTCCACCTGTACAAGGAAGATGCCGAGCCGCCCGTCGTTCCGACAGGTGAGGTCTGTCTCGTTGCTGGAGCGAAGCCGCTCGCCGTGCTGCAGAAGGCTGGTCTCGCGCCGAAGGGTCGAACGATCACGTCGCTCAGAGAGAAGCCGTTGAAGTCACCGAACAACGGTAGCTTCCTGATGACGTTCGATCCGCACTCGATCGCCAACGATCCGCCGAACTACGACATCCTGCTGTGTGACCTGCGGCTCGCCGATCGCCTGCAGCGGACCGGTTCGACTGAGGTTCTGGCCGGCAACTGCAAATGGGTGCCGAACTTCTCCGAGCTGATCGAAGGCATCGCGTCCGATTATGCCCAGACCGGCAAGCCCGTCGATGTGACGGTCGACACCGAAACGATGGGATTTTATCCGTGGTACCCGGATCGGGACATCGTCTCGATCAGCTTCACGCATAAACGTGGTGAGGCTCACGTTCTGTATTTGGGCGACCTTCCTGGGGCGGAAAAGGTCGTGGAGCCTCAAAACGGCAGTGTCTGGGACCAGGTTAACTGGCTCCTGACCAGCGACCGTGTGAAGATCAGAGCCGCAAACGGCAAGTACGACATGATCTGGATCGCGGAGAAGTGGGGCATCGAGTGCACGAACTTCTCGATGGACACGATGCTCGTCGGCTCGCTGCTCGATGAGAACCGCTCGAACTCGCTGAACCTGCACGCCAAGCTGTTTACGCCGTATGGCGGCTATGACGACGCCTTCAACCAGACCCAAGACAAGGGCGCGATGGAGAAAATCCCGCCTGAGAAGCTTCTGCCGTACGCTGGAGGTGACACGATCGCAGCACAGGACGTCGCCGACACGCTGAAGGCCGACCTGCTGCATGACGATGACCTGACCCGGTTCTACGTCACGATCCTGCATCCGGCTGCCCGCGCCTTCGAGAAGGTGGAGCGCCGCGGCCTCGTCATCGACAAGGAGAAGTTCGAGGTTCTGGGCGACGACCTCCGGAAAACGATCAAGCAGACGCAGGACGTAGCCTTAGGCCTCCTGCCTCAGAAGATGCGGATCAAGTACAAGGACCGCATCGAAGACCAGATCGCCCAAGGCAAAAATCCGCTGCTCCCGTCCATTTTGCAGGAGTTCTTCTTCACCCCACACGGCCTGAACCTCAAGCCCTACGAAGTCACCCCGAAGCTCAAGAACGGACAACCCGTCCCTTCTATGAAGAAGTCGCATCTTCGTCAGTTCGAACACGTTCCAACTGCGAAGGCGATGGTGGCAGCGCTGACGGAGCTGGACGCGGCATCGAAGACGCTGTCGACGTTTGTCGAAGGCTTCCTGAAGCACCTGCGACCCGACATGCGGCTGCACCCGACGTACTTCCTCGCCCACGGCGACTTCGATGGGTACGACGATGACGCCGGCACGGTGACTGGGCGCTTGTCGGCCAAAGACCCGGCCATCCAGACCGTGCCGAAGAAGACGAAGTGGGCCAAGCGGCTGCGCGAATGTTTTCCGTCACCGCCGAAGAAGAAGCTACTCAGCTGCGACTTTTCGCAAGGCGAGTTGAAGGTCGTCGCCTGCGTCGCCAACGAGAAGACGATGCTCAAGGCGTACGAGGACGGGCTCGATCTCCACGCCCTGACCGGAGCCCAGATGGCGCAGGTCGACATCAAGGAGTTCCTGAGCTGGAAAGATCACCCGCACGACAAGGAATTGGCAGCCGCTTTTGAAAAACATCGTGGAAATGCAAAGCCTTGCAACTTCGGATTGCTCTACGGTATGTCGGCTGAAGGCTTCCAGAAATACGCCTGGGCGAGCTACAACATCATGCTGTCGATCGAAGAAGCGACCGAGATGCGGAACGCGTTCTTCACGCTGTATCCGGGATTGCTCGGCTACCACGACGACATGCGCAAGCTCGTCAAGACGTTCAAGATGGTCCGCACGCCGCTCGGCCGCATCCGGCATCTGCCGACCATCGACTCGTGGGACCGTCAGGCCCGCTCGTCCGCTGAGCGTCAGGCGATCAACTCGCCGATCCAGGGCTGCCTGACCGACATGATGATCTGGGCAATTGCGCTCCTCGAAGACGCCTATCCGGGTGGCGAGCTGGAGATCGTGGCCATGATCCACGACGCTCTGATCGCCTACATTCCGGAAGGCGAGGAGCAGCTCTGGGCGCAGCGGGTGACCGACGTCATGTCGAGCCTGCCGTTCGACAAGGTCGGATGGAAGCCGCAACTGAAATTTACCGCAGATGCCGAAGCCGGTCCCGATCTGGCCCATATGTCCAAGATCAAGCTCGTAGCTTAGTTGTGCAATTAATTGCACGATGATAGGGTTGCGGTCTGGATCAAGGATCGCAAGATGGCAGACGAGAAGCAGCCCGACCAAAAGGCACAGGTGTACCGTCTGGTTAAGTCCGAGGCGGGCGTCAGTATTCAGAAGGTGGGCTTCGGTGCCAAGGAGTCGGCTGCATCGTCTGATGCCGTAGCCTCGAACGCTGCGTCTCCTGAAGACGAATACCAGCAGTTTTACGTCGGTGCGGCGAACGACCGTGGCGTCCTCTGCCCACCGTACAACTTGCGCCGGCTGGACCGGCTCGCCCAGGAAAACAACACGCTGTCGCCTTGCATCGAGGCGATGGTCACGAACATCGACGGCACCGGCTACGACTTCGAGTCCAAGGCTGAGAGCGCCGAGGATAAGGAAGACGACAGTCAGATCGAGCAGCTCCGGGAGTTCTTCTCGGAACCGCTACCCGGCACGAATTTCATCTCGCTCCGCAAGAGCCTGCGTCGTGATTTGGAAGCCACCGGCAACGCCTATCTCGAAGTCCTGCGTAACGCTCAGGATCAGATCGTCTTTTTGAAGCACGTCGACTCGAAGATGATGCGACTCGTCAAGCTCGACGAGTCGGTTGAAGTCGAAGTCACCGTCAAGCGGAACGGCGTCGACACCAAGATCAAGATGATGAAGCGCGAGCGCCGGTTCGTGCAGCTCCTGAACGGCCTGACGCTGGTGTACTTCAGGGAGTTTGGCGCGTCTCGTGACATTAACAAGACGACCGGCATTTGGTCGAAGCAGGGGCAGCGTCTGCCCGCCAAGGACCGCGGTACTGAAATCCTGCATTTCACCTGCTTGCCGGACGCTCACACCGATTATGGCGTGCCGCGCTGGATCAGCCAGCTGCCGTCCGTCCTCGGCTCGCGTAAGGCTGAAGAGTTCAATCTCGACTTCTTCGATAACGGCGGCATCCCGCCCGTCCTGATCACGCTGCAAGGCGGTACGCTCCAGGCTGAGACCCGTAAGGCGCTCGAAGCCAAGATGACCGGCTCTGCGGAGAAGACGAACCGGGTGCAAATCCTGGAGGTCGAGCCGGCCGGTGGTTCGCTCGATCACCCGACCCAGGCTCGTGTCACGGTCGAACGCTTCGGCGGTGAACGCACGAACGACTCGATGTTCGAGGAATACGACAACAAGTGCGAGGAGCGCGTCCGCCGTGCGTTCCGCTTGGCTCCGATCTTCCTGGGTGCGTCCGACGACTATTCGTTCGCCTCGGCTTACGTCAGCTATACGGTCACGGAAGCCCAGGTGTTCAAGCCTGAGCGTGACGAGTTCGACGAGATCATGAACTCGAAGCTGCTGCCCGCAATGGGCTTCGGCGAGTACAAGATGGCCTCGAAGCCGCTCGTCATCGAAGACGTCCACCTGAAGATCGAAGGTCTGCAGATCGGCCTCGGCACGAACCGCGTCGACGTCGAGGACGTCATCTACGAACTGAACGAAGCGACCGGCCTGAAGCTGAAGACGATCGATCCGCCGGAACCGCCTGCCGTACCGAACGGGCTCGAAAGCACGCACACGGTCGACAACGAAGGCAACATCGTCCCGATCAAGCCCGTTCCGGTCGAAGCACCAGGCGCGAAGGAACCGAAGAGCGCTCCGACCGCAACTCCCGCCAAGAAGTGGGAGAAGCAGCCGGCAGGTATTCAAGCTCTCGCCAAGGACACGCTGATCGCGCTGCGCAAGCGGGATTGGCCGGAGCTGGCGAAGAACATGACCCTCGTCAAGTCGCTCGATGCGAAGGGCGTTGCGAAGTTCAAGCAGGCGACGGCCGAGCTTCAGTTCATCAATCCCGAGCACGATGCAGAAGGACTGGGAGATTTGGCAGCCGCCACGATTTCCCTGATGCACCACTCGCACGCACACCAGCATTGAGGCTGCCATGCCATCGCTCCAGGCGTATCTCTCGCTGGAAGCGTCAGTCGCCTCGACGATGCAGAGTCGCTGGCGGAAGATCGCTGCCGACACGCTCCGCGAAATCGAGCCGCTCGTTCAGGGCGGCAAGTTCGTTGATGCCCACGCCTATATCGACCGGCTGACGCTCAGCGGCGTCGTACAGAGCCAACGCAACCGTATCGAGGAGCTAGCCGTCAGCTCGTTGCTGTTCGGAGCCCACAACTGCGCCGGCAAGATCGAGGATACGAGCTTCGTCAAGAAGGCGAAGCCGCTCCCGGAAGCGCTGCAGCACGGCATCGATCAGCTCGTCGTCATGGTCGAGCACGACGGAGCCGACCTGATCCGCGATATGCTGCACGACTTCGTCCGGGACGAGGAGCTGCTCGCCAAAATCGTCAAGAATGATCTCGGTATGCCCGATCTCGCCGAGAACGGCGGTTTGCTGACGCCCGACCAAATACAGGTCAAGCGCAGCTCGCTCTATGTGTACCGGCCGGTGCTTGTCACGGATGAGCTGATGACATGGGCGATGGAGCAAGGCTTCCCGTCGATGCTGGAGCCGGACGATCTGCACGTCACGATCTGCTACTCGAAGGTGCCGGTTGAGTGGAATGCCGTCCAGCAGGACCCGCTCACGCTGGACGTCGGCATGAATGGTGCCCGCGAGATCAAGCGGTTCGGCGATGCCATCGTCATGACACTGACAAGCCAGGCGCTCCAGGAGCGGTGGCAGCAGTTCCAGGATGCAGGCGCGAGCTGGGAGCACGACGGCTACCGCCCGCACATCACGATCAGCTACGATCCAAATTTCGACATCTCGAATGTCAAGCCGTACACCGGCCCGATGACGCTTGGCGGCGAAGTCTACCAGCAGATCAAGAACAACTGGGCTGACAACGTCGATGAGGTCGAGCTGCGCAAGGCTGAGCAGTCGCTGGCCGATCGCCTGAACGACGCCGTCATGGGTACAGGCCGGGCCGTCATTGATCTCGGTGCGAACCTGACAACCAGCCGCCTCGTGACGTTCGGCTTCCTGGCTGAGGCCAAGGAACGGCAGATCACGACGTACCAGATTTCCGAGGTGCTCGACGATCACACCTGCGATGTCTGCGAGTACATGCACGGCAAGACGTTCAGCGTCGAAGAGGAGTACACGCGCGTTCTGCAGGCGCTTATGACCCAGAACCCGCAGGACCTGAAGTCGATTGCACCCTGGCCGAAGCAGTCGAAGGCCGGTCTGACCGATTTGAATGCGATGTCGCTCAAGCAGATGCAGTCGGCCGGCTACGGCAGTCCTCCGTTCCATCCCGGCTGCCGTGGAATTCTGCTGAACGCTGGCACTGTCGAAGAGAAGATCGCGCTCAATAAGATACCGTTGCAGCGTCTCGTCCCGGCTGCCGCGGTTGTCGATGCCACGGTCACGGTTCGCCCGGCACAGCCGCATGGCGGTACGGTGATCCCGAAACCGCAGTACCTGTACGACCTGATCGACAAGATCAAAGATCAGAAGACGCGCGAAAAGGCGCTGTACATGTGGGTGAACGGCGATATCGACGCTCTCCGGGACGTACTGCGCGACCAAAAACTGCTCCCGGCATGAAATTAATTGCAAGTTTTGGACGTGGGCCGCATACGAGCCACCGTGCAATTAATTTCACTTTTGATCTTCACCGTCTTTTTGCAGCGTGCAATTAATCGCTCGCGACGTGCTTGTCGCGGTTGGGAGTGAGGACGTGCTCGCAGGAGCGGTAGCAGAGGAGGCTAATGTGAACGTCTCCAAAGCCGATGCCACTAAGAGCGCACCCTCGGTTTCAATCAAGAAGCTCGACGAGGAACAGCAACTCGTTTTCGGAGAAGTCTACGCACCAGGGTTCCCTGACAGCCAGGGTGACTTCATGAAGGCGGAGACGATCCAGAACATGGCTCACGAGTTTCTGCGGCGTGGTTTGGTCAACAATATCGACACGAACCACAACCAGGAACTGAGCGGTTGCTACGTCGTCGAAAGCTTCATCGCCCGCGAAGACGACTCGGTCTTCATTCCGGGGTCTTGGGTTCTAGGGGTGAAAGTCCCTGATCCTGAACTCTGGAGGATGATCAAAGAAGGCGAGCTAAATGGGTTCTCGCTCGATGGTTCGGCCATACAGGTCGACACAGTCATCGAAATCGAGATGCCGATGGTGCTCAACGGCGAGACGGATATCGCGGACGGTCACAAGCATACGTTCCAGGTGTCGTTCGATAACCAGGGCAACCTGATCGGCGGCACGACTGGTCCGGGTCCGGATGGGCACGTCCACCGAATTGTTCGAGGCACGGTCACGGAAACGGCCAACGGCCACAGTCACAGGTTCTCGTTCGTTGAAGGCATCTTGAATGTCCAAGCAGCAAATTAGCGCAACAGAACTCGTGAACACGGAAGTGAACTTCGTCTCGCTGGTGAAGCGCGGTGCGAACCGCATCCCGTTCAGGATCACGAAAGAGGACCAGAATATGATCGACCTCCACAAGATCGGCCGCGCCATCTTTAAGATGGCAGAGCCGAAGATCGACGTAGTCGGCGTCATCCTGCAGAAGGGAGCCGACCTCGATAAGGTCAACGCGGTTCTCAAGGCAGCTGGCCTCGATGCCGATGCCCTCGTCAAGTCCGAGAAGGACGGCGTTGTAACGCTCGCTAAGGCCGATGCTCCGACCGGCAGCGTGCTCAAGGTTTCGGACGAGGTCGCACTCGTCGTCACCGCCGATCTCCAGAAGTCTTTCAGCGGTGTGGACTTCACGTCCTGGTCGTTCGGCGAAGTGCTCGCGACCGAAGGCTACTTCACGGGCGTCTGCACCTCAGTCGACGTTCTGAAGTCGACCGTCGCCAACATCCTGCATGAAGCCACGTCATCGTCGGAAGCGGCTGCCGCAGTCGGCAAGGCCGTCGATGAGATGAAGAATTACCTGATCTCGCTGACCGGTGGTCTGCCTGTTCAGGCGTTCAAGGCTGACGTTGAATTCTCGCGGGCAGGTTCGCTTGCCAAGGCCGAAGAGGCTCCCGCAGCTGAGTCGGCTCAGAAGGCAGATGAGGCTGTTGCTGAGACGGTCGTCGAGAAGGCTGAGGAAGCCAAGACCGAGCCGACCGCGAAGGAAGAAGTGTCGGCAAATCCAGTCCACGGAAGCACGACGACCGACACCAAACTCGGCACGAAGAGCCCCGACAACAACATCGACGAAGACCCGGTCGAGGGTAATGCCACACCGCCGGCTTCGGGCGGCAAGTCGAACGTCGGTGAGAAATCTCCATCGAACGACGTGGAAGGCAACCCCGCCGTTACGAAGTCTGCCGACACAGACAAGGACCAAGAGCTTGACGACAGCAAGAGCGGTGCGGGCGCAAAAGATCGCGGCCCGGAAGCTCCTGCAGTCAAGGCCGATAACGCCGTAGTCCTCGAAGCCATCGAGGCACTCCGGAAGTCGGTAGAAGACGAGATCGCCGGCATGAAGAAAAGCGTGACGGAGATTTCGGACCGCGTCGAAACGGTCAGCGTGCTGGCCAAGAAGACCGATGCGGCATTGAACGGCACGGTCTTCAACGATGCGGGTGGTGACACCGTCAGGACCCAAAAGTCCGAAACGCACGTCCCACTGCTCGACACGGCCTACTCTCGCAGAACCGCGTAAGCGGAGGCGCATCTTAAACCTCGGAAGGGAACTTTCATGTCTAGCAACTCCAGTCTCCTCCGCAAAGCGGACCTCGCCATTGCGGACCTGCAATCCAACGGTGGTGAACTCCTGCCCGAACAGGGCGCGGCGTTCATCCGTAAGCTCATCAAGTCGCCGACGCTGATCCGCGTCTGCCGCGTGGTCGAAATGACCGCGCCGAAGCGCAAGATCAACAAGATCGGTTTCGGCTCGCGCATTCTGCGTAAGGCGACCTCGGCAACGGCGCTGACCCAGAACCAGCGTTCGAAGCCCACGACCGAGCAGATCGAACTCGACGTCAAGGAGCAGATCGCTGAAGTCCGCATCCCGTATGACGTGATGGAGGACAACATCGAGCGCGCTGCTGCAGCGAACAACGAGGCTTCGAATACTGGTCCGTCTGGCCTCCGTCAGACGATCATCGACCTCATCGCTGAGCGTGCGGCTCTCGACCTCGAAGAGCTTGCTCTTCAGGCTGACAAGGCGTTCACGGACGTCAGCAGCCCTGACAACCAGGCGTACCTCGCCCAGCTCGACGGCTGGCTGAAGCGCGCTAACGCTGACGGCAACGTCGTGGACGCTGCTCACTCGCCGATCTCGAAGGCAGTCTTCAAGGCCGGCCTGAAGTCGCTCCCGTCGCAGTATCAGCGCAACAAGGCGGCGTTGAACCACTTCGTCTCGGTCAACAACGAGACTGAGTACCGCGACACGCTCGCTGACCGCGGCACCGCGCTCGGTGATCAGATGACCCAGGGCACGTCTCCGACGTTCGCCTACGGTTCGCCGATCGCCCCGGTTGCACTGATGCCGGAAGACAAGGGCCTCTTCACCGATCCCTTGAACCTGATCTTCGGCATCCAGCGTCAGATGTCGATGGAGTTCGACAAGGACATCACGTCCCGCGTCTACATCATCGTCCTGACCTGCCGCGTCGACTTCCAGATCGAAGAGACGGAAGCGATCGTCGAGTACACGAACATCGCTACGGTCTGATCGTAGTGTGCAATTAATTGCAAAGCGCCCCAGGGTCCTGTACTCTGGGGCGTCTTCTTTTGTGAGCTAGGAGAGCGTTATGCCGACTGCAAAGCTGCTGTACCCGCGCAGCCTGAATATCGGGGGTGTCATTTACCTGAAGAACGTCGAGACCCCTGTGAGTGAGGAAGTCGCCCTCGAATTCGCCGATGACGACAGGTTCTTTGTGGAGGGTCTCGATGGACACTCGTCCGAGAAAAAGATCGCTGCGCTACAGGCGAAATCAAATGCCACGAAAATTCGTGAGGCAGCTGATGCGCTCGATCCCGATGTTGACGGACATTTCACCGGAGACGGTCGCCCATCTGCTGCGGCGATATCCGAAGCGCTCGGCCAAGAAATCACCCAGCACCAAGTAGACGTTGCTCTCGGCCTCGGCGGCAAGGGACGTGTCACGGTCAAGGAGACGAAGCCGCCCGCTGCCGACAAGCCCAAGATCAAGAAGGTCAAGATCGCAGCCCAGAAGAAGACGGAGGTGCCTCCTGCTGCCAAGACTGAGACTCCGCCTGCTTCAGGTGCTGCTGGCGCTACCGGTGCAGACGGCCATGACCCGACGACTGAAGGCGCAATCTAAAGGATACGTCCATGTTGCTGTATTCCGTTCAGAAGCTCCGTGAAGAACTCGGCTTCGACGCCATGTCCGACATCACGAACGCCATTACGATGGCTCTCGATGCTGCCGAGACGTTGGTCGGGTCGACGCTCAGAACAACCTTCGAACGGAAGACGGTGACAGATACGTTCTACGTCAATGAACCAAGCTTCCAGCAAGGTGGCTTGGTTCGCACCGAATTCCTGCTGTCGACCGGCTTCGTGGCCGGCACGCCCGTCGTCACGTCGAGCAAGCTCGGTATCATCTCTGATGCCTTTCAGTTCGACAAGGAGAAGGGCATCGCCCGCGACTGGCAGACTCGGTATGGTGACGACATCGTCACGATCGAGTTCACGGCCGGCTTCGAGCCTGCCAGCGCCACGGATGGTGAGGACAGCTACAAGCTTGCTGATGTGCCGTCCTGGCTGCAACAGGCTGCCAAACTGAAAACGCAGCTCCTGATTGCCAAACTGCCTGCTCTCACGGAGGCGGGCATTCATCTCGATACGAACGTCCTCGACCAGCAGTACGCGTCGCTCGTCAACTCGCACATCCGTTACGCTCCGTCCGCTCTCCTGCCACTGTGAGGTGCTATGGGGACGGAGATCAGGTTTGCGCTCGACTTTCGCAACAAGCGCTTCAATGACGCCTCGAAGGGCTTAGCGGCGCTCGCCAAGGAGCTGAACGCGGACTGGGACGGCGCTGCCAAGGTGCTCTCGAAGGAGCTTCAGTCGTTCCTCAACAGTGTCGCCGAAGCCCTCGCCAAACGGCACGGCAATGCGTGGCCCGGTGGTACGGGTGAGAAGACGCTGTCTCGCCGCTCCGGCAAGCTCGTCGCCTCGATCCTGAGTTCCGTCACGGTGACCGGCACGCATTACGATGAGATCAAGGGCTACATCGGCGCAGCCTTTCCAGGGCCGGTGCATGAATACGGCGCAACGATCCGGCCGAAGACCGCCAAGTTTCTGACCGTACCGCTGCCCGCAGCCCTGAACCCGAACGGGACGCCCAAGAAGAAGTCGGCACGGGAGTGGCAGAACACGTTCGTCGCCCGCACCAAGGCCGGCAACCTCGTCATTTTCCAGAAGACCGGGACGCAGATCATTCCGCTCTACGTCCTTCGCACGATGGTCAAGATCAAGCCGCGCCTCGGGATGCAGGAGACGATCTCGGCCGGACTGCCGTATTTCGTTGATCGCGCCGCCGATCAGATTGTCAGAGCCATGTTGGCGGGAGCAAGCAAATGACCTTAGTGAAGAGCGTTCGCCAGCAAATCCTGGAGAAGATTGAAGAGAAGTTCATCGGCATCGTCCAGACGGACACGTCAGCGCCGGGTTACGTGCCGTCCGATGATGACTGGCCGATGCAGTTCTCGGTCGTGAAGCTCGGTCCGCTCTCGGATGAGAACCTGCGAAAGAGATACTCGCTCGGCATCGTGCCGGGGACGGAGAAGTATAGCGACCTGTATCCGTACATCGTCAGCGACCAGATGGTCGGGCTCGAATTCCGGGCGACGAAGAACAAGGATGATGACGATCCGCAGGCGATGGCAGAGCAGGTGCTCACGGTGCTAAAGCGCCTGGTGCTTGCCAATACGACCTGGGACGACCTGGCGGTCGACACGAGGCTCGTCAATTCGGAAGTCGACCTGGTCAATTATTCGGATCGGTCGATCGTCGGTGTTCTGTTCATCGAAGTGCAGTACCGGCACGCACGCCGCGATCCGCGCGACCCGCACCCGAATTTCTAGTGGGTCGCATTCGCGCCACCTCGATTGCTCGCCTCGCGCACATGGTGCAATTAATTGCACGTCTAGCCGCAAGGATTAGAGCAGTTCGAGGAGTTGCGCGTGGCCAAGCTTGTCAAGAAGGGCTTCATTCCGAAACCGGTCGAAGAGCCGGTCGAGGAGACTGTTGTCCCGGTCGTAGAAGCCGTCACCGCTCCACCGGTTGAAGCCGCGCCTCAGGTCGAGGCCGTCCCAGCACCGAACACGCACGAAGTCGGCAGCGGCGGTGTCTATCGCTCAACCGGAGACGGCAAGCGCATTCGTCTGCGTTGACCGTCGCACTCAGAAAGGTGCTCCGACTATGGCTAAGCTCAAAAGAAATCACTTCACCGGTCTCAGCAACATCTTCGGTGAGAAGGGCAAGAACCTTGCCGACTTGCTGAACGCCAAGCCTGACCACGGCGACTTCGACTCGATCACCGCAATCACCACGCCGGACGCGACCGACGAAGCCACGGCGATCGCGTTGGCAAACGCAAACAAGGCGAAGATCAACGCCATCCTCGCCAAGCTGAAGACGCCCGCCTAAGCCCCGCAACCCCGCGATAGGAGTTCACTCTAATGGCAGTTAAACTTACACGCCGCGCGGTCGTGCAGGCTAAGGTGGAGTCGGTCTACGGCGTCGCTGAAACCCTGACGATCGACGATGGCATCTTGGTCTCCGAACCGGAGTTCAAGATCGATCCGACCGTTCTTGAGCGTGACATCGAGTTGCCCGACCTCTCGCCTGAGGCAGTTGTCCTCGGCCGGCGTCTCGCCTCGATGACGTTCAAGACCGAACTTCGCTCGAACGGCAAGACGACCTTCACCGAGGCCGATGCGCCGATCATCTCGCGTCTGTTCCGCGCTTGCGGTTACGCGCTCACGGAAGTTGCTTCGCCGGAAGTTCTGGGCGCATACCAGATCGGCCAGCACGCCAACACCGTCTCGTGGGAAGTCAGCTCGGGTGCGAAAGCATCGCGCGTCCTGACGTACACCGACGTTCCGACTGACGGCGAAACCGTCACGATCGGTGCGCAGGTCTACAAGTTCAAGACGGCTCTGACGCCGGCAGCCAACGAGGTCCTGATCGGGGCCGACGCTGACGCCAGCTACCAGAACCTGACGCACGCCATCAACGGCACCGGCATCCCCGGCACGCACTATGCTGCAGGGACGCTGGTCAACACCGACGTCTCGGCTGTGTTCGCAGCTCCGGGTAAGACGGTCACGGTCACTGCTCTCGCCAAGGGTGCAGCTGCCAACGCGATCGTCACGACGGCGACCACGGATGACGCAACGTGGGCAGGCGCAACGCTCACGGGCGGTATCAACATTTCGACCGCTGCTGACGTTGTCGGCTACGCGATCGAAATCACGACCGGTGGCGTTTCTGGCGTCGCTCAGGCTCGTGTCATCGCCACGGAGTCTCCGACCCAGGCTGAAGTCATCGTTCCGCCGGCAACGCTCACCTCGGGCACGCCGTTCGTGATCGCTGACGGTCTGACGATGACCCCGACCTTCACGGGTGTCCTGACGACCGACCAGCGCTGGATGTTGTGGGCACTCCCGAAGGGCCTCCGCCTCGATCCGGTGTCGGAAAACTTCGAGTCTGTCACGCTCGCCATGAACAAGGACGGCATTCTGCACTCGATGCCGGGCTCGTTCGGAACGTTCCAGATCACTGCTGAGGCCGGCCAGTACGCCTCGGTGGAGTGGACGTTCACCGGCAAGTGGGTGGACCCGGTCGACGCACCGTTCACGTACCCGACCTTTGAGAAGACACTGCCTGCCCAGGTGGAAGTCGCTCGCCTCCGTATCGACAACTTCTACGCCGTCGTGGCGAAGTTCACGTACGACCAGGCCAACGACATCAACGTCCGTCCGGACGTGTCTTCGCCGGAAGGCTACATCGGTACCCGTATCACTGCACGTAACCCGAAGGGAGGGATCGATCCTGAAGCTGACACCGTCGCCAACCAGGACTTCTGGGCTAAGCTCGGTTCTGCGAAGCGGATGCCGTTCCAGATGCGAGTCGGCAAGAACGCCGGCAACATCGTCTGGGTCTTCGCACCGTCGACGCAGTACACCGGTCTGACCTACCAGGACCGCGACGGCATCTTGACGTTCGATGCTGAACTTCGTTTCAGCCGCTACAACGGTAACGACGAGTTCTGCTTGTTCTTCATGTAAGCCGTGAAATTAATTGCAACTATGGAGAGGCTCGGGAAACCGGGCCTCTTTCTTTTTTACTCTTTTTCAAGTTTATCCCCGCAACTTCCTTGATCCCCGCTGTCTCAGCCGTACGTCCATTTCATACGCAATTAATTTCACAGCGAGGAAAGAAAGATGAAATGGCTTGTTTACATCACTGTGGGCATTATCGTTGGCACAGTGGTAGCCGTCGTTATCAACCGGCCTCCGACCGAGGCACAAACGATCCAGGACAGTAGATGAAAGCCGCTATTGCCATACTGACAATTGGCGTTGCCACTCAGGCACTTGCCGAAGACCTGACGTATTCGAATTACGTCGTCTATTCGCGCAATAGCGCTGTTGTTTGCCAGTTCGCGAGCGACATTCAGACAGGCTACGGACTCTGGGCAGCCGGCGAGAAAGAGATGCTGACTCAGCAGCTCTGCCTGGTTGTTCCGAAGGGCCTGAAGTTCAAGGTGATCGAAGAGGCCGGGAACCAGTACATCAAGCTGCTCGTCCAAGCCGGTGACACGAAGATGATGCTGTGGGGCCGGGCCGACCAGTTCCACAACAAGATGTACCAGGCCGTCGAGGCGAAGTGCGGAGGTTATAGCTTCAATCCAGCGTACGACGCCTGCCGGAAAGAGATCGTCGACGCCTACAAGCTCGTGCCCGGAGGAGATCAGTGATGCGTATCGCTCTTGTCTCCTTGGCGCTTGCCATTGCAACCCCGGCTGTCGCCGATCAGTTTGATCCAATGCCATTGGACCAGCAGCAGGCCGCCCTGCCGCTACAACGCAAGCTCGCCCAGTGCTGGATGACGGCGACGAACAAGCCGTATGAAACGATCACCGACGTCAAGGCGCTGATCGATGAGACGCCGAAGCAGTGCGGAACGATCGCGGTCGAGCTGAAGGCCGTCCTCGGCACGGGCCGGATGGAAGCGTTCATTTCGGACCTGACGGCGGCGACCTACGCCACGCACGCAGGTGCCCTCGATGATGAGAACTCGGTGCCACAAGACAACTGCGTGCCGAGCAAGACCGAAGCGCACACGCTCGACTGTAACTGAGGGCCGGTAACGGACCGCCCGGCTTGACCTCTGGTTAAGGTCAGCGCCGAATGCCGCCATGAGCGGCTATCAGACGAAAGTCTACATCGTCCAGAAGTACGACCGCGACGGCAGCCCCGGCGAGATCATCGCTGTGAAGCTGACGTTCGCCTCCGCTCACCAGCTCGCCAAATCGAACGCGCCGGCCAAGGTCGTCTTCGCCATCGCCGACAAGTCCGTGTTCCGGAATGTGCCGGTTGGTCCCTGAGCCCACATTGCAATTAATTGCACACTGCTGACTCCGCTTTTGATAGTTTGGCGTATCGACAACCGCCAACAGCCCCGGAGGCAGACATGGCAATCAAGGCGCTCACGCTGAGCGATACGTTTGAGTACGTCTCGGACACCGATCCGAGCAAAGTCCGTGTGACCGTCGACGTCGACAAGGACGATCCCAAGAAGGGCACCAAGGAAGTCGTCGAGATCAAGGACGGCGCGACCGTGTTCGGTCTGAAGCCGCTCGATGTGTTCCTGATGGGCTACATCTACGACAACGCCTCGACGCTCACGGGCCGCCAAGGCTCGGAGGAAGTCGGCATTCACACGAAGGTCAACCAGACCAACGTCGACACCGTCCGCTTCGGCCTCGCCTACTTCAAGAACTTCAAGGACGACGCCGGCAACGACATCAAGGTCAAGATCGTCAAGGCATCCGTCAATGGCCGCGAGTACGACGCAGCCTCCGACGAGACGATCCGTCTTCTCGGCAACCGCCTCGTCGCGGAACTGGCGACCCAGATCAAGGAACGCTCCGAGGTCGGAGCAGAGCAGGAAAAAAACTGAAACTCGGCATCAGCGCCATCAAGCTGATGCCTGAGAGACAGTGCGGAACCTGCACGAGACAGAAGGAGTGGGGGTGCACGGCCAAACGCTGGCGCACTCCCGATCCTGGCGAGGATGACGGGCCTGAGAATTGGATCAGACCAAGTCATCTCGTCAACGAGTTCGACGGTGAGCAGCTCTACTCGTGCCCGCGGCAGACTTTGCGGGAGGAGCCTCAGAGCTGGAGCCGTCTGCTGATGCTCTACGGGATGTACTTGAAAGGCCATCTGCCGAATGCCGGTGCCGTGGTCGATCAGTCGAACGTGCTGATCCAGTCGTTCCGGATACTCGATGAAGCAAACGCTGAGTGTGATCAGGAGCTGGCGGAACAGGAACGTCGACGACAGAGCCGAGCAGTCGGACCTGGAGCGACGAAGCGGAGGTAGAGCGTAGCAATGGCCGGTCCGTCAGCAGCAGAGCTGAAGTTCCTTCTGAGCATGAACGACCAGGCGTCGGGCGTGCTGAAGAACTGGATTGCCGGCCTGGACAAGGCAGGTAAGGGCGCGGGCGACACCGAGAATAAGAACAAGTCTCTCGGTCAGTCGTTCGACGCCCTTGTCGCCAAAGCCAAGGAAGCATCCGTCGCCATCGCAGGTGTCTGGGCCTCGAACAAGCTCGCCAAGTCGAGCCTCGCCGCCTTCTCCGAATACGAGAGGGGCATGTACGGCGTCTCTCAGACGACCGGTCAGGCGTTCAACCAAATGGGCGGCTTCGAAAACCGCTTCAACGCCCTCAGCAAGACGATCAACAACGTCCCCGTCGAGCAGCTCGAACACTTCGCTGAAACGGCTGGCCGCCTTGGTATGCGCGGCAAGGACATCGATACGTTCATCACGAGCGCCGCTCAGCTCCAGCAGGTGCTGCACGTTACCGACGACGGCGTCACGGCTATCGGCCGTATGCTGTTCGCGACCGGCGAGCTGGAGCACAAGGGCGTCAAATCCGTTACCGACTTCTCGAACGCGCTTGCAGCGGTGCAGCCGAATACGAAGGCGTCAGCTGAAGAACTGGTGCAGTTCGCATCGTCGATCGGCACGAACACGGCTCAGTTCAAGATCGCCTCGTCTGCCCTGTTGGGCATCGGCGCTGCTGCCGCTCAGTCCAACCTTCCGCTGCAGCTCACCGGTACCGTCATCGGTAAGGCGTTCACGCAGTTGAAGGACGCCGCGCTTTCCGGATCGCTCGGTATGCAGCAGATCACGCGCGCTACCGGCGTCACCCAGGAGAAGTTCCAGGAACTGCTGGCTTCGAAGCCCGAAGAAGCATTCCTCGTGCTTCTGGACGCCATCAACAAGCTGAACACGGAAGGCTCGGCTACGCCGTTGCTGCAATCCCTGACGTTGCAGGGTGGTGAGTACACGCGCGTCTTCACGACTCTCGGTGCGAACATCGACACCATCCGAGAGAAGATCAAGGAAGGCCAGCAAGGGGCGGAGGGTGGCGGCATCCTCGACCGCATGTTCGGCGATTTCTCGAAGCAAACGGCCTCGAAGACGGCAGGCCTTAGCCGTGCGTTCGAGGGTGTTGTCCGTGACATCGGTAAGGCGTTGGCTCCGGCCTACAATCTGATCGTAACGCCGATCACGGCTGCATTCGATGCCATCGACGCCGCGTTCCGCGCGTTCGACCAGGTGACGGCCGGCTGGGGTCCGGCGATCCTCGCACCGCTCCTTGTCATCGGTCCGGGCGTTGCTGCGGCAGCGACCGCCATCCGGTTGCTCGGGCCGGCTGCGCTGGGTGTTCTCCGCGCGTTCACCGGCTGGAATGTTCTGAAGACGATCTTCACCTCGTCGCTCGGGCTGCTGCCAGGTCTCCTTGCTGGTGTCTCGACCGCGCTCGGTGTGCTCCGCACCGTGCTGATGGCGTTTGTCAATCCGTGGGGCGCGCTCGCTGCTGCAGCCGTAGCCGCTGCCGTGCTGATTTATGAGAACTGGGAGAAGCTGAAGACCCTGCTGCCCGACTGGCTGTCGAACTCGATCGAGTACGTCGGCAAGGCGCTGTCCGACCTCTGGGCGTACATCAAGGACACGGTCAAAGGCTGGTTCACGAGTGAGGCTGACAAGCCGGCAGTCGGTGTGAAGGCCGACGAAAAGAGCCTGGATGAAACCAAGAAGAAGATCGAGGAGAAGCTGGGCGGCGGTGGGCTGAAGTACACGCTCAATGCCGATCAGATGAACGCTCTGAAGTCGCTGTCTCCGCAGATCGAAGGCCGCTTCAACCTGAACCTGCAGCAGAACGCGCTCGACGCAGCTCAGAAGCAGCTGCAGGCGGCAGGCGGAAAGTCGTTCGTTGAAGCCAGCACCGGGCTGACCGTCACGGACGAAGACGTCAAGCGGGCTCAGAAGATTTACGAGTACCAGAAGCAGATCGCTGCGAACCCGATCTTCGAGCAGGCGCAAGGTCTGGCTGATCAGATCGCTGAAGCGCAGGCGATCGGAGCCGAGGCCAAGAACGAGCTGGCGATCCGCATCGCGATCCGTGACGCCGTCAATAAGACCGGCGAAGACGAAGCCAAGGTGACCCAGGAGATCGGCACCCGGATGCGCTTGCTGCAGCAGTCGCAGCAGCGTTCGGCGCTGATTGACCAGGCACGCACGATCCAGGATCAGACGCGCTCGCTCGGTGCTGTCACGGCACAGGAGAAGTCGCGCGCCGACATCATCAAGCAGATTAACGATTTCGAACGCGAGCACGGCCGGCTCCTCGATGCGGACAAGCAGAAGCTCGTCGACATGCTGGCAACGTATAACCAGCAGGCCGAAGCCGTACGTCTTTTGAATAGCCTCGATCCCCGCGGTCAGGCCGAGCAGCGCTACCAGTCGGAGCTGAAGACGCTCGAAGTCTTGCGTCAGCAGGGCCAGCTCACCGAGCAGATGTACCGGGCAAGCGTGCAGCGTCTGAACTATCAGCGTTCGCAGAACGACCCGACGACGAAGCATATCCAGGACCTTCGTGACGAGCTTCGCATCTCGTCGCTGTACGGCGACCAACAGAAGATCGAACAGATCGCACTGCAGGAGCGCAACACGCTGCAGTCGCAAGGCGTCATCATCACGAAGCAGCTCAACGAGCAGATCGAGCGCTACGCCAAGGCGAAGGTCGATGCCGACCGTGCGAACAACTCGGGTCTGCAGGGCTGGGCGAAGGCACAGGGCACGCTCGAAGACAACCTGAACAAAATCCAGGAGAACTTCGCGGACGGCCTTGCCGACGCCGTGACCGGCGCGCTCTCTGGGCAGCGTGGTGGCTTCCGTCAGCTGTTTGCCAACCTCGGCAAGCAGATGCTCTCGACCGGCATTCGCCAGATGATGGCGCAGTCGATCCTCGGCGCGGGCAACCCGGCCGGGGCCGCTGCCACGAACCAGGCGAACAGTGCGCTCAGTCAGATCGAGCAGCTGTCGAAGTCCGGCATCAACTCGCCGCAAGCGACCGTCAACGCAACGACGGCGATCATCAACGGCCAGGTGCAGGGTGCCGGGACCGGCGGCTTCGCGCCGACCAGCGGCCAGATTAACTCGTCCAATTCGGTGCCGCAGTTCTCGCCGCTCGCGCCGGCTTCGAGCCTGACGCCGATCGGACCGACGTCCTCGTCTCAGTCCACAGCTCCCGCTTCACTCGCAACCGCTGTCCCGTCTCAGGCGGTGTTGACGGATGCTGCCTCGAAGGTCGCCTCGACCGCGTTGCCGAACTTCGCTTCCTCGCCCGCATTCTCAGCCGCAGCTGCAGCCGCGACGCAGTCGGTGACAACGGGCACGGCTCTGAAGGACATCACGGGCGAAACGCTGAAGGCTATGCCGCCGTCGCAAATGCTAAGCCCGGCCGGTCCGGCTTTGGCTGGTATGCAGCAGTCGGCCAGCGCCGTCGATCTCGCCAAGACGCACCTCGGTCAGTTCGAAGGCACGTCCAACATCGACGACTTCCTGAAGGCCGGTGGCGTCGACATCAAGTCGGCTCAGACCGCCTGGTGCGCTGGGTTCGTGAACTCGTCGCTGGAGCAGGTCGGCGTCAAGGGCAATGGCCAGCTCACCGCATCGAGCTTCCTCGACTTCGGGCAGAAGATTAAGCCGGAAGACGTTCAGAAGGGCGACATCGCCGTTGCTGACGTCGGCAAGGGCTTCCTGAAGCCGGGCACGCCGGGCAATCACGTCGGCTTCGCGACCGGCGAAACCCGCATGGGTGCGAACGGCCAGCAGCAGTTCCAGATGATTGCCGGCAACTCGAAGAACGCCGTCAATTACGAATGGCGCGATGCCGACAAGCTGCAGTTCCGTCGTCCGACGCAGGACCTCAATGGCAACCCGCTCGGCCAGCAGATCGCCCAGGGCAAGCAGGCGCTCGAAGCCGCTCCGGTCCAGCTCGACAAGACGAGCCTCGATGCGCTGACGAAGGGCCAGTTCAATCTGCCGACCAGCGGGCCGGCTCCGATCCGTCACAACAATCCTGGTGCGCTGAACTATGCGGACTGGGAGAAGAAGTATGGCGCGGCCAACGGCGGCACGCTGCTGAAGGATGGCACCGGTCAGGGCAACAAGATCGCCTCGTTCCCGACACCGGAGGCGGGCGCTGCCGCTCAGTTCGATTGGTGGCAGAACAAATCCGGCAAGTACGGTCCGACCATTGGCGACAGTATGCACGTCTATTCTGGCGGCAACAGCACGAAGCCGTACCAGAACTTCCTGGAGAACCGCGGCTTCGGGCCGGACACGAACGTCAAGGAGATGCTCGCCAACAAGGATCAGGCGATTGCCTTCGGCAAGGCGCAGTCGCAGTGGGAGAGCGGACGCAAGTTCCCGATGGACGATCAGCAGTGGTCGAACTCGTACGACCTCTATCGTCAGAAGAACGGCCTGGGCGGCGGAGCAGGCGGGGTCGACACCTCGCAGGCCACCGAGCAGATGAAGCAGCTCAACACGACGCTGCAGCAGACCGGCACCACGGCTCAGACCGCGGTTCAGCCGATGAAGACGTTCGACCAGACGACCACGACCGTTGGGCAGGCAACGCAGCAGGCTCAGACCGGTATGCAGAGCTTGAACCAGACCACGATGACGTCGGGCACGGCAGCGATGTCGGCCTCGCCTTCGTACATGCAGCTCGGGATGAGCGCTCAGCAGTCCGGAACGCAGGCACAGTCGGCCGGATCACAGTTCCAGCAGGCAGGCACGCAAATTCAGACGGCGGGCTCCAGCGCGCAAATGGCTGGCACGTCGGCTGGTGGTGCAGGTGGTGGCTTCGATGGGCTCGGCGGTTCGCTCGGTGGCTTGATGGGTCCGCTCAGCCAGGTGCAGGGCGGCATCGGCTCCTTCGGCTCGTCGATCATGGGTCTCGTCCAGCAGCTCATGTCCGGTATGGGCGGCATGGGAGGAGGCGGAGGCTTTGGTGGTCTGTTCGGAGGTCTCGGCGGTCTCTTCGGCTTTGCTGAAGGCGGCCAGATCAAAGGACCGGGCACCGGCACGTCGGACTCGATCCTCGCGCAGGTGTCGAACGGTGAGTTCGTCGTCAACGCGGCCTCGGCGCAGAAGAACCTGCCGCTGCTGCACGCGATCAACAACGACAAGCCGGTTGGTAACCTGCCGAAGTTCGCGAGCGGCGGTGTCGTCGGTGGTGGGAAGTCCTCAGGCCTCGGCCTCGGGGAACGGGCAATGTCGCGCGGCTCGGCTCAGCCGTCTGCCCAGATCGCAGCCCTGTCGAACCAGGTCGCGACGCTCAGCAAGGTCGTGTCGAACGGTGGCAGCCGCGGTAATCGCGTCTCGAACATCAGTCAGAACATCACGGTCAACGCCAACGACGCCGGCAGCTTCCGTCGCTCGGAAGGCCAGCTGACCAGCGATGCCTTCTTGAAGATGAACCGGGCGGCGCGTAGAAACGGCTAGCTTGTGAAATTAATTGCAAAGGACGATGGGAAATGTCGCTGCTCTGGATGGATGGTTTCGACTCTTACGGGCCGACTCGTACGCCGGCCGGCGTCTACAATAGCGACCCGATCAACACGCTGCTGCTTAGCTCGGGCTATGTCTTCTGCAAGGGCGTCGGCTTCGACACCGACACGCGCACGGGTTACGGCCGGTCGTTGTGGTTCACGTACGACAGCTTAGGCACGCCGGCTGATCTGAAGATCGCCTTTCTGCCGAAGAGCGAGATCGTCGTCGGGTTTGCGTTCAAGTACACGTCGACCAATCTCGCGCGCATCATCGAGTTCGATTTCGACAACCGGCTCGGTACCGTCACGTCTCAGATGCGGGTTTACGTCAACGCAGAAGGCGGCATCTCGCTGTCTATTGATGATGGCGCGACGCTGCTCGCGGCTTCTGGGCCGAACATTCTGTATCCGAACGTCTGGCAGTTCGTGGAGTTGAAGTACCGGCCGGATAAGACGGCAGGCTCTATTGTCGTCAAGGTCGAAGGCCAGACCTGCATTCAGTTCGACGGTCCGACGAGCCCGATGACGACGCCGAACCAGGTCAACATGCTCAGGTGGGCGACCCCGGCCGGTGAGTTCAACGTCGGCTCGCAGTCGAACCCGATCAAGAAGATCGACGACCTGTACATTCTCGACACGATCGGTTCGGGCTTCACTGATTTCCTAGGCGACGTCATCGTGACCTCGCTGCCGGTCACTTCCGACCAAGGCCCGAACCAGCTCAGCCAGTTCGGCGGCGCGATCGGCCACTTTACGGCGCTGAACTCGATACCGACCGACGAAGACACGAGCTACGTGTACGGCAATGAGGCCGACACCAAGGAAATGTTCGGCCTTGCGGCGCTGCCGGACAACATCATCGACGTGCTGGCGATGTCGGTGCACATCCGCGGACGCAAGGATGCGCCTGGTACGGCGTTGATTTCGGCACACGCCCGGTATGGGGTGAATGATGTGCACGGCGTCGCGCAGCCGCTCTCGGTTCAGTACACGACGAAGAACCTGTTCCTCGAGCAATGCCCGGACGGCACCGGCTGGACGAAGGCCAAGGCTGAAGCAACGAACATCGGCTTCGAGGTGCTCTGATGTCACTTCGCCTGACAGGCGTTGACGCACGGAACTTGACCAAGGCTCCGCCGCCAAACAGCCAGATCACCGATACGCACGCTCAGCTGATCGCGGCGCAGGGCACTCCGGAAAAGCGTGTGACGACCGCTCGCGCGCAGGCCATCGGCCGGACGACGCGTAACGGTGGTGATCCGTCTGGGCCGCGCCCGCACGGCTACCTGCACAACATCACGATGGTCGAAGCTAGGGTCATGTTCACGAGGACGCCGGACTTCCGGTGGATTGATATGCTCATCAACGAAGTGTTCCCGTTCGATATCAGCTACAGCTCGATCGGAGCCACGCGCTTCACGACCGACGTCACGATGGTCGACAGTGGTGACGATCAGCGTAACAGCCGCTGGTCTCAGCCGCTGATGGAGTACGACGTCGCTTACGGCGTCCGCACGATGGAGCAGCTCCAGGGCCTGATCGCGTTCTTCCGCGCCGTGAAGGGCCGGCTCTATTCGTTCCTGTACCTCGACCACGCCGATCATAAGTCGACGCAGGCGACACGCGAGGAGTCGCGCTCGGTGCCCGACATTCACTGGACCGATCAGCCGCTCGGCACGGGCGACGGTATCACGAAGGTGTTCCAGCTCCAGAAGAAGTACGCCACGCCCGGCGGCTCATACGCCAATTACCGGCCGATCTATAAGCCGATCCAGAACACGGTGCATATCGGTGTGAACGGCGAACGTGTGCTGAACTGGACGGTCGATTACGCGACCGGCAAGGTGACGTTCTTCTCGCGCCTGATCGTCACGAACATCGCCAACGCGGAGATGCAGCACGTCAGCGGCGTGACCTGGAAGATCGTCTCGCCGACCCCGTCCAAGTTTGCCGGCTTCCTGGTCGGCGACAAGATCGTGACGTGGGGCTGGGTGAACCCGCTCAATAACTCGACCGAAGCCAAGGCGCTCGTCATCGGCTCGATCAATGCCGACCGTAACGAGATCACGTTCACGGCTCCCGCAGATTTCGGCGCTATTGAGACGACGATCTCGGGCGTCAACGTCATGGTGCATCCGGCTCCGAAGGCTGGGACGGTGCTGACGGCCGGCTTCGAGTTCTACGTCCCGGTCCGCTTCGATACCGACCGTCTGCCGGTGTCGCTCGACTTTTACGGCATCGGCGGCGCAGCCGATGTGAAGCTCGTCGAAGTGAGGCCGCACAGCGAATGAAACGTATCTCGCCACAGATTTTCGATGAGCTGCGCACGAAGTCGTCCAACATCGTCGTTGGCTGGCGCGTCGAGCGCTCGGATGGACTCGTCCTCGGCTTCACGACCTCCGATACGGAGTTCACGTTCCAAGGCGTCACGTATTCGCCGACGAACCCGTTCTCGGCATCGGCCGTGCAGTCGAAGAACAACTTCTCGGTCGACAACGTCAACACGGTCGCCCTCGTCAACGACCAGATCAAGAAGGGCGACCTGCTTGGCGGCAAGTGGGACAACGCCAAGGTCAAGTTCTTCTGGATCAGACCCGACAAGCCGGAATGGGGCGTCGTTCCGATCCGCGGCGGTAAGTTCGGCACGATCTCGGTCAAGGGACAGACCTTCGAGACGGAGCTACGCTCGGTTCTGCAGACGCTGCAGCAGCCGTTCGGTGATTTCTACACGCTCGAATGCGCGGCCGATCTGGGTGACGCCAAGTGCAAGGTGAAGCTCGATGTTCCGAAGTGGGCAGCTGGGAATGTCTATGTGGCCAAAATCGACCACGAGGCCGGCATCGGCGACATCGTCCGTCCGACCGTCGACAATGGTTTTTGGTACGTCGCGACGAACGCTCCGAACACGGTGAGTTCGAGTGTGACGAGCGGGCAGGTGCCGGCCAACGTCTACAATAAGCTTCTGGCGATCAAGAAAGCGAACGGTGTGCGATGAGTTTCGGAGGCGGCGGTAGCGATCCGATCGACAATTATAAACCCGGCAAGGGTAAGTCCCGTGTCGTGAAGACGCCGGCTTTCAATATGAAGTACGCCGTGTCGAGCGGCGCTGAACCGGCTTGGCCGACGACGGTCGGAGCCACGATCACGGACGCCAACGGCATTACGTGGCAGGCGATCCGCGCCCGGCGCATCAAGAGCACGGTGACCGGCGTCTTCGGCCGGGCCAACTTCTCGGCTGAAAGTCTGAGCGTCTATCCGGACGATTATTTTCAGTACGGCATCGTGACGTGGCTGACAGGTGAGAACGCCGGCCTCAAGGTTGAAGCTCATGCCTTCCGCAAGCTGCCGTCCCCGAACATCGAACTGTTCGAGGCGATGCCGTTTGTCATCACGGAAGGCGACACGTTCGAGATCGTGCAGGGCTGCCCGAAGACGCGGACCGCCTGTCGCTCGACGTTCAATAACAACCACAATCATCGCGGCTTCCCGGACATGCCGACCGAAGACAAGGCGCTCGCAACGCCGAACTTCAGTCAGCAGGGCACGCCGAAGAAGCAAGACAGTGGAGGCAGCTGATGCCGAAGCGCTCTGAAATCATCGCGGTGGCGAGGGATTGGCTCGGGACGCCGTATCGGCACCAGGGCCGGGACCGCACCGGCATTGACTGCATAGGCTTCACTTGGGCAGTCGCCAAGGACCTCGGGTATGAGGCTGAAATCCCGTCGAATTACTCGTCGCATCCGAGCGGCAACCTGCTGTTGACGGGCTGCGAGAAGTGGCTCGTTCGGCAAGAGAGAATGCAATTAATTGCAGGCGACATCGCAATCATGTGGGGCTTCACGCGCGGTGAGGCTCAGCATTTCGCCATCGTCGGCGAAGACGGCGCTCGCCTGACACTGATCCACGCCTGGTCGAAGCACGAGAAGGTGGTCGAGCACGGCGTGAGTTCGTTCTGGGAAAACCGGCTGATGGCAGTTTACTGCCTGCCAGACACGATGGAGGGCTGACGCGTGGCACTACCAATTCTGCCACTGCTGCTCTCAGTCGGTGGCATGGTTCTTCAGATGCTGTTCGCGCCGAAGCCGAAGGACCAGTACGGTCCTCGGTTGTCGGACCTGAACGTCCCTGCCGTCTCGCCCGGAAACCCGGTGATCTGGCATTGGGGCACGATGAAGCTGACGACCCAAATCCTGTGGGTGTCACCGCTGATCGAGACGAAGCACGTCCAGAAGGCCGGCGGCAAAGGCATGATGGGCGGCGGCCCGAAGCAGATCACGTACACGTACTCGGTTGATATCGCACACGGCGTCTGCCGCGGGCCTGTGCACAAGATCAGCCGCATCTGGGCGAACCAGAAGCTGCTCTGGATCGCGCCCGATCTGTTGGCCAGCGAGAAGCAGGCTTTCATCGACGCCTATTACGCAGAAGGCACCCGGCTCCTCGACAACGATGTACTTCTCGAAGAAGCGTCGGTCGGGGCGTTCTTCTTTGCATTCAACAATTACGAACAGCATGAGTACGACCTGTCGACCGCCAAGGAGGCGAAGAAGTTCATCAAGGAACATCCGATCGACCCGCCCAATCAACCGAACGAGGCGCGCGTCAGTCAGATGGTCGACCAGATGTTGTCGCCGCTCGACAAGGACAGCACCTACAAGAGCCTGAAGATCAGGTTCGACAACCTCGACATTTATCTCGGTCATGAAGACCAGCAGCCGAACTCGGTGATCGAAGGCTACAAGGGCATCGGCCAAGTCTCGGGTTTCCGAGGCATTTGCTATTTCGTGCTTCAGAACCTGCAGCTCGAAGACTTCGGCAACTCGATCCCGCAGTTCCAGGTGGAGGTCGTCAAGAAGGACGGCACCACGTACCTGCATGAGATCGTGTCCGACCTCTGCACCGGCAGCGGCCTCGATAACGACGAGTTCAACGCCACCTGCGGTCTGCCGGTTGTTCCGGTGCTGGGCTTTGCCGTCACGAACACGTCGTCGGCCCGCTCGGTGCTCGAAGACCTGCAGAAGATTTACCCGTTCGACGGCCAGGAGACGAGCTACGTGCTCCGCTTCGACTGGATCGAGCGCCGGCCGCGGGCTCTGATCCGCCGGGAGGACTTCGGTGCGTTCATTGCGGGCGATGACCAGCCGTCATCGGAAGACGTCTCGCGGACGCAAGACCTCGAACTGCCGAAGCAGCTCAACCTGAAATATCAGGAGCCGGTGCGGGCGTATTCGTCGAACACCGTCAAGGCGCGTCGGCAGATCACGAAGTCGAACGAGGTCGAAGATTACGACATCGCCATCGCGCTGACCCGTGACGAAGCGAAGTCCCGCGTTGAGGATACGCTCGTCAACCGGCTGATGGCCCGCCGCACGTACAAGATCGTGCTGCCGCGCAAATATGTGATCCTGGAGCCCGGCGATCCCGTCCTCGTGCAGGAGGAGCACAATCCGAACCTGTATTACGGAATGCTCGTCACCGCCGTCAGGATCGGCGCGAACGGCATTCTGGAGTTCGAGTTCGCCGATCATCATTTCCACACGATGGTGTCGGCGAAGGTCGAGTCGGACACCGAGGAGAACGGTTCGAACGAGATCAGCTACGGCGCACGCACGTATGCCTACATGCTCGACTGCCCGCTGCTGACTGACACCGAAGATGACAAGCCCGGCTATTACGCCGTCATGGCCGGCTCGCGCGGGTCCTGGCAGGGCGGCACGCTCATGATCGACGTGTCCTCGGGCGGCACCGTCACGGCTTACGGCTTGACTGCAGACGCCCAGGTCAACGGTTCGAACTGGTACACGGTGACGAACTCGGAAGACGGCGTACCGCATGGTTTCGCTATGAACCAGCTGGGGCCGGCCATTCCGGGCGTCTGGGATTACGTCAACACGATCAGCTTCTACGTCATCAACTCGCAGGGCTTGTCGTCCGTCGCCAAGGAAGACCTGATCAAGAACCCGTTCAACCTGATCATGGTCGGAGATGAGCTGATCCAGTACGCCAACGTCACCGACAAGGGTAACGGCATGTTCGTCCTCGATACGCTGCTCCGCGGCCTTCGTGGCACGGACTGGGCGATCGACAAGCACCTGGCCGGCGAACGCTGCCTCCGCCTCACGCAGAACGCCACGAAGCGCATCGAACACGACATCTCGCAGCTCAATCAGCCGGGGACGTATAAGGCGCTCTCGTTCGGTGACAGCACGGAGGACGTGGACAGCTTCACGTTCACGAACACCGGCAACAGCTTCCGGCCGTTCTCGCCGAGCATCAGGGCCTCGTACAAGACCGGAGCCGATTTCTACCTGAACTGGATTTTCCGGGTCCGGCAGAACGGCTTCTGGGTTGACGGTGTGGATGTCACGCTGGACCAGCCTTACGAAAAGTATGAGATCGACGTGATGAACGGTGATACGGTCGTCCGCACTGTGCAATTAATTTCACAGCGCGAATGGACGTACACCGAGGCTGACCAGATCGCGGACTTCGGCGCAGCCCAGGAGAGCTGCTCGTTCGTCATCTATCAGCTGGGTGCGGTTGTGGGCCGAGGCTTCGGTAAACGGGTGACAGTATGACAGCGACGCCAAATCTCGGCCTTCCTCTGATGGCGACGAACGACGCCCAGAAGGAGGTGTTGTACAACGAGGCGATCATCCTGTTCGACGTGATGGCCGCTCGGGTCGTCAAGGAGGTCCGGACCACGCCGCCAACGACTCCGGCTGTTGGTGACACGTATCTCGTCGCGGGTACCGGTACGACCGGGGTGTTCATCGGCAAAGAAGGCAAGATCGCGTTCTACTTCAACGGCTGGCAGTTCGTTAAGCCAGTCACGAAGATGAAGCTCTACGTCTCGGCCGCGAACAATTTCTACACGTTCAACGGCACGGCCTGGCTGGCTGACGCGACGAGCGCGGTCAACGTCCTCAACGATATCGTCGACGTCACGATCACGGCGGTCGCGAACAACGACATCCTGCAGTACGACAGCGCCACCAGTAAGTGGAAGAACAAGCCGCTGACCGCGACCACGACGCTTGCCGGCATGACGGACGTAGCCCTCGCGACCGTCGCTGATTTGCAGGTCCTGGCCTATGACAGCGCGACGTCCAAGTGGAAGAACCGGACGCTGGTGATCCCGTCGAACACGGACCGGCTGCAGGACTTGACGGACGTCACGATGGCCGGTGTCGCGAACAACAAAATCCTGGCCTGGGATACGGCGACCAGCAAGGCGAAGTGGGTGAGCCCGGTCGCGCCTGTGCCGTCGACGCTCGCAGCCCTGACCGACGTCGTCGTAGGAGCGGCTCAGCCGAACGACGCGCTCGTCTACAACGGCGCGGTCTGGGGTCCGTCGCACCTGACGTACAATTACACGTTCGCAAACATGACCGATGGTCCGGGCTCGATGGCCGGACACGCAGGCGAGTTCATGGTCGTCGATGTCACCGAGTCCTTCATGACTTGGAAGACAGTCGGGCAGCTGCTCGCGGGCAGCGATCTGAAGCTGCAGAACCTTGCCGATGTCGACCAGGGCCTCGTCGATACGAACATCGGTCAGGTGCCGCAGGTCTACAAGCAGAGCGGCGTCTACAAGTTCAAGTACGTCTCTCTGCCGACCGTGCCGAGCTATCCAGTCAAGAAGGACGGCGTCAACGTCACCGCGGCGATGACCTCGCTGAACTTCACCGGCATGAACGTCACGAATGCGACCGGTGCGGTCACGATCTCACCGATCCCGCTCGTCTGGCAGGCGGATGGCATCGACGTCTCGGGACCGCCCGTCACGAAGGTCAACTTCTCCGGTACGGGTGTCGGCGTCACAGACGTTGGTGGCACGCTGCAAGTCGCTATCGCGGCTGCTGGCGCGCTTTCTGACATGAGCGATGTCGATTTGACGATGTCGCCATCTACGGGCCAGGCGCTCGTCTATGACGCGTCCGCGCACAAGTGGAAGCCAGGCTCGGCTGGTGCCGGCAAGTACGACATCGGCATCTTCTTTCCGGGTCAGCAGGTCGTCAACAACCAGACGATCTTGCGTTACGTGGCCTCGCGCAATGGGTTCAAGCTGTCGGATGATTTCGCCAACAGCAAGGGCTCAGTCGGCGTCAATCCGACCGCGACGACTGTGCTCACCGTGAAGCGCAACGGCACGGCGATCGGAACGATCAGCATCAGTACGGCAGGCGTCTTCACGTTCCTGACGTCCGGAACCTCGACTGAGAATTTCGATGGCGGCGATGTTCTCGAAGTCATCGGTGCAGCGACGCCCAACGCCACGCTCGCCGACATCTCGATCACCTTTGCAGGAGTGCCGAACTGATGGCCATTGTTTTGATGGACGGCTTCGATGTCTATAACGACCTCAACGATTTTATGGGCACCCCTGGCTGGACCTCTACGAACGGCAACGCCGGAACAGCGGGTGGAGCAGCAATATCACGAACTGGCGGTGCGTTTGGCGGTGGGGCATTGCAGTGGGGCACGACTAGCATTACCTACCCGATGCAAAGGCAGTGCCCGTTCGACTACGACAAGACCTATGTCGTCGGCTTCTATTACAAACCGAGTGGCCTTCCGACCTCGTCGTTCCAGGTGTGCGGCGTCTATACGTCAGCGTCTACGCGGCTGTTCGGCCTGTTTTTGACGAGCACCGGCACATTCTCTGTCACGGATCAGACCACAAACTACGCGGCGGCGACGCCTTCGGTCATTGCTGCCAACGCGTTCGCTTATGTTGAAATCAAGTTCAAGCTCGGCACGGCGGCCAACACCGGCACGATGGAGATCAGGGTGGGTGGTACCGTGATCTACACGCTCACCGGCTTGAATTTGTTCAACGCCAGCCCCGCCATTGGTTTGCGCTTGCACAACCCAGCGACAGGCGTGGCGAGCTGCTGGTTTGACGATCTCGTCGTGCTCGATGACACGGGAGATGCCAATAACGATTATCTGGGCGGCATCCGGATCGACACGATCCGTCCGAACGCCGACACGGAGAAGGCAGACTTTACGAAGAGCATCGGGTCGTCCGGGTATGCTTTGATCAACGATCCGCTCGGTGCAGCCGACACGACGTCCTACGTCGAGTCCTACACGCCTGGAGCCAAGTCGGAGTTCGACCTTTCCAACCTTGTCGGCGGCTCGAATGGCATCATGGCCGTGCAGCCGCGCATCAGGGCGACGAAGTCCGACGCAGGGAACCGAACCTACCGAGGGTATCTCAAGTCTGGCAGCGCGGTCGCGAACGGACCGACGATCACGCCCGGCATAGGCTGGCTGTGGCACTCGAACGGCATCTTCGAAAAGGCTCCAGACACCGCGGCGGCTTGGACCGATGCTGGCGTCAACGCCTTGCAGCTCGGCCTAGAAGTCGTGTCGTAAGGAGGCGTAAATGGCGATCAAATTCTTCGACGGAATGGGGTGCTACAAATCTGTGGCCGAACTTGCGGCGGCAAAGAACGGTATCATTTCTGGAGGCGCATCGGTCCAAACGACCGGCGGGCGCTTCGGAGGCGGGTGCATTTTCGCTGGTCCTATCGGCTCTAACCCGCTGACTCTGGTCATCGCGTCGGCACTCAACGCGCCAATTTATATTGGTGCGGCGATGAATTTCGAGAGAGACAACTCGACCTTCCGGGAGTTCATGCGGTTCATCAGCTCTGGCAGCAATACGATGTGCCAGCTCGGAGGCAACACGGCGTCGGGGCAGCTCTTTGTCAACAACAAGTCGGGCACCACGCTTGCGTACTCGTCAGGCGCTCCCCTCACGCCGAACGTCTGGCATTGGCTGGAAGTACGTTTTGTTCCAGGCTCAACCACATCGAACGGATCGTTGGCCGTTCATGTTGACGGCGAGGAAGTCTTGAATGTCACGGGGGCTGACTTCAATCGTGGCACCGAGACGTTGGCGCGCATGTTCTTGGGCGGATACTCCAACGTCTCCAATAGCGCTCGCGTGGATGACCTCGTGATTTGGGACGAGACCGGCACCGACAACACTTGGCTCGGCGATCTTCGCATTGACGAGCTGGTGCCGACTTCGAACGGTAGCGATCAGGACTGGACGCAGAACACCGGCATTGCATGGGATGCCGTAGACGACGTTCCGGCCAGCCCGGACGACGACACGACTCACATAGCGGCAAGCACTGTGGGTGCAAAGTCTTCGTTCGGCGTCGCGTCTCTTGCGGGCACGTCTGCAAAGATCATGGGAGTGAAGGTCAGGGCGCGGGCGAAGAAGACCGATGCCGGTACGCGGACGATGAAGACCTTGATGAAGTCAGGAGCTGTAGAGGTGCAGGACGCCGTGGGCGTTGATCCGACGACAGCATACACGTCGGTTCACGGCGACATGAAGCTATTGAACCCGGACACGTCGGCGGCTTGGGACGTGGCGGCCGTGAATGCGCTCAAGATCGGGGTGGCTTTGGCGACATGACGGATATTCGTACAACAGCGCTGCACGCTGAAGTCCTTCGTAAAGCGAACGCTGATGCTCGCGCCACAGCCTTGCACGCTGAAGTCCTTCGCCAGATGGATGTGTCGGCTCGCATTACGTCGGCCGGCGTCGAAGTGCTGCGCTCGGCTCCCGGCGCGATCCAGGCCACGTCCGTCGCCGTAGAAGTGCTTCGCGGTGCCGGTTTGAAGACGGCTGTACAGGCCACGTCGGCGGCGGTCGAAGTCTTGAGGGCTAATCCGCCGATACCGAACCAGCGCACGATCGTGGTGGTGACGATCTCGTAGCCGGGCCGCCACCGGTACCAGCGACAGTCAACAGCCGTGCAATTAATTGCAAAATCGGCCAAGGGAGAAGGCGTATTCCGCTGAACCCGAGGTTACGATGGTCACGAGAGCCCAGCTCTACAAGCTCGCGCCGGGAGCCCGTAAGGACATCGTCGATGCCATCGTCGCGAACTGGCAGTACGCAGTCGATGCTGGCTTGACCACTCCGAAGCGCATTTGGCCGTTCTTCGCCAACATCTGCGCCGAGTGCGGCGGCATGACGATCCTCGAAGAGAACATGAACTATTCCGCTGAGCGGATGATGCAGGTGTGGCCGGAACGGTTTCCAACGTGGAAGTCGGCGGCTCCCTACGTCGGACACCCCCAGGCGCTAGCCAATCGCGTTTATGGCGGTCGGATGGGTAACGCGCCTGCCCCTAGCAATGATGGCTGGGTTTACCGGGGCGGGGGACTTCTTCAAGCCACCGGCAAGGAAGAGTACGAGGCGGTCGGCTACGCCGATAAGCCGGATGTCCTTCGCAAGAACCCGGTGGCGGCCTTCAAGTCGGCTGTCGATCTCTGGAAGCGCAACAACCTGAACAAGTACGCTGACGCCAGTCAGTTCACGAAGATCAGGCAGATCATCAACGGCGGCAACAACGGCATGGAGGTGATGCGTCACTTTCTGGCCATCGCCAAGACGATCTGGAAGAGCAGCTCCGACGTCACGCAAGCCGTGGCGATCTATCAGGACGACAACCTTGAGCAAATTATGGAGCTGCAGCAGAAGCTCTACGCGCTGGGTTACACCGAAGTCGGCCGGGATGACGGTGAGGATGGCCCGTACACGCGAGCTGCCGTGCTTGCCTTCCGTGACGACAACGGTCTGCCTCCCGGCGGCATCGATGACGCGCTCCTTGATGCCGTCGACAATGCCAAGCCGCGAGTGACCGCGCGAACCGCGACGCCTCCGACGAACCAGCAGATACGCCTGGCGGTCCCGGAGGTGCTCTCTGCCTTCTACAATCGGATCGTCTCTGGCGCGCTCGCCGTCTTCGCGTTCTTCGGCACGCTCTTCAATGCGATCACGAACAACTTCTCGGACGCTGAGCAGAAGGTCGCTCCGTTCCAAGCGTACCTGTCCAGCGTGCCTGGCTGGGCCTGGTGCTCGCTCATCATGATCGTCTCGCTCGTCATTTACATGCTTTCGCAGCGTGGCGAGGCGAGCGGCGTCAAAGCTTACAAAACTGGAGAACGGAGATAGTCATGTGGGAATTGCTCGTATTCGCGCACATCGTCGCCTTGGTCGTCTGCAACGTCGTCGACAAGCCTGAGGACGACTCGACGAAGTTCGGTAAGTATTTCTGGGCGATCCAGCTCCTCGCCGGTCTCGTCACGTCGAAGGTCAAGAAGTAATGTTTGGCCTCGGCAGCATCTTTTACGGAGGCATCGCGGCAGTTCTGCTGTTCGCGGTGTCACTCGCGTACTCGCTCCCGGCGAAGATCAGTAATCTCGCCGACGAACTTGCGAACTCCAAGCATCAGCAGAACCTGCTGCGGGCACGCGCCGAGGCGCTGCAGCGTGGCAATGATCGGAGAGACTCCGCGATCAAGGCTTCGAAGTGCTCCGAGCAGATACAGTATTGGGTTCGCCACCCTGACGAAATTCCGAAGAAGTTCGACCCGTTCAACCAGCTGAAGCCTGAGAACACACGCTGAAATTAATTTCACGGTGGATCGCAGACGTGCCGGTTGACAATTGCGCAGCGCACCGATCGAGCAAACTAAGGTAGAAGGCCATGAACGTCAGATTGGTTGGATTGCCCGAGTACAACGGCTTCTATCCGCCGAAGAAGCTTCGCTGGTTAGGGATTGAGATGCCTGCATTGAAACCAGAAATTTCCATCGGCAACCTCCTGTCGATGGCCGTCTCGTGCATCGCCATTTTCTCGGTGGTCGTGACGCTGGCTGTGTTCGGTACGAACATGCGCGCCGACATCGACAATTCGAAGAAAGACATCGTCGACATCAAGGCTGCTCTCGCCAAGCAGGCCACCATCAATGACTCGAACCTGACGTTCCAGTCGGAAGTCCGGGTCGACCTCAAGTACGTGCGTAACGCTCTCGATCGGATGGAAGATCGTAAGGGCTTTTCCGCGAAGTAAGTGGTGTAACTGCGTAAGGGAAGTTCATGGACCCGATCGAGGCTGTAAAGCTCCACGGTTCAGTTTCGGCTGCAGCCCGAGCGATAGGCGTTCCCAGGAAGACCCTCGACGATCAGTATAAGAAGGCCCTGCACGCCAGCGACTTGCCTGATCCGCGAGCCGCAAATTACCAGGCTGCAGCCGCCATCCGTAAGCTCACGAAGCAGCCTTCAGAAGGCATCATCCTGCCGGACGTCGTTGATCCGAACCTGCCGATCGACGAGCTGCTCGACCAGGCCACGAAGCGCTTCAACCAGCTCCACGCTCATCACAGCTCGGCCGACGATTGGCCGGTGATCAAGATCAAGGACATGCTGCCGGTCGGCGTCCTCTGGTTCGGTGACCCGCACTTGGGCGACAACGGCTGCAACCTGCCGCTGATCCGTAAGCACGCCGCCCTCTGCAAGAACACGGCTGGGCTCTACGGGGCGAATATCGGCGACACGACAAACAACTGGGAGACGGTCGGCAAGCTCGCCAAGAAGTGGGCGCAGCAGGATAGCTCGATCTATACGGAGCAGCGCCTGGCTCAGTGGTTCATGACCGAGGCCGGCATCGAGTGGTTGGTTTGGATCGTCGGAAATCACGACGCGTGGAACCACGGCGAGCGCTTGTTGCGTGCAATTAATATCACTGGCATATTCATGAAGAACTGGGAGGCGAAGTTCATCGTCGAGTTCCCGAATGGCTTCAGCATCAAGATACACGCCGCCCACAACTTCAAAGGCTTCTCGGACTGGAACCCGATGCACGGGCCGCTGAAAGCCGCGATCAAGTCCTCGGACGCTGATCTGTACGTCGCCGGTCACATCCACACGCCCGGTGCCATGCAGTTCAACATCCAGGGCACCAAGCGCTTCCCGCTGTTGCTCCGCGTAGCGAGCTACAAGCGGTTCGACAGCTACGCGCTCACAGGCGGCTTTGAAGACCATGATGTCGGATCGGCCGTTCTCACGATCTTCAACCCGAACGCCGACTCACGAACCGGAAAAATCCAGCATTTCTTCGACGTTGAGCATGGTGCCCGTGTCCTGACGATGATGCGCAATGGAGCGGAAATTGAGCCAGCAAGTAGCAATCAAGTTCGACCACGACAAAAATCCGCTAGAGTTGCTTCCAGCCGACGCCCTGTGGGTCACCGCGTGGGTGCTGCTGGTCGGAAAGGTGAAGTACGCAGAGGATAATTGGGCCAAGGGCATGTCCTGGCGGCGGATGTACGGATCGCTGCTGAGGCACCTGTTCGAATGGTCGATCGGTATCGACAAGGACCGTGAGACCGGGCTTCCGAACTTGGCTCATGCGCTCTGCTGCTTGCTGTTCCTTCTCAGCTACCAGCTGCGGAAGGTCGGTATCGACGATCGCTATCTGTTGTCGATCCCGATGCCGGAGCTGCCGCCTGAGACGAAAGTTCTGATTGAGGATTTGCGCCGTGCAAAAGAAGCCAGTCAGTCTCAAGGTGTACCGGAGTTTTCGGGACAAAAAGCGTCGAGCTGAGCTTAAGACGGCACTGAAGACTGTGGCCCTGGAAATGGCCGATCACCCCGATCTGGCGGGATACGTCATCGTCACGTTCGACTCCGAAGGCGAGACCGTCGTCCATTACGATTGCGGTCCGATCAAGCCCGTTCTGCTGCCGGCCTGTGTCGGTGAGGCGCTCAGCCGGAAGGTCTGGGAGCAGGACAGCCAGGAAGCCGAAATCTAAACCCTTATCTGTGAAATTAATTGCAAGCCGCAGCCCAGCTGCCATAGTTCTCTCGTGTCTCCAGGATGGGAAAGCACGGTGCTAAAACTCTCAGTAAATGCTCAAATTCCGCTAATCGCCGTCTTCACGCGCGATGTCATGAACATGCACGACGTTGTGCATGAAATCACCGGTCAGCTGCCGATGACGTATCAGGCGCAGATCAAGATCGAACCCAATCAGATTTACACGTACGTCTGCAACCCGAAGATCGAGCTGCCGCTGATCGAACTGTACAGTCAGTTCGTGAAGGCGGAGTCATCGCTGATCCTCGTCAATCCGAAGGAGATCAAGGAGCCGATGTACAATGCCGGGGAGGTCCCGGTGCCTCGGTCTCTGGTCAAGAAGTTCATCAAGGTCGTCGTTGAGAACGACAAGAAGGCCGACGAGCTGATGCGCGGCCTTGGAGGCTGCACGATCAAGGAAGCGGCCGAGCTGGTCCGCCTGACGATGGCGCGTGACGCCAGTCTGACTGTGGATGGCCTCATGGAGACCCGTAGAAGCGGTTTCCAGGGCGCAAACGGTTTGACCCCGGTCGATACGAAGCAGGACTTCTACAACCCGCCCAGCCCGCTTGTGCATTGGACTGCGAAGGAGCGTTCGTACTTCCTGACCGGAACCGATCCTCGTCTCATTCCTCGGGGCCTGCTGTTCGATGGACCGCCCGGCACCGGCAAAACGTCAGGAGCCAAATGGCTTGCGGCTCAGCTCGGTGTCCCGCTCTATCGCCTCGACATCGGTGGCACGAAGTCCAAGTGGGTCGGTGAGTCAGAAGGTCGTCTGATCCAGAACCTGTCCCGCATCGACAACGAAGAGCCGGCCGTCGTGCTGCTGGACGAAGTCGAGAAGGTGTTTTCCACCGGCACCAACGATGGCGGCACCACGTCCGCAATGCTCTCACAGCTGTTGTGGTGGCTCGCAGAGCGCCGTTCTCGCATCCTCGTAGTCATGACCACGAACAACGCGAAGTCGCTCCCGAAGGAGCTGTACCGCGAGGGTCGTGTCGACGAAGTGTTCTGGATGACCGGTCTCGGTAAGCCAGACGCCCTGAATTTCATCACCGGCCTGATGAAGACCTTCAAGGAGATCAAGGTCGTGAATGAAAGCGATGTCCAAGCTGCCCTGAAGAGAGCGAGGTCCATCGAAGGAACGCAGCCGGAAATCTGGGCTCAATCGGCCCTGACGAAGGCGGTGTACGAGCAAGTCAAGTTCATGAAGAAGGTCAGCCCACAAGGAGTGAAAATATGACCGCCACTGCCCGCAAGATCGATGTGCCGATGATGGTCGGGACGTCGGGTTACAAGAACTACATGGCGTTCGCCAAGAACGGTGCGTTCGCGCTCGGCATTAAGCCCGTGACGGCTGTCGACGGAAAGAGGCTCGGTGTACCGGGGACAACGTGGTTTGCCGCCAGACTGCGCTCTGCGGCGGCTGGAGACCTGTTCCAGGCACAAGAGTCGAACGTCGTAGGCTTCAAGAAGCTTCCGGAGACGCACGAGGAGGCTTGGCCTTCGGTCACCTGGGAGAAGAACAAGAAGGAGCGCGCTTCGACCACGGTTTCGATCCTCGTCCCCGGCACGACGGACTCGCCCGAGGAAACGAAGGTCCTGATAGCCAGCATCGGTGATGCGAAGCTCGCCGTGAAGATGGTCGACTACCTCGAAAAGATCGTCGGCAAGGAGAACTTCGCGATCGACCGTGAGACCGCCATCGCCTGGTTCGAACAGACGTACGGCGCATTCGCTGCCCAGCTGGAGGCCATGCTGAAGGCATCCGAAGCCCTCAAGTCGGAGCTGGAGGCCACGCAGGGCACGTTCGGTATGCACGCCGAGCTGCTGAAGAAGGTCTACAAGGCCGCCCACGGCTTCGATCAGCCGGAGGAGGAAAAGGTCGCCCTGTCGGAAGACGAGGCCGACGAGAGCGGCGAGGAGCCGGAAGACGAGAACGACAACGACTCGTACTGAGTCGTGAAATTAATTGCAAACTGACGGAGCAGGCGATGGCCTCGAAGAAGATTAAGCGTCCTCACATGGCTCGTTGCCTGCTCTTAGCTGAAGGTAGTTTCCCGGCAGCTCATATCCTGTACCGGCTGATGGTCTGGCCTCCGAAGGTCGAACACAACGGCCGGAAGTGGATCGCCAAGAGCTACGAGGAGCTGCAATGGGAGACCGGACTGAGCAAAAAGCAGGTCAGAACCGGGATCGCTGCCCCGATCAAATTGGGCTTCGTGGACACGGAACGGCACATGTTTGCCGGGAGAAACGTGAACCATTTTCTGCTCACGCCGAAGTTCTGGAAGGCCTTCGAAGACGCCGCTGTCGGTGACCAAGAGGGCACTTTCGAAGACGCCCCAGAGGGCACATTCGGAGACGCCCAGGAGGGCACCTGATAGTGCCCTAGAGGGCGCATACGGATACGCCCAGGAGGGCGCATTCATATACAGGGAGTACCTTACAGGGAGAACCTACAGGAGAACCTTACAGGGAGTAGCGATTTCGCTTCGCTCCATCGCGACCCCGCTCACGCGATAGCGGGCGAAGCAGAGGAAGTAACACGGTCAGAGGAAAGCGCGCCGCGCGGAGCAAGGGTTAACGATGGTGCAGAAGTTCAAGTCCGTAGCCGAGGCAGCAGCCGCTCAAGCGAAGAGCAAAGATGTCGGGTCGATGCCTCTCGGGAAGCTCTGGGTCAGGCTCGTCGCCGGCAAGTACAGCGACTTCGTGCCGGCTCCGACCATGAAGGAGATCGGCCAGCTGAAGCTGATCAACACGCGCTCTGGCGGGAAGGGTGAGGAGGTCGTCCGCTACGTCGTTCCGAACTGGATCGCGTTCGTGAAGCGTGTGGAGGCCGAAGCCGGGTGGAAGAACACGCCGAGTAAACCACAGATCGGATTTCTGTTGCAGCACGTTGGCATTGCTGCCAACATGATCGCTCCCAAGAAAGCCCAGCAGGAGCAGGAAGCACCTAAGGGCTTTTCTTTGCCGCAGCCCGTGCAATTAATTTCACAAGCGACGAAACCAGCAGAAAAGCCGAAGAACATGGCTGAACTGCTCAAGGTGTTCGACGAGGACTGATGATCGATCCGTACGCAACAGGCGTCCTGCAGGAGGAGCACCACGAGCGTCTCGTGGCTGACCTCGAAGGCTTCGCCAAAGACGCTGGCATCCTGCCGCAGTGGATTTACACGCGGCTCCCGAAGGAGATCAGCGGTGCCGAACTCGAATACCTGAAGAACTTTCGCAAGCTCGGCGGTCAGCCTGCCGGGCTCTGCTACGTGGGTGAGGCGAAGTCTGTTCAGATCGAACAGCGCATGGCCGCCATCACGGGCGCTCTGGTCCGGAATTTCATTCGTGCCCGCATGATGACGCTCGGCACATTTGTCGACGCCTCAGCAGGCCACGTAGCCGCTGACCTGTCGTGTGTCCTGATCCCGAATTTCTTCCTGACGTCCATCGACGCCGGGATGATCGCGAAGTGGCAGCTGTCGGCGATCTACGACACGCTCGTTGAGCGGCAGATGCACGGCAAGCAGACGATCCTGTACGTCAAGGACCTCGACCTGCTCGGGAAAGAATACGGCCTCGGCTTCCAGCGCCTGATCGAAGATTTCTATCTGAGGGTGAAGGTCTGATGTCACTCGGCCTGATGTTCATGTCGGCTGTTGTCGCCGACAAATCCGTTTCGAAGCTCCTGGAATACGGGCAGGTCGATTACCTGTTCAAAGGCCACGAGCAGCCTGTGTACGAGTTCGTCCGCGAGTTCGTGAAGCAGTACGCGGCGATACCGGACGCCTCGACGATCGAGAAGCACACCGGTCTCGACCTGACGACTCCGCAGCATCAGAGCAAGGAGCCAGCCGGGTATTATCTCGACCTGCTGCAGCTCCGGCACACGGAGTTCTCGATCAAGTCTGCGATGAAGCAGGCGAGCGACCTGCTGCTGACCGAGAACAAGAACCCGGACGCTGCGCTGGTGAAGCTGACCGAAATGGTCATGACGCTCGCCGGCAGGAAGCACTCGAAGCAGGTTGTCGACTTCCGTGAGGCGTACGACCTGATCGTCCCCGATTACATCGCGAAGTTCAATTCGCCCGATGACTACGGTCTGCAGTTCGGATGGCCGTCGTTCGACAAGGCGGCAGGCGGGCTCGTCAAGGGTGACGTCGTCTCGATGGTCGGACGTCCAGGCATCGGTAAGACGCTGTTCATGCTCTACGCGGCGCTCCACGGCTGGAAGAAATCCGGTAAGGTCGACGCCAGTCAGAGCCGTATGTTCGTCTCGATGGAAATGGGCGTGCTGCCGATCGAGCAGCGCCTTGCAGGTCTGACGTTCGGCTTGTCCGCCGGTCAGATCAAGAACGCCGGCCTCTCGACCGACAGCCTGAAGAAGCTCAAGAAGGGCCTCGTTGAGGTCAAGGGCTACGAAGCCCCGTTCTACGTCGTGGACGGCAACCTGACGGCGACCGTCGAAGACCTGTGGATGCTCGCCCGTCAGCTGAAGCCCGACGCCATTTTCATCGACGGCGCGTACCTGCTGAAGCACCCGACCGAGCATGACCGCTACAAGCGCGTCGCTGAGAACGCCGACCTGATCAAGAAGGAACTCGCCCAGCTCGCCCCGGTGACCGCGTCCTGGCAGTTCGCACGTACCGCAGCGAAGAAGAACACGAAGAAGGGTGAGAAGATCGGCCTCGATGACATCGCCTACGCAGACGCCATCGGCCAGATGTCCTCCGTCGTCATGGGCTTGTTCCAGGAGGAGAGCGTTGAAGTCCTGAAGCACCGCACGATCGAAATCCTGAAGGGTCGACACGGTGAGACGGGCTCGTTCAACGTCAACTGGAATTGGAACTTGATGGACTTCACTGAGATCGTTGAGCAGGACGTCAGCGAGCTACAGTTTTTATAAACCCTATTTGTGCAATTAATTGCATAACGCACGGCATCAGCTACGTTATCGAAATCAACACTTCATCAAACAAGGATTGAGAGATGAGCAGCAAGACATTGAGCCAGGAAGACCTGCATGAGCACGCCCTCACTGAGGTTGAGGCTCACCCGTTCCAGAAGGCGTCCTACGAGGTGATGGTCGCCAAGGGTTGGAAGGTTCATCGGGTGCTCAGCCAGGGCAACATCTCGATGATCTTCCTGAGCTTCAAGCCGGGCATCTTCGGCGTCCTTTATCCGAATGGCTCGTTCGACCGCGTCAAGGCCGGTCGAAAGACTGTCGACTTCAGCTGGTCGAAAGCCCGCGAGGCCGCTGAGGACACCGTGCAGCGCGGCCCTGGAGCCGTTGTGAAACTTGCCGCGTAACAGGAGGAATAGATGGTCGCGTTAGTTCTCAAGAAGAAGCCGGCGTTCGAGCCTGTCCAGGCTGTGAAGTCACCGCTGGAGCTGCAGCTCGATCTCGTCGGCTCGCAGATGGCGGAAGCCATCAAGATCAACAAGCAGATCAAGGACCTTCAGGCGAAGCTGAAGCCGTACAAGGACGAAGCCGACAAGCTGCAAAAGATGGTCGACGAACTCGAAATGGGTGACGACGCGACCGACATCATCAAGGGTGACCGGTTCCGAGCCGAGATCGGTGCGAAGGGTCAGTCCCGCAGCATCACGGACCTGCCGAAAGTCAGGAAGTTCCTCGGCGACAAGCTGTTCATGGAGCTTGCCACGGTGACGCTGAAGAACATCGACGATTACTTGACGCCTCCGCAGCGCGAGGAAGTCCTCAAGGTTGAACGGACGAAGCGGTCGCTCAAAATCGAGAAGGTGTGATGCGAGTCCAGACAACAGTCGCGTTCGAGGTCGACGACCCGGAGTATGCGGGTGTCGTCGCTGCCGACATCGCCAACTTCCTGAAAGACATGCAGATCGCAGCGACGGTTACGCCGCCGAAGAAGGTCGATAGCGATATTGTCGTCGTCTACACGGACGGCGGCTGTGACGCGAAGAAGGGTATCGGAGCCTGGGCGTACACGGTCCAGGAGGCCGGTAAGCCGATGCAGGAAGTCTCCGGCCCGATGCTCAACACGACGAACAACCGGATGGAGATGACCGCCGTCATCAAGGTCTTGCAGCACCTCGAAATCGGCCGGCCGATCCTGATCCATTGCGACAGCGAGTACGTCATCAAGGGCGTGACGCAGTGGTCGAAGAACTGGCAGCGCAACGGCTGGATCAATTCGATGGGTCAGCCAGTCGTCAACCGCGACCTGTGGGAAGTCCTGGTGAAGCTCTATTCGCTGCACTCGGTGATGTTCAAGCACGTCAAGGGCCACAGCGGTATCGAAGGCAACGAGCGTGTCGACGAGCTGTGCACGATGGAGATGCTGAACGCCAATTCGGCACTGATCATGTCCGTGCCTGCTGAAGTTCATAAAATACCGACTGACACGAAGGGCGTGGCGTGAAGAAGGGACCGACAGTCGAGTTCCTGGAGGCTGTTGGCTCGACCGTCCCGAAAAGCCAGCCCCGCACCGGCTGGGTGATCTCGGACTGCCCGTTCGGCCCGTGGAAGCACGAGAACGGCAAGTCGTCCGATCATGTGTTCGGTATCCGCACGACGCCCGGTGACGCCCAGGCGAACTGTTTCGCGTGCGGCTGGCATGGGACGCTCTCAGACATCGTCTTGGAGCTGCGCCGGCTGGTAAAGCTGAACCCGCTAGCAACGCCCGATTTCAAGACCGCCGGGGCGCTCGCCTTGAAGGCGCAGGAGGAGTTCGAGCTTGAACTCGATACGCCCGACATCGAGGAGATGCTGTTCGGGCCGAAGAAAGACCTGCACGTATTCCCGAACTGGTGGCTGGAGTCGTTCCCGCTGTGGCAGGACGTGCCGTTCGCCGTCCAGTACCTGGCTGAGCGCAACGTCTCGAAGGAAACCGCCGACTTCCTGCAGATCAGGGCGGACTCGAATGAGAAGCGCGTCTGTTTCCCGGTCCATGACTTCAAGCAGCGCCTCGTCGGCTTCCACGGCCGGTCCGTGCTCGAAAAGACTGATCTCCGCTATCGCATGTACCTGCAGTCCGGGAAGCACAATCAGGTCGTCTGGCTGGGAGAGCGCTGGGTCGACTTCGAGCAGCCGATCGTCGTTGTGGAAGGCCCGTTCGACCTTGCCGCGGTGCTGCCCGTCTACAAGAACGTCGTCAGCCCGCTGTTCGCCAACCCGTCGTTTGAGAAGCTGAAGCGGATGGCTCCCGCCTTCGAATGGATCACGCTGTACGACCGCGGGAAGGGCGGTGACGCCGGCCGCGAGAAGGTGACGGAAGCGCTTGGCTCCGATTACCTGATCCATCACCTGCAGCCGCCCGATGGTGTGAAGGACCCAGGCTCGATGTCGCCCTCGGAAATTTACGACACGCTCAAAGTAGTGCTCCCAAAATCCTCGCTAGCTGTTGACTAAACTCGGCTTCGTCGTAGAGTGAAATTAACTGCACAGATCAGCGTGCAGCCAAATAGTACCCCATAGCAACCAGGAGCCATGTGATGGCATTGTCATTTGTAAAGGCTGGAGCCAGCAAGTCGGCTGCAGCTAGCGTACCTCAGTCTGGCTTCAAGAAACCGTCGACCCCTGTCGGCTTCTTGAAGAAAGGCGCAGCTGCTAAGGAAGCGTTCTCGAACGAAGAAGCCAAAGCCGAGATGGCCAAGGCTGAACTCGGCAAGATGTGGCGCTTCCGGATGCAGGACGGCCAAGACCGTCGCATCACGTTCCTCGACGGTGACCTCGATGCCGAGGGTATGCTCGACGTGAACATGTTCTACGAGCATACGATCCGCATCAACGGCAACTGGCAGAACTTTATCTGCACTGCCGAGACCGACACTTCGCAGCCCTGCCCGTTGTGTGAAAGCGGCGACCGCCCGAGCTTCGTCGCGGTAATGACCGTCATCGATCATTCCGAGCACACGATCGAGAAGGGTCCGAATGCCGGTAAGGTGATCAAGAACCAGCGCCGCCTGTTCGTCTGCAAGCGGAACACGATCAAGCAACTGACGAAGCTCGCCGCTAAGCGCGGTGGTCTCGCCGGCTGCACGTTCGATGTGTCCCGTACGGGCGAGAAGGAGCCTGCTGTCGGCAATCAGTTCGACTTCGTTGAGAAGTTCGAGAGCTATGACGAGATTGCTGCCAAGTACGGCCTGGAGCTGGATGATGTTCAGCCCGCCAACTACGCCGAAGAGCTGAAGTACCGCTCGCCGGAAGAGTTGATCGAGCTGGGTGTCGGTAAGGCGATCAAGTCCGCAATCGGCGCGAAGTCCTCGTCGACCGGTAAGCTCGCAGACCACCTGTAACCAAGAATGCCTTTCGACGTTCCCGCGGTCGAGAGGATGTGCAATTAATTGCACCATAGGGGAGACGGAGGCAGCTTCGGTCACCGAACGCCGTCTCCCCGATTGCCCGTCAGGAGGACGGATTGGCCATACTCGCAGAACTGATCAGGCATGACACACCGCTGAGCACAGGCGCGACGGCTGTTTACCCGTACAAGCCGAGCTTGGAGAAGAAGTACCGCTTCACGTCGCGCTTCGGTGAGGACGTGCCGCTGTACCGTGTCGATGGCAATGTCATTCATTTGCCGCGTGCGCTCTGCCCGGTGGGTGCAGTCGACGAGATGGTGGACGGCGAGCACGTCGTCTTCGAGAAGGGTCCGGCTCCGCGCGATTATCAGGCTGCGATGTTCGACGAGGTCGCTGACCTCTGTCAGAAGCGTTTGAGCGGTGTCGTCGTCGCCATGACCGGGTGGGGCAAGACCGTCCTCGGGTTCCATGCTGCCTACGTCATGCAGCGCAAGACGCTCGTCATCACGACGAAGGAAGACATTTACGATCAGTGGCTGAGTGGAGCTGAAAAGTTCCTCGGCCTGAAGCCTCACGAGATCGGAGAGATCAGGGGTGACAAATGTCAGGTGATCGGCACGAAGTTCTGCGTCGCCCTGATCCAGTCGATGTCGAAGGAGGACAAGTATCCGGATTGGATCACGAAAGGCTTCGGCCTCGTGATTTTCGACGAGACGCACCGGGTCGCAGCCACGCAGTTCTCGACCGTCGCCGACATGTTCCCCGCTCGGATGCGTCTGGGCTTCAGCGCCACGCCTGAGCGTTCTGACGGCAAGGAGCTGCTGGTTTATTCGCACATCGGCCCGATCCGCGCGAAGGCCGGCGTCGAGCAGCTCGTCCCGAAGGTGCTGCGCTTCACGTCGAACTGGGAATGCCCGCGTGTGTTCCGAGCCGACAAGCAGACGGGTCAGAAGCGGGTCGTTCGGCTCCCGCATCGCGCCGGCCAGACGACGCACATCGAAAAAATGCTCGCCAACGACGCGCAGCGAAATCAGCTGCTCTGTGAGCTGGTGCAGAGCTGTTACAAAAAGAGCCGCAAGGTCGTGATTTTCTCCACGCTACATCAACACCTACATGCCGTTGAAAAGGCCTGCAGAGATCATTTCGGCGTCCCTGGAAAGGAAATTGGCCTCTACATCGGGGCCACCTCGAAGGCTGAGAAACAGCAGCGGGACAAGGAAGCGGAGAAGCCGATCCTGTTCACGACCTACGCCATGATGGGCGAGGGCACAGACATTCCGTGGCTAGATACCTGCATTCTCGCGATGCCGAGATCGAACGTGAAGCAGCCGGTCGGCCGCATCCGTCGTCAGCATCCGAAAAAGAACCAGCCGATCGTAATGGACATCATGGATCACGATAGCCCGGTGTTCTCGGGTTACGCGAGCACACGTCAGAAGTGGTACGCGCAGATTGGCGCTGAAGTCATTGATATGGAGTAGGAGAAAGTTATGCCGTTGAAACTCAAGAAGCCGATGCAGCCGGAAGCCAAGACCAATGTGCAGGAGAAGCACAAGGGCACCGTCGTCAGCGAACTGAACGACAGCGAGAAGGTGGAAGTGCCGGACGAGGTCGTCTCGAAGAAAGCGACGTCTGATCCGCTCTGCGAAGTTGGTGTTGAAGCCAGCTACACGATGAACCTCGGTGACTACAACTCGGTCCGGGTGCAGGTCAGCCTGAAGGTGCAGTGCCAGCACGCCGAAATCGATCAGGTCTTCGATTACACGAAGGAATGGACCGACACGAAGATGCAGACGATGATCGAGGAAATCGAGGCTCAGAAGTCATAGCCTCGTCTTCGTTCCAGGCAGTGCAATTAATTTCACAGGTGAATTTGTGGCGTTCAAAATCAAGAAGACCGGGAAGGAAGCCACGCTGTCGGCCGGCGATCTGCTGAAGAAGTTCCAGTCAGACTTCGGTGAGGGCGTTGGCTCGTTCGGCGGGAAGCTCGTCAACAGCGACCGCATCCCGACCGGCATCTTCGAGCTTGACCTGGCTCTCGGCGGAGGCTTCCCGCGGGGCAAGGTCTCGACGATCTTCGGCCCGGAGTCGTCAGGCAAGACGAACTGCGCGTTCCTGGCGATTGCGAACCACCAGCGCATGTTCCCCGACCTGACGTGCGCCTTCGTGGACGTGGAACACGGGTTCGATCCTGCCTGGGCGTCAGCGCTTGGTGTCGATGTCAAGAAGCTCATCGTCATCAAGCCGGCGTTCGCCGAGCAGGCCGTCGACATGGTTGAAAGCTTGATGTACGCGGCCGACTGTGGCCTCGTGGTGATCGACAGCTTGGCAGCCCTCGTCACGTCGTCGGAGCTTGAGAGCAGCGCAGACAAGGCCGTCGTCGGCGGTGCTGCCCTCGTCATCGGCAAGCTCACCCGCAAGACCACGCTCGCCTTGAGCGAGTCCGAGAAGGAAGACCGTTATCCGACGCTGCTGTACATCAACCAGATCAGCCACAAGATCGGGGTGATGTTCGGCGACCCGGAGACCGAGCCCGGCGGCAAGAAGCCGTTGTTCCAGTCCTCGATCCGCCTCCGCTTGTACGGCAAGAACCTGAAGGACCCGAAGTATTCCGAGACGATGCCGGTCGGCAAGGAAACGACCTTCATCGTCAAGAAGCACAAGGTTCCGATCTACGCCGCGTCAGGCAAGTTCACGGTCGCAATGGTCCCATACAAAGGCCTGAAGCCCGGTCAGTCCGACGATTACAACGTGATCCTCGATCTGATGAAGACGTACGGCCTCGCCAAGAAGGCTGACAGCGGCAAAGGCTGGGAGGTCTATGGCGCGGAGTATTCGACGCTGGCCGAGTTCAAGGAAGAGTTCCTGTCGAAGCCGATGTTCGCCAACGCCATTCGCGCCGAGCTGATCGGCAAAATCTCGAAGGAGGAAGGCCTCCTCGAAGAGAAGGACGATAATGGCGCATGAGCAAAATCCCGTACCTGCGCCGCGCTCAGAACCGCATCGGGGAGACCGGACGCAAGTCTGAGCGGAAGCTCGCTCGCCGCTTGGCCGGCCGTGTCCGTCCCGCATCCGGAGCAATGGAGGGTGCGAAGGGCGACATCGAGATCGACGACTTCCTGATGGAAGCCAAAAGCACGGTCAAGGACAGCGTCACGTTGAAGTTCGGCTGGCTCTCGAAGATCGCGCACGAAGCCCGCAACATGGGAAAGCGCCCGGCACTCGCCGTGACGTTCACGTATCCCGATGGCACGCCCGTCCGTGATGGCAGCTGGGTGATGGTTCCGCTTCACGTCTGGGAGGAGCATCTGAAGTCATGAAATTCCTCGCACACGTAAAAGCGCTCAAGGAAGACCCGCCCTCGGTTCAGACCGCCGGTATTCTCGGGCACACGCACGTCCACGCGCTGCCATACGTCGATGACTCGGTGGTGCCCAAGAACTACGTAGACCAGTATGTCGACACGCAGCTCACTCATATAAACAAGTTTGGCGGCGGTCCGGTATTCATGGGGCTCGATCTAGCTGGTCAGATTAAACCTGATAAGATTTCAGTCTCGCAGGCCCTTGACGCACTGAGGTCCCACGGAGTCTTGTTCCAGAACGTCAGTCTTCACATGAGTGCGGATAGCACCGAGCTGAAATGCGATCTGCACATCGTCGGCAAGGAAGCTAAGCAGACAGCTATGGCCGTTCATCAATGGCTGTACGCGCCGGGTAAGGATTTTTGAGTGGTTCAGTTTCTGAAGAAGATGAAGGACCTTCAGCCGAAGCATTCGGTGAAGTACCTTCTGCATAAGCATTTGAATTCGTCGTCACCCGGTCGCCCGTTCTCGCGCCTTCACGCGTCTGAGCTGACGAAGCCTGAAGGCCTGTGTCCGCGCATGTACGCGCTCGCCGACATCACGCACGCCAAGCCCAAGGATGAATGGCTCGACGCATCGAGCGCCATGACGTTCCAGATCGGCCGCGACCAGGAGAAGAATATCGTCCACTGGTTCGCTGACATGGACAAAGCGATCTGTCACTGGAAGTGCATCGCCTGCGGGACGCTGCACGAGTTCCAGCCGCGCCCGACCGCGTGCAAGACGTGCGGCGTGAAACGCTTCGACCATAAGGAAATCCGCTTCGAGAGTGCCGACAACAGCGCGAGCTGCGGCATCGACATGGTCGTGGGCCTCGGTGAACCGAAGTACCGTGCCGTCGAGTTGAAGACGATCGACAAGGAGCAGTTCAAGGAGCTGAAGGCTCCGCTCGCCGAGCACAAGTGGAGGACGGAGCTGTATCTCCGTCTGATCTCCGAAAGCGATCACCCGTTCGCCAAGAAGGTCAACACGCAGGTCGCCACGATCCTGTATGTGTCGAAGGGCGGCTTCGGGTGTGCTGACGATCAGCTGAAGAAGTGGGGCCTGTACGACAACTTCAGTCCGTTCAAGGAGTTCGAGATCAAGCGCAACGATGCGAGCGTCGAGAGCCTCGCAAAGCGCGCCAAGGTCGTAAAGGACTTCCGTGACGGCAAGGTCGGTATGCCGGCCGGCTTGTGCCCGACCGCGTTCTGCAAACGGGCTGGCGGCTGCCCCGTGAAGTCGCAGTGTTTCTCAGGTGAGTACCCGCCTGAATACGATTGGAAGGCGTAATGGTCGTCTCACTCGGGATTGATCCCTCGATCAGCGGCACAGGACTAGTGGCGCTCAGGGAGTCAAACTTCAATTACCCTGATTTGGTGTTCGAGCGTGAGATCGTCGCGCCAAAGGGTACGTCTGGTCTTCAGCGCGTGCAATTAATTGCAGTGGAGATCATGAGCGCGATCCATGAACTGAAGCCGGACGTGATCGTCATCGAAGGTTACTCGCTCCACCTTGGTCACGCCTCGTCCGTCGTCCCGCTCGTGGAGCTGGGCGGCGTCCTCCGCTTCCTGATGATGCTCGATGGCTTGAAGTGGCTCGATCCCAGGGCGTCTGTTCTCAAAAAGTTCGTCACCGGCAAGGGGACGGCTCAGAAGGACCAGATGATGATGTGGGTCCTGAAGCGCTGGGGCCATACGTCCAAGTCGAACAACACAGCGGACGCCTATGGGCTCGCTTGTATAGGCCTCGCCTCGATGAACCGGTTGCATGGTATAAGCAAGGAAATGTTAGCTTTATCCGCGCAATTACCGCTCCGTTGCAATTAATTTCACTTTATTCTGAGAACTCCATTTGCAATTAATTGCACAGCAGATACAGTCCTTCGTAAGCACCAAGGAGTGGTGACCCGGTATCAAATTCCGAGCCCCGAATAGTATTGAGGATAGTTCTATGGGCGAAACCGCCGCAAGTTTGGAGCTGCTGAAGGGCAGCAAGAAGGAAGCCGTTGAGAAAGAATTGTCGCCGCAACCCGCGGCCGAGGAGGAGATCGAACTCGATATCGACATCGACTCTCTGACGATCGAGGCCATCGATGAGCTGGTCACGAAGTACAGCCTGGACGTACCCAAGGAATGGGCAACCCTGAACCTGGACAAGAAGAAGGAGTGGCTGCGGTCCCAGGCTGAAGAGACGCCTGCCGAGGAGGTGAAGGTCGACGCGGCCCCGCCCGCACCCGAAGCGAAACCGAAGAAGGCAGCCAAGCCGAAGAAGGCGACCCCGACCGATCCAACCGGCACGGTTGATCCGGCAACGCTCCCGACCACGACCGAAGAGGCGGTCGAGTCCACTTTTGCGGACGCCCAGCCAGAGAAGGTCGAAGCGGTCCTCTCCAAGCCGAAGAAGGAGAAGTCCAAGGCGGTCGCCAAGGCCGAGCCGAAGTCAGCCCCGCTCACGGGTGAGATCGTCGACGGCAATGACCTGATCGTCGACATCGTCCACGAGGTCGAGACGATGAACGAGCAGGACGCTCGTAAGACCGTCTCCGCCCTCAGTGAGAACACGGAGAAGACGTACTTCAAGCTCGGCGGTGTCCTGAGCGTCATCCTGAAGAACAAGTGGTACGAGCCGTACGGTCACTTCCGCGAGCTGGTCGAGAACGAATACGGCATCCATTACCGCAAGGCGATGTACTGGATTTCGATCTACGACCACCTGGTCGAAAGCAAGGTGCCGTGGTCGAAGGTCAAGGAAATCGGCTGGGCGAAGCTCAAGGAGCTGGCCGACATCCTGACGCTCGATAACGTCGATGAGTGGGTCCAGATCGCGAAGAGCCAGCCGCAGCTCAAGTTCATGGAGACGGTGAAGTCAGCCAAGAACGCGAACCAGCCGGCGATCACCGACCAGTCGCAAGCGCCATCTGCAACCACGAACAAGACCTTCAAGTGCCACTCAGGGCAGAAGGAAACGATTGAAGCTGCAATCAATAAGGCCAAGGACGATAGCAACACGAGCGTCGATACTGTGGCCCTGGAGAACATCTGCCTGGAGTACCTCGGGGGCGTTACCATCAAGAAGCGCCTCCAGACGATGGGCCTAGAACAAGCTCTGAAGACTCTTGAGGAGGCTTTCCCTGAAGCCAAGGTTGAGGTGTCTATCTAACTCGAACCACGACGTCCCCCGAGACCGGAGGTTCCTCCCCGATATCCTCCGGTCTGACTTGGCCCAGGTTTGCCCGACCTGGGCCATTTTTATTTTGCAATTAATTGCATTTTCCATTGCACTCGCTCCGGTCTCAGGTACCGTTTTCCGGTAACTCATGAACAAGGATGTGATGATGAGTGCACTTCCAGCGGAACCAATGATCTATCCCCAGCGTAATGTAGCCTCGCTAATTGCCGAGAGGCTGACCACCTATAAGGGTAAGAAGCACGGAGTCGTTCAGTTGCCTCAGGGCTATCAGGTCGTGCCGATCACAGTCTGCCCGGACTATATGCCACCGGCAAAACCGAAGCCGGTCATCACGACATCGAAGCCGGTGTCCGTTGTTGGCCTTAAAGAAGGCGAAGTCCTGTTCGAGTTCGATCTAGTCGGCGAGGGGATCACGTACATCACGGTGTTCCACAATGGAAAACAGATGGCGTTCGGCAAGAGCACGCTGCTCGGATGGGAGAAGAAGGACGGGAACAAGATCGCGCTCAAAATGAGTGCAGCCGTAGCTAAGAAACGTGGTCTGGTTTCGGAGCTTAAGTCTTTATAAAGTATAACTAAATTCAATAGCCGGCTTCATTGACCAGCCGCCGGCAGGGAGCATCTTAAACGCAAGAAACACAGCAATTTAGCGAGAGAAAGTGCGATGCGAGTCTGTTTCACTGGACCGGCGATGGATGGAAACGGAAAATCCATTAACCGGGCTGATCTAATCGACGCCTGTCATGAGTTCGATTTGATCGTCCACAGTTCAGTCAGAACAGACACGGAGCTTCTAGTTGCGAGTAGGACGGATACAACTAAAGCCAAGAATGCAGCCAAGCGCGGCGTCAAGGTCATAGGGTATCCGGAGTTCATCAACCGCGTACTAGGCGGCACAGAGATCAAATCATCTGGCCGGCTTAACCTCTTCACTGACTACGCTAAAAGCCTAGCCTCTGAGCTGATGGTGCCTGACTTCACGACGAGTACGACGTTGGCAGCTATTGACCAGCTTTAAGGAAACGTACGTTTTGTCTGGGGACTAGGCCATGCGGTCAAGTTTTTCGGAGGGACGTGTGAATTTAATTGCGCTATGATGTGCTCAGGTCACTCATGGAGGAGTTCATGACCGAGGCAGCCGCCCTCTTCGAGAAGGCGATGTCTTACGACAAGGTAGGCGATAACTTTATGGACGTAGCCCGCGTGTTGAGAGACATGCTGGACAGCTACCCAGATGAGTTTCAGAAATTCATAAGCCGCTCCAGCTTGGGGCGTCGGAAGATTTACTATCTCGTAGAGATCGACAGGGCTTTCCGGAAACTGTCTGTTTCGAAGAACCGTCTCATGAAGATTGGTTGGACGAAGGCAAACATCTTGGCAAAGCATATCGACGCGACGAACGCGAAAGAACTGCTGGAGTTGGCAGAGAACAACTCAGCGCACGATCTAAAGATACTCTTGGCTGGCGGAGAACCTGTCGCCAACCATCACGCCGTACTGCATTACTTCAGCCCCGAAGACTACCAGCGATACGAGAAGGCGCTCCTTAAGTACGGAGCCGTCCGCGGTCGCAATGGCGGTCTAACCAACAAAGAAGAAGCGCTGATTAAGCTAATCAAGAAGTTGACCTGAGAACGCACTGTTCTCCGGTCACTTTTTGTGCTGTGCTGGTTGTGAAATTAATTGCACGACTAGGAGAGACAGATGACAGATACGCAGCCCTCGGCGGCAGCACCAGAGGCTCCAGCCCCTGAAGTCAAGGATACGCCTCCGCCCCCGATGCCGGCAGACTTCCGTAGTGTGCTCGTGGGCCTTGAGAGCAAGGTCAACAAAGAGCGCGAGCTGCTGATGCACGCCTTGAATGACCCGAAGCTCATTCGCGACTTCGCCACGTTCAACGACCTCGTCAGAGGGATGCAGGCCTCGATCCGCGCCATCGACGTGCTCGTGGGCCGCACAGACCTGTTGGGGCAACCGATCGTCATCCCGTCCACGAACGTCGACCCAGAACCACCAAAGACGCAGCACAACGCCACGGCCCTGTTGGAGACAGAAGAGGGTCAGCAGGTAGAACGTGTCCCGATCAGAAAACCAGAGGCAGAACCTCATGCAGCTAACTCAGAAGGAACAGCAGTTCCTCGCCTTCCATGAAGCACACCCCGAGGTCTACGCAGCCTTCGACAAGTTCGTGAATGAACAGATCGCTCGCGGCATTCAGAGAGTGTCGGCCAACGATGCCTTCTACGACATTCGGCGGCAGCTTGGTCCCGTGCTCTCAGACGGCAAGATCAAGCTCAACTCGAACCACTCGCCGTATTACGCGCGGCTCTGGATGAAGAACAACCCGGAGCACGCCCGTATCATGAAGACGAAAGTCCTCACGACGAAGGGTAGCAAGAAGAGCGACATCGTAGATTTGGCAGTATGAGTAGAGAGCCGAAAAGCACCTTGGTGTTCGTGGGCCGCATTCAGAAGATCAAATCGGCCTCACACCCAGGAACACACGCATACAGGTTCAGGATACTGACACCGGGACAAGGGGCAGGGTCACTCACCCTGTCCTATCCCGACCAGAGAGCTGCAAAGGCCGCTCAGCAACAATTGCTCAGAGCCGAACACTCTCATTACGTGGGCAGCAAGAAGCTCTTCGACGCTCTCTGGGAGGCACTCGGTCTCGCTGAAGAGCATGGCAAATCGAATAGCCAACAGTAGCCAATTGGCCATCGAGTAGGACAGGTCGACTAAGGCCAATTTCACCCGCCAACAATTAATCACTTCCGTGCAATTAATTGCACAAAGACCGCAAAAACTGTACGCTCAAGGTAAGTCATCAAGGAGTGAGACTATGAGCAGGTACGCGGGCAACAAACTGCCATCAGTAATTCTCGGACCGGAATACCCGAAAGCAGTCAGACAGACGGCACCGCCTCTGTGGTTCTACGTGCTGATCGGATTGATCTCAGGAGCCGCAGTGGGTGTGACCGTGAACTACGCAGGTTTCACAAGCCAGATGGAACAGCGTGTACAGCACGCACCGATGATCAGTGGTGTCGTCCATGACGTGCGTTGAGCTGGTTGATCAGTCGTTCTGGTCTGGGATGCTGGTCGGCCAGATAGTAGCTGCCACGATCTGCCTCGGCATCACGCTGTTCTTTGGTAGGAAGCGATGACCGTTGAACCGGAGAGCGACCCCGAGAGTGAACCGAAGAGCTGGGTCGAGGTCGTGGCCAACATCAGGCGCACGCTCGATGTCGCCTTCCTGATCAATCAGCGCGTCTATTACACGCCGGATGGAGCCAAGGCGCTCTCCGAACTGATGCTCCGTATGGCGACCGCCCTCGATATGGCCCGTGAGCTGGTCGAGGAGAAGGACAAGGACCTCGAACGCAAGGACGCTTTGCTAACGCAGCTCGTCGCACACATGGAGGAGCAGAATGCTCGAAATTGGGTTGATCGTGTTCGGGGTTTCGCTGCCGATTATTGGTATCGTGTGCATCGGCGAGCGGGGCGTGAAGCGCGAGATCGAACGTCGTAAGGCCAAATGGAGGGATTGATGATCGAAGCTTTGCAATTAATTGCAATGTACGTGGTGACGCTGGTCGCTCTGTTCTTCTGGCCACGCCTGCTGTTCGCACTGATGTGCCTCGTTGCCGGCTATCCGTGGTTTGCCGTCTTCGCGTTGATCGTCACGTTCATCCGCTTCGTCGAGGACGGCGCGTGACGACGGCTCCGATCACCTGGGACCGCTTCGGTATGCGTGTCCACGCCGAGAAGCTGAAGGATGCCATGACCGACGTCCTCAGAAATGTCCCGTACGCCATCGCGTTCTCGTATGCCCACAAGATGCACGTCACCGATGTTCTCGTTTCAGTCTTTACGGGCCGTTACGTTATACGGATCGAACGCGCCTCGATCGATACCAAGGAGCTGCGCGACCTGCTGCTGCACGGCCTGCACGAGCGCGGCTTCAGAGACCCTGTAGAGTTGGACCTCGTAGCATGAAGACCCGTTTTTACTTCGCCTGGAGAGGCACGTACACGCGCGACTGCGGCACTTCGCATGTCGACGCCGAGAGCGAAGACGTGGCCCGCCATCTGTTTAAGATGCAGCATCCGTACCGTGTGATCACCCGTCTGTGCGCGAGTACGCCTCTGCCGATCGTCCAGGTGATCCATGACTGAAGCCGAACGACAGTTGCTGATCTCCGTGAGCGTCGCCGTATCGGAGCTAGCAAAGCAGAACCACTGGCCGAACGTGTCCGCCCAGATCGATGACTTGCTGCAGATCGTAGCCATAGAAGGAGATTTGAACCGATGAGTCTGCACCCGCCCGTCGAACACAAGCAGGTGATCATCAGAGCCGAGGTGGACTGGTGGTATCACCCGCATCAGGACGCTCAGTTCACGCACTGGCTGGAGAACCTGATCGATACGCAGAACATGAAGATCATGTCTGGGCCGCACGTTGCTTACTGCCATCGCCCGATGCTCGAAGGCTGGTCCGGTGTGGTGATCATCGAGACGAGCCACGTCGCGATCCACGTCTGGGACAAGACCGACCCGGTGCTCGTGCAACTCGACTTCTATACGTGCGGGCAGATGAACGTCACGGCGATCATCGAAGCCCTGAAGGCGTTCGGACTGAAGAATTACGAGACGATCCTCTTGGACCGTGAGTACCAGCTGGAGATCGTATGATGGAATGGGTGATTGTTTATCTGTGGGCCTTGGGCGCTATCGTCACGCTGCTCCACGTCGCTGATCAGCCTGGGGACGACAAACTGTTCAAGTACCTCGTCGTGCTGGCACTGCTCTGGCCAGTCACTGCCCCGGCGACTCTTGTCTGGTCATTGATCCAGCTGCATCGTGGCGAGTGAGTGAAATTAATTGCAAATTCCCCATTGACCAGATGCGGTCAAGTGAGACGATAGAAAGATCAAGGAAACGGACAGGCGCTCGGTCAGTCCGGCATAAAAGCAAGCTCGCCACTGACGGTATTCAGCCCGTAGATAGAGCATGTACGTGGCCTGATCGTTTCCAAAGCACCGCCCGGAATGGTGTTTGAGAGCCCTGAGTCTGCAGCTCGGGGCTCTCTTGCGTCGGCGTTAAGCAGAATGTGAAATTAATTGCAAAATAATGCGTGGGCAGTCGCATTTCTATTGCACTGTAGCCGGCAAGTGAGACGATAGATCATCAAACAACGGCATCTAACAAGGATTGAAACGATGCACAGCTTCTCTGCTCTCCGCGCTCCTGTTGCTCCGGTTGCTATGGCTCCGGTTGACCTCGCCAAGACGACGCGCACCAATCCCCGCAACTTCGGCGCAATGGACGATGCTACGGTTGTCTGCATGGCAATGCGCGAGTTCGGCCGCATGTTCGCTTCCAAGCGTGATGCTGTGACCGCATTGAAGACGCTCCCGGTTGTTCGCCAGCACCAGTTGGACAAGACGCTCGCCAAGGCAGACGCCAAGCGCCTCGGCCTCGCAAACTAAGGAGCAGGCGAGTGCAATTAATTGCATTTCACTTGACTCGTAGCTGCCCAGTGAGACGATAGTTTTATCAAGCGGCCAAACAAGGAGTGAATGGCGATGATCGATATCAGCAAGCTGAACGGGATCGACCTCTACAACGCAGTCTCGGCAGTCGACTTCGACCTCGGCATCGAGATCAGCAAGGATGAAGTCATCGACATCGCTCTCGGCCAGCACCAGCTGTACCCAGCCGGCGATGCAGTCTCCAACATTGTGCTCGAAGTCCTGAAGGAAGCGGTAGGTGGGTAAGATGAAAGAGAAGCTGCTGGCCATCGATGAAGAGCTGGCTCAGATCGAGGCGATCCCGTACGATGAATGTTCGCCCGATCAGGTGAAGCGCCACCACGAACTCTGCAAGGAGCGCTGGGCTATGGAGCCGCCGGTCGGCTTCGAGTTTTTAGGCAGGCGTTGCAATTAATTGCACATTCCAATTGACCCGATGCCGTCATGTGAGACGATAGTTAGGTCAAGCGATCAAACAAGGAGTGATGATCATGACCCTCAAGAAGCAGAAGAAGCTGAACCGCCTGATGAACGACCTGTTCGCACCCGGCGCTAAGCGCGACAGCGGGATGCAAGCCTCGATTGACCGGATGCTCGCAGCCAAGAAGCTGAAGGAGGGCCAGCAGTGAAGTTGGCGACCTACATTGACCAGCTGACAGCAGCAGGAATTGAGCCTAAGATCGCCACGGCTCACGCTAAGGCGATCGAAACCATGCTCGACGACAAGTATGTCACCAAGGACTATCTGGACGCCAAGCTCTCGGAGCTGACGACGAAGCTGTACCAGGCGCTGCTTGTCCAGACTGTCGGCATTGCCGGCTTGATCCTCGCAATCCTGAAGCTCGCTCCGCACTAGGGGCGTTCTTTTTTTTGCTCGGGCGAGTGAAATTAATTGCACTTTCACTTGACCCGGTGCCGCTCAGTGAGACGATAGTTTCATCAAGCGACCAACAAGGATTGAACGGTCATGACACCCTTTAAGCTCAGCCCCCGCAAAGGTGAAATCTCGGTCTACGACGTGATCGATCGCGCCACCGGCAAGCACGTTGGCCTCGTCGAGAAGCGCACGGTCCGTGAGCCCGTCATGACCTGCGACCGCGGTCTGAACTACTGCATCGGCCACACGCAGCGGACGGTCTGGTCGGCGTTCTCAGAGTTCGACTCGATCGCCCGTCAGTCGACGATGTCATTCGCAGCTGAGTGTCTCCACTCGAAGTGGCAGCAGCACATGGGCCTCGCCGCCTAACCGAAAGAGCAGAAGCATGACCGCCAAGAAGTTGAAGCCCATGCTCGCCTTGAGCGAGATACCGAACCTGTACACGGAAGTGACGTTCCCGAAGATGATCTCCCAGAAGCTCGACGGCTTCCGATGTCTGATCGTCGATGGAGTCCCGAAGTCCCGTAAGTTCCTCGACATCCCGAACGCGTTCGTCCGTGAGAAGCTCACAGGCTTGCCTCATGGCCTCGATGGCGAGCTGATCGTGGGCGAGGCCAACGACCCGAAGGTGTTCACGAACACGGCCAAGGGAGTAGGCAAGGGCTCGGGTGAACCAGACTTCACGTTCTGGGTGTTCGACGACTTCTCAAGCCCGGCATCCCCGTTCCAGACGCGGCACAGGGATGCCGAGAACAAGGTGGCGGACTTGAACTTGCCGTATGTGAAGCTGCTTACGCATTCGCATATCCGCACGGCCGACGACGCCAATACGGTCAGCGAGACTTGGTACAAGCAAGGCTATGAAGGTGCGATCCTGAGATGCCCGTCTGGCCCGTACAAGTATGGCCGCTCGACGCTCAGAGAGCAGTGGATGCTGAAGGTCAAGTTCTGGGAGGACGCAGAAGGCGAGATTTTGGCCGTCCACGAGCAGCTGACGAACACGAACGAAGCCCAGGTCGATGAACTCGGCCACACGAAGCGCTCGACAGCCAAGGCCGGCAAGGTCGCCAACGGCACGCTGGGTGCAGTCGATGTCCGCTGGAACAACGGGAAGGAGGTCGTCGAGTTCTCGCTGGCAGCTGGCGGCACGAATGAAGAAGTCGCCCAGCTCTGGTCACAGAGAGACACGCTTCCCGGTCAGCTTGTGACGTTCAAGTTCAACGGCATCGGTGTGAACGGCAGACCGCGGTTCCCGATCTGGAAGGGTGTCAGACCGAAGTTCGACGCCGAGGTGACAGGCGAGGTGGCAGCCATCGTGCATATGAGGCCAGAGTGATGTCTAAGGTGGAAGTGCGTATCGCGACGAAGGTGTACGGCACGTCAGCGTTCGACCTGCCAGAAGGCAGAACGCTCGATGATATTGAGTCGTTCTATGTGAAGAGCGGCACCACGAACGTCACCTGGAAGGACGGGAACAGTGAGAAGTTCGACACAGCCTTCGTTTACGACCCGATCGACGATACGCCCCCGTGTGATGAAGACCTCAGGCTTGTGGAGTAGATCGATGCCTGAGATCAATTACGCCGAACTCGAAGAGCGGCTGCAGACGAACCCGACGCTCGCAATGTGCGAACGACAGGGCTCGACGCATCGTGCTTATGGCTGGGCTCCGAACCCGTGGGGCCACTGGACCGCGATGCAGAAGGCGGCGTACATGCAAGGCTACAACGACCACAAGAAGAGGTACGGGTGATGGCTGACCAGAAGTTCGATACTGAGCTTGCATTCGCCCTTTGGACGTTCGTCGGTCGACAGATGCGCGAGCGTAAGACAGAGATGACCGCGCCTTACGATGCCATGAAGGCGTGGCACCTATGGCGCAAATTCCGACATCTTGAGCAGCCGGACGGCACCAATCCCGCGCTCGATGCTGAGTACGAGAAAGTATTGGAAAGCACGCAATTTCGAGGCGAACCGTGGGTGGAGTATGCCCGCTTCGTAGACGAGATGCTGCACGTCTATCTCGAAAAGTTCTTCGCCAACCCGGCTGCGTGGAGCCACGGCGTCGGTGGTGACGATCCGGTGGAGTTTTGAATGTCTGCCCATCTGCACACGAAACGCTTCCATGTCGAAGTGAGGATACGCGAGAACCAGATCGAGGTCTGGAAGCCAGTGCGTCCGTCCCGCGGTGAGCCGTACGTGTTCACTGAAGATGAGGCCCAACAGTACCTCGAAACGCACATCCTGACGAGCGGTGCACCCGATCGCTTTCGTATGGTAGAGGCACAGTGAAATTAATTGCAAATCCAGTCGCTTTATCCTTGACCCGCAGCCGGCCAGTGAGATCGTAAGATTATAGACACTGACCAACCAAGGATTGAACGGTCATGATCGACATCTCCAAAGTCTCCAGCGTGTATTACGGCCAGGACGGCAAGTGCTGCTGCGGTTGCGCCGGCAAGCATGTGTATCACCCCGATCACGTTGATTACGCCTCGAAGAAGCGCGGCTACGCGGTTGACCGGGACGAGGTGAAGATGTCGACGGTCAAGTATGTGGTCGGCATGATCCAGAAGAACCCGGCCTGCATCCAGGACCAGGACGACGAGATGATCACGGCAGTGGTCGGAACCCGCCTGTACATCGCGTATCTGGTGCACTGAGTGCAATTAATTGCAAAGTTGGAGTGAGTCACATGCAAGCTAACCGCATTGCCGCCCTCGAAGCCGAACTCGCCTCCTGGGAGGACACAGACTTCTGTCAGTCGATGTCAGACGACTTCTGGTACTCGAACCCGCGCCGCAAGGGCGTTCTGGCCGAGATCAGCAAGATTGAGAAGCAGATCAAGGAACTGAAGGCGGTCGCAGCATGAGCAAAATGAAAAGCGTCCTGCAGGACACGGCGTATTCGATCCCGCCAAAGCTGTTCAGGCAGCTCTGTGAGGCGGTCGTCCCGAAACTGCGGGAAGGCATGAAGGAGCTTGGTTTTGAACCAGGCGTCGCCTCGCCTTCGATCGCGCTGACAGCAACGACAAAGATTGACGGTGAGGATGCTCGCGTCCGCATCGAGATCACGCTCGACCCTGATGAGGAGCCCAAGAAATGAACATTTACAGCATCGACGTTCCGATATGGGCGACCGTTTACGTCAAGGCTGAGAGTGAGGAGGAGGCCAAGGCCAAGATGCTTGCGGCTGCCAAGGATCGGTCGTTCGAGTTTGACAACGACGATGACCCCGACCTGCCGATCTCCGGCAAGCAGTTCGACGATCCGGACCTGCCCGAGGTCAGCCTATCGCCAGCCATGACGCTCGCCGATGAAAGTGAGCTTGTGAAGTGCGAGGTTTCGTTCGTGGAGGAGATCGAGGAGAACACCGATGAGTAGGCGATCAGCAGAAGCCCACGCTCTTCAGAACCCGTTGTTCCGGCAGAAGATCGTCGCCGACACGAAGGTCGTCCCCGTCGTCTGCGAGAAATGCTCCGGATACGGAGAGATTAGGGCGTCCCGTCACGACGAAGGTGAGATGTGCCCTACGTGCGGCGGCCTTGGCTTCGCGTTGGAGTAGGTCGTCGTTGAAATTAATTTCAGGGCAGCAAGGAGTGCAGCTCGTGCCGAAACCGACCCTCAGCATATGCCTCGAAGTCATGCACGGAATGCTCGACGACCTGGGGTCGTGGGCTGAAACCAGTTCGGAAGGCTTCACGGAGTCCGAGCAGGCCCGCTTCGATGAGTACGCACTCTTCGTCGTGAAGTTGGAGGAGGACTTAGTGAAGGAAGGGCTGCCGCATAAAGTCGAGAGGATGCTGGCGCTATGAGCTACCGATACACGCGCAACGCGATCAAAGGCACCGAGATCACGTCTGAGAGTAAGACGATCACGGGTGAGCAGCTCTACCAGGAGATGGGCATGGTGGGGCCGGGTGCATTGATGATGCTCGTCAACAAGTGGAACAGGTTGGGCCTGATCGGTGTGCCGAATGGTGGGCCGGTGTACGTCTATGTGATGGATGAAACGATATGAGACCAGTACAGGAAATCGAAGTCGAGAAGACAGACCGTGGCATCCGGATGACGCATCCAGCGTTTGGCCAGCTCGGCGCATTTCGAACCTCGGGAAGGCGCACGCTCTACGGCTCCGACTTCGAGCACAACGCGTACATCACGATCCGTCTGAGCGCCTCGGAGCTGAACCGGGACCTGAGCCGGGATTGGCCGTATGCCAAGAAACAGCTGTTTGAGATCAGCCTATCAGAGGCCCAGTGGGCGACGTTCGTGAGTGCGCTCAATGTCGGGGAAGGCGTTCAATGCACGATCGATTACCGAGAAGGTCATGGCTACGTGCCGTCGTTCCCGATCCCGGACCGCACCGCCCAGTACAGTGCCGAGTTCGCCGGCAAGCTCGACATCGCTCTGCACAAGCTGAGGACGCTGATCAACACGATCGAGGACATGCCGCTCCCGAAGGCCAAGAAGGACACGCTGAAGGGTCCGGTCAACAGCGTGATCACGGAGCTGAAGCACAACCTGCCGTACGTCGCTCGGAGCTTCGATGAGCACGTCGAGGAGACCGTCGAAAAGATGAAGTCCGAAGTCCACGGTTACATTCAGGGTGTCCTGACCCGCACCGGGCTAGAAGCGCTGCAAGGCCAGTCGCCAGTCCTGTTGGAGGAGTCGAAGGAGTGAAGCAGTACGTCTATCTGGCGAAGTATCACGTCCTCGATGCGGGCTTCGGCTACGCAGAGGAGAAAGAAGGCTTCGTGACGGTCCTCGCTCGTGACGCAAACGAAGCGAAGGACTTCGCGCAGAACGAACTGGAGGTGGAGCACCCGAAAGCGATGGTGTCCGTACAAGTGATGCAGTCGATCGGATATTAATTAATTGTGGGTCAGTTTGTGAAATTAGTTGCAAGACTCGTGTCTGCAATTAATTTCAGACGCTGTATTGCCTGCGGGAATTTTGCATGACCAACTTTAGGCCGGTGGCTGAGATGGCCACTCACGAAATCAAAGAAGAGATGGACCGGTTGCAGCAGTATTTGGATACGTGCTCCGATGCTAAGGACCCGGAGTTCGTCCGTTCCTACGACCGCATGAGAGTGCTGAAGTGGGAGTTCACTGAGCGCATTGATAAGCTGATGGGCCGTTAGCGCGGCTTCCGCTCGTAGAGCGCATAGAGCCAGTCCGCGTGATACTGCGAGGCGTACGAGACAGCGGCCACGGCGACGGCACTCGCCTGTTCCTGATTGAGGTCGGGTAGGAGAGCGAGCACGGCCTTCTCGGCAGCCTTGTACGCGCCGTCAGCGCCCTCGTTGTAGTGCTCCCGGTAGGCCTTCGCAGCCGCACGCCAGGCGTCCCGTCGTCGCCCGTCCTCAGGTGGTTTGATCTGCTGGGAATGGCTGTGGTTCATTTCTGAAAGAGTTCCCAGCGTCGTCTGTTGGTGGCTCGCCACTCGGCCGTCTTGAGCTTGAGCCATTCCTTGGTCGGACCCGATTTGTACAGCGATCCGCGGCGCTTCGAAACGATGCCCTCGAAGTTCAGCCGCGAGCACGCTTCGAGCAGGGCGATAGGGTCGTCGAAGCCGTCCGAGAACTGGAAGCGGGTGGTGTTGGTCGATTTGACGATGAGCTGCAGGGCAGCTTTCCGCTCCTCGATGCCAAGGTTCATAAAGTTAACACCGTCCAGCATCAGCAGATCGAAGGCCACCAGACAGAGCGTCGCCCGATTGCCCAGCGTCATGAGCGTCTGGAAGCAGGGCATCCCGCTCTCGTCGCAGGCGATCAGCTCGCAATCGATGATGGCCCGCCGGACCTGCAGGGTCTCGACGACGCCAGCTAACTGTCTGAAACGCTTAGTAAAATCAGCGCCGTTCTTGGAATAGAGCGTATAAGACCCGTCCTCGACGTGCAGCTGGGTACGCCAGCCGTCGAACTTGATCTCGTGAAGCCACTCAGGACCCGTGGGCGGCAGCTTGGCCAGAGCCGGGGCCATGACCGGGACAAAGCGGTGTTTCGTAAGCACGGCCCGTAGATAGGCCCTCGAAGGCCCGGTTTTGAGTCCCGGCGCGGGGTCAAAATACGCGGTTTCATAAATATTCCTGACGCCCCACTAATGGGGGTCGGAAGGAGTAAGCATGAACATGACGATAACCCTGTCAGACGTACCACCGTCTGCAGGAACCGCCATCATTATCGTAACCCGATAAGGCGACAAGGTTGGTCCCACGCTCACAAGGCGTGGGCCGCCGACGCACCGGGTGGTTTGACGTCGAGCCGCGTTTCCGTAGTGTGCAATTAATTGCAAATCCGGAGCGCGTCATGGCCAAGACAGTTAAGCTTCCACAGAATGCTGGACGCGGTGATGATGCGCCGCGCGCCGTGTTTTCGGCAAAGATCGATGCTGGCAAGTCCGTCAGCGAAGTCATCAATCCGAGCGGTGCGACCATCGTCGGCATCATCGTGCCGGCAGGCTGGACTGCGGCTCGCATCCAGTTCGAAACCTCGGTCGACGGCACGACCTGGTACACGATCAAGACCCAGACGGGTGAAATCCCGCAGGTCACAGGGATCACGGGCGCAGGCGCGTATGCCGTTCCCGTTGGTCCGCTCCTGGCCGGCGTCTTCATCCGTATCGCCTCCGTGAACGACGGTGGCCTGCCGGTCAATCAGGTCAGCGCAGCTGCTCTCCAGGTGGTGGCTGTCCAATGACCAAAATCCTAGTCATCGAGAACGTCGCCTCGGGCGGCGGTGAGGGGCCGGAAGCGACCGCGGTAAACTCGGTTGCCGGGTTGACGGGTGACATCCCGGCGCTGAACCTGCTGCAGACCCTGAACCTGTCGAACGTCGACGACACGAGGGACGCCGATAAGCCGATCTCGACCGCGACCCAGGCCGCTCTCAACGGCAAGGCTCCGACCTCGCACACGCATACGATCGCCAACGTGACGGGCCTGCAGACCGCCTTGGATAGCAAGGCCGCGTCGGTGCACAGCCATGCTATTGCCGATGTGACCGGTCTCCAGACTGCGCTGGACGGCAAGGCCCCCGCTTCGCATACGCAGGCGATCAGCACGATTACCGGGCTCCAGACGGCACTTGATGCCAAGGCTGATCAGACGGCTCTGACGACCGGTCTCGCTGGCAAGGCGAACTCGACGCACAGTCACGCCATCGCCGACGTCACGAACCTACAGACCGCCCTCGACGGGAAGGCTGCAAGCGCACACTCGCACGCCATTGCCGATGTTACGGGTCTTCAGACGGCTCTCGACGGCAAGGCAGCGGCATCGCACACGCAAGCCATCAGCACGATTACCGGATTGCAGACAGCTCTCGATGCGAAGGCCGATGCTGCCTCCGTCAGCACTGCTCTCGGCTCGAAGGCAGATCAGTCCGCATTGACGTCAGGCCTCGCCGGTAAGGCGAATACGGTCCACTCGCACGCGATCAGCGACGTCACCGGCCTGCAGACGGCCATCGATGGCAAAGCCGCTGCCGTTCATACGCACGCGATCGGTGACGTGACCGGGTTGCAGACTGCGCTCGATGGCAAGGCGGCAGCCTCGCACAGCCAGGCGATCAGTACGATCACGGGCTTGCAGACCGCTCTTGACGCCAAGGCAGACCTGACTTCGGTGAACACTGCGCTCGCGGGTAAGGCCGCTTCGACGCATTCGCACGCCGTCTCGGATGTCACCGGCTTGCAGACGGCGCTCAATGCCAAGCTCGATGCCACCAGCTACACGGCGGCCGACATCCTGACGAAGATCAAGACCGTCGACGGTGCAGGTACAGGCCTCGATGCCGATCTCTGGAAAGGCGCGACGTTCACGGTGTCGACCGCTGCGCCGTCCGGTGGTGCTGACGGTGATTTCTGGTTCCAGCGGGAAGCGTAAATGTCCCATCATACGCGCGTCGGAGGTGCCTGGAAGAAGACGAACGGCATCTTCGTTCGTGACAGTGGCTCGTGGAAAGAAGTCCAGAACGGCTATGTCAATCAGGGCGGCGTATGGAAGAAGTTCCACTCGAAGGTGGCGGCGACTGCCTCATACGTGACTGGTGGAGGTGCATCCTCGTCGTCCCAGGTTTCGCCGGCATGGCCAAGCCAGGCGCAGGTCGGAGACCTTCTGCTCTTCGTTGGGATGAACCACTATACGGCTGGTGGCCAAGTAGGGAGTAGTCTGACCGGTTGGACTGCTGTGACCGGCGCTGCAAGCTACGCCAACGTATTTGCGAAGATCGTAACGGCTGATGATATTTCGTCGAAGAAGGCGCTCTCTATATCGGGTGGGGTCGTCCTGGCTTGGTGTCTTGTTAGAGGAACATTCACGAAGTTCACCGTCGCTGATGCCCAAGTCATGGGTCGAATGCTTGCGGCGAGTTCTCCGACGACCTTGACCGTCAATCAGCCGGCTGGTTTGAACGTGGTCTTCATTGCTGCCGGAAACGCAAATTCGGCCCTATCGAGTGTGACCGGAACGGTCACCACAGATGCAGACTCCAAACTTGTTTACTATCCAGGCACGGCATTCAAAGCTTATGCCGTTGTTCAGACTGGCGGTACGTCCAAGGCTCTCAGAGCTACATGGTCAGGAAACCAAACGACGATGATCGGCTGTTGTCTCGAACTGACCTAACTGGTTCGTTCTCGAACCCGAGCCGTACGGAAACTAGTGCGATGGTTGTTGGCGTAGTGTATGCCTAGGCCGTGCAATTAATTGCAATTCAGTCGGAGGGACGGCATGGTTGTGAAAGTCCCGAAGGGCTCTGATTTCCAGCGCTCGCCTCCGCGCGTCGTGCGCTCGCTTGTCATTGCCGAAGGCGAGACCGTCTCGGAAGACGTCGAAGTCAGAGGCGAGACGCTCGTCGGCGTCGTCTTTCCGTTCACCTGGACGCCGGCAGACCTCTATTTCCAGGTCTCGTTCGATGACGGCCTGAACTGGCACGATTGCTACTCGTCCACGGGTGTCCGGGTGAAGATCACAGGCGTCGTCCCTGAAGGCTACCACGCAGTCAATGCAGCGCCGTTGATGGGTATCTCGAAGATACGCCTGGTGTCGTCTGTAGCTCAGACGGCAGACGTGCTCCTGACCATGATCCTGTTGAACTGAGGGATGAATGGGCAAGTACGTTTTCCTGGAGGGATTGAACGACGGTGAGGGCGGGCCGGTGGCCGCGTCCGATGTCGCCTATGCGATCTCGTCCGACCCATCGATTGCGAACGTCCAGGAGGCGCTCGACAAGCTCCTGTACAAGGCGAACGTCGTGTCGTTGTCCGGTGGCGGCAGCTACGAGATCGGCTCGACAGTCCACGGCGTGCATCTGGCCTGGTCGTTCAGCAAGGCGATCGTCAGCCAGGCCTTGAACCAAGGCATCGGCGCGCTCGATCTCGATGTCCGTGAGTATGACTGGGACGATGACATCACGTCGAACCTGACGTTCACGCTGACCGCGTCTGACGGCAAGCAGAATGCCTCCGCCTCGACGAGCGTGCAGTTCTACCGGAAGCGCTATTGGGGCGTGGCGGCTGCTCCGACGCTCGACAACGCTGGCATACTGGCGCTCTCGCAGGAGTTCGCGACCAGCCTCAGTAAGACGCTGGCCTACGACGCGACCGGCAAGAAGTACCCGTACTACTGCTACCCGGCGTCGTTCGGCACGCTCTCTGACGTTCGCGTTGGAGGTTTGGCGTTCTCGGACTTCACGCAATCCTTGCAGTCGCTAACGAACGCCAGCGGTCACACGGAGGATTATTGGGTCACCCGCTTTAACGGCATACAGACGGGCGCAAACATCCAGGTGGCCTGGGCATGAAGGTTCTAGGCACCAACGTAGCAGCACCGATCGTCCCGTTCACGACGGAGGACGAGTACCCGACCCATGTCGATGAATACGGCAAGGGCGGCTTGATGGCGTTGCCGTCGACTGTGGAGCGGGATGCGATCCCGGACGGCCGGCTGAAGGTCGGCATGTTCGTCTCAACGGTCGATGACAAGAAGCTCTGGCGGCTCGATGGCCTCGATCCCGTAGTGTGGACGCTGTTTGCCGGTGTCGATGGAGACTTCGCGCCGATCGACTCGCCGGAATTCATCGGCACCCCGACCGCCCCGACAGCAGACCCTGGGTCGGATACGAACCAGATCGCGACGACGGCCTTCGTTGTCAGTGCAATTAATGGCATTGGATACCTGCACACGCAGGCTGATCCGGCCACCGTTTGGACGGTGAACCACAACCTCGGATACAAGCCAGCCGTCGAGCTTTATACGGTTGGCGGCATGGAGTTCGAGGCTGAGGTTCTTCACACGTCGGTCAATCAGCTGATCGTTTATCTGGTTGTGGAAATCGCCGGCTTCGTCCGGTGCATTTAGGGATCATCGGCGATGGCCAAGCAAATTCTCAGTAATCTCGACTTCAACGACGTCGCAAAAGTAATCAACCTGCCCGATCCGACCGACGCGCAGGATGCAGCCACGAAAGCCTACGTCGACGCGGCGATCGAAGGCATCAACTGGAAGACGTCGGTTGACGTAGCGGCGATCACGAACGTCACGCTTTCGGCTCCCGGCTCGACGATTGACGGCATCAACCTGAATGCCAACGACCGCGTGCTCTTGATGGGGCAGACGGACAAGACCGAGAACGGCATCTACATCTACAACGGTCCGTCCATCGCACTGACCCGCGCCAACGACGCGAACACGACCGAAGAGCTAAACGAGGCCGTAACGACCGTTAAGCTCGGCACCTATGCTGGTTCGTCGTTCCGTCAGACGACTGTCGATCCTGTCATTGGCAGCGATGACCTGGTCTGGGACAGCTTCGGTTCCACCGTTCCGCCGGCTGATGAGAACACAGCTGGTATCCTCGAAGTCGCGACGCAGGCTGAAGTCGATGCGGGTGTTGTCGACGACAAGATCGTCACGCCTGAGAAGCTGAACAACTGGGCCGGCCGCAAACTCAAGTACGATCAGACGATCGGTGATGGTTCGGCGACCGCAATCACGGTCACGCACAACCTCGGCACCAAGGATGTCGTGGTCGAAGTCTACCGGAACTCCGGTAACTACGACACGGTCGAGTGCGACGTGAAACGCCTCGATGACAACTCGGTCCAGTTCGGGTTCGCTGCCGCACCGTCAGCTGACCAGTTCAAGGTTGTGATCATCGGCTAAGCGTGCAATTAATTGCACCGTAGATAGACCGGGGCGCGGCGTTGGATTTCTTAGCACCAATCAGCGCACCCAGTCCGTCCTCTGGTGACGACAGCAACTTAGTTGCCACGACGGAATGGGTGAACGAAGCAGTAGCCGCTGCCATCGCTGATGGCGGCGGTTCTGTTGATTTGGGCGTCGCGCTGACAGCGCTGAAGGACCTCGTCCCGGCCGCCAATAAGGTGCCGATCTTCACCGGTCCCACGACAGCCGATCTCGTAACGATCAACCCGTACACCCAGGGATTGCTCGCCAATAACTCGGCAGCAGCTTGGCGCTCGTCTCTGAACCTTGCAGTCGGCTCGACAGTGCAGGCCTGGGACATCGTCCTCGACATCCTGTCCACGCTGACGCCGGCCACGGACACGATCCCGTACTTCACAGACTCCGGCCACGGCGACACGGCTGCCTTCACGGCGCTGGGCCGCGATCTCCTCGGAGCTGTGAGCCAGGCAAGCGCTCAGACCGCGATCGGCGTACGCGTCGGCACACAGGTGCAAGCCTACAGCGATAACCTGAAGGCGATTGCCGGGCTCACGACCGCACCTGACAAGCTCAGCTACTGGACCGGGGAGGGCGACGCTGGGATCACCGATCTGACCGGCTGGGCACGCTCCTGGCTCGCTCTGCCGGACACCGCAGCCGCAGCCTCGCTCCTGAATGCTCAGACGAAGTATGCAGCCCTCGATTTCATCGGCACGCTTGGAGCCGCGAAGGGCCGTATCCTCGCCTTCACCGATAGTGCGCTGGGTGCTCTGAACGTCGGCACAGACGGTAAGATCATCGTCGCCGATAGTTCGGCACCGGTTGGGCTCTCGTGGCAGGAGCCGTCCGCCGAGCTGTTCAACCTCGGCACGATGGCCGACCAGAACAGCAATGACGTCGACATCACAGGCGGCTCGATCACTGGCATCGAAGCGCTTGAAGTTGGCAGCCTCTCGACAGACACGATCTCGGCAACGGGTGGCAGCCTGTCGGGTGTCTCGATCACAGGACTGCCAGCGCCGGTCAACGACCAGGACGCAGCGACGAAGAAGTTCGTCATCGACTCGATCGGGGCCGGCACCACGTCGCCAGAGCTGCTCGCGATTGCGGCTCTGTCCTCGTCGGCGAACACGTTCCCGTATTTTACCGCCCCTGGTTTCGCGGCACTGACCTCGCTCATGCCGTGGGCGCGGAACTTCCTCGGCATCAACGATGTGGGAAGTGCTCAGGCGTATCTGGGTCTGTCGCCTGGCGTCAACGTCATGGGGTACGACAGCAACCTCGTCTCGATATCGATGCTCCCGAAGGCCAAGGGCAACCTGCTGGTCGGCAAGGGCAGCTCCTGGGATGTGCTGCCGGTCGACCCGCATGACGGTTGGGTGTTACAGGCCGACAGCTCCGCGGCGTCCGGCTACAGCTTCATCAATCCCGGCACGTTCGGTCTCGACCCTGTTCTGCAGAACCTCGCAGGCCTCACGCACAGTGCAGGCGACATCCCGGTCTTCACCGGTCCGACGTCGTGGTCAACGATCAGCCCGACCTCATACGGCTTGAGCCTGCTTCAGCAGATCAGCTCGACGACGCTCGTAACCAGTCTCGGCCTCCGCGTCGGCGTTGAGGTGCAGCCCTTTAGTGGGATGCTCTCGCAGTTTGCGGGCTACATTCCGACGAAGGGCGATCTGATCGTCGGCCGTGACATGTCGTCGATCAACATTCTGCCGGTGGGAGCCGACAACAAGGTTCTCATGGCCGACTCCTCGTCGCCGCTCGGTGTCTCCTGGACGGCGATCACGCTCGACGAGACGCTCCCGCCGTCGCTGGTCGCGCTGAAGAACCTGGACACGACGTCCGGCGGCCTGTTGCGGTACACCGGTCTCGACACGCCAACGCTCACGGCAATCAGCGGCTTCACGGCGAGCACGCTGCTCAGCATCGGCACCGCCGCCGGGTGGCGCGATGCGCTGGGTCTCGTCATCGACACGAACGTGCAGCGGCATTACGCCAAGCTCGACGCGCTCGGGGAAATGACCTGGGCGAACCACAAGGGCGTCGTTCTGACGGGTCCGAACTCGGCCTCGACGTTCGACTTGAGCGACGCCATGATCGGGCTCTTGGGCTCGTCAACCAACGCGGCGCTGATCAGCACGCTCGGCTTGACGGTTGGAACCGATGTGCAGGCTCATGCGGCCGGCCTCGACGACCTTTCCGGATTGGCTCCGACAGCGAACGGCACGTTGGCCGTCTGGAAGAATGGTCACTGGGTGACATTTGCGCCCGGAGAAGACACGCAAATCCTGCAGGCGAATTCGCTCGCTCCGGGCGGTCTTCGCTGGCTGGACCTGTACAGTGCCGGCAGTGGAGACGGTCTCCTGACCGAAGCGCTGGGCGCGCTGAGCGGCATCAGCCCCGCTGCGGACCGTGTACCGTACTTCACCGGCCCGACCTCGGCATCTGTGACGCCCCTGACCTCGTTCGGACGCTCCCTGATCGACGACGTCGACGCTCCGCACGCGCGTGAGACGCTGGGCGTTCAGATCGGTATCGACGTGCAGTCGTACTCGACGAAGCTCGACGCCCTGACCAACCTGACGTGGGCCGCCAACAAGGGCCTGATGACGACGGGCTCGAACGCGGTCGCAACGTATGACCTGACCGCCTTTGCCCGCACCCTGCTCGATGATGCTGACGCGGCGACGATGCGGGCGACGCTCGGTCTGACAGTCGGCGCTGGCGGTGTTGTCGGATATACGGACAGCCTTGCTGCTATCGGTGCTCTGACGGCTGCTGCTGACAAGCTGCCGTACTACACGTCGGTGAACACGGCAGCCCTTGCCGATTTCACCACGCTCGCCCGCACGCTGCTCTCGAAGAGCACGCAAGCCGACATGCAGACCGTCATCGGTGTGAAGACGCTGCCGCGCGGGCATCTCTCTGGCCTCCAGATGTCGCCGTCTGGGACCACGGGCGTGAGCATCACCGCTGGTGAATGCCGCGACGACACGGATACGGTTGCGATCACGTCGGCGGCAACGAGCTGCATCCTGACGAACACGGGCGCAGGCGGCACGGTCAACGGCTCTCCAGCAGCAAACAGCTGGTACCACGTCTTCATGATCATGAAGGCGGACGGGACGGTGTCGACATACGCCTCGACCTCGATCAGCCCGGCGCTTCCGACCGGCTATTCGTATAAGCGCCGCATCGGCTCGGTGAAGACCGATGGCGCGTCGAAAGTCATCTCGTTCGTGCAGCGCGGCGACTCGTTCATTTGGTCGACGCCTCCGGCAGCGGATTACAACGCGAACACGGGTGGTGGTACCGGCGTCCTCGTCACGACGAACGTGCCGCCCGGTGTCGCCGTCGAGTGGACCGGCGCATTCTTCTTCCAGTACACGAGCGCGAACGTAAACAACTCATGCTTGGTGACCTGTCCCGACGCGGCCGACGTTGCCGCTGACAACAGCACGAGCTTCACGTTCTGGACCCCGGCCTCGACGCAGTTCGGCGGCACCTGCTCGGCGCTGACGAACACGAGCCAGCAGATACGCTTCCGTCTGATGACGGGCGTCTCCTCGAACCCGGTTCGTATCGGCACGATGGGGTGGAAAGACCGGCGCGGGCGGGAGGACTGATGGTAGGCTCGGTCTGCACGCCCGTCGTGAAATGGCTGCTCGTCCTGATGTTCTGGACCGCTGGCGGCAAGAGCGTGACGCTGGAGTTCGACAACGAACCGGCCTGTCATGCTGCTGCCGACCGCATCAACGCCATGCTGGAGAAGCATCTGGTAGCGGCCGGCCACGACAGGGATCAGGCCCGCAAGCTTCTGGCAGAGGATTACGTCTGCATTCCGAAGCGTTAATGTGAAATTAATTGCATTTCATATTGACCCGAGTCCGCCCTCAGCTACGGTCAGGGTGCAGAGTTTCATCGCGCAAGGAGTGAGAGATGAACCAGATCAGCCCAGCCACGCAAATCCTCGCCATTCAGTTCAAGATGCAGGCCACAGACCAGTCGTGGTCTGAAGCCGTGCGCTTAGGCAATCTGCGTCTGGCTTCGCGGCATCAGCGTTCGATCCGCCTCATGGAAGATGAGATCGTGAGTCTCACGTCGCAGCTCGCTAACTAATCTGTGCAATTAATGTCACAAGCTGAAGGACTTCTGCTATGAAGATGTTCATGGTCTGCTTCACGAACGACGACGGTGAAAACCAGGACTTGTTCGTGCAGGCAAACTCTCCCGAGGAGGCACGAAGCCTCTGGGTGCAGCATTACGATCTGCCGCCGAACGAAGACGCCCAGCTCGATCAGCGCGGCTACATCTTCGAGGTTCCTGCAGTGCAGCCGGGCGATGCAAAGGCGATCTGCTGGAGCGATGTCAAAAGGTATTTGAACTGATGCTGAGCAGCGCTGACCTGTATCCGCCAACAGAGAAGTGGGGCTCGCCGCTCTTCGAGAAGGACGGTCAGTGGTTTTTCTACGATGAGACCTGGGCGAACACGCACGGTCCGTACATCAACCGCGACGCCGCAAAGAGGGCGCTGCACGCATATTGCTGGGAAACTCTCGGCACCGTTTGTCAGGAGGGATGGCCGTGAAGATGGATGAAGTGTCTGCGGAGCTTCGCGCTCTCGCCGGCCAGCATGGTTTGAAGCGTCTCGCCGAGCTGGCTGATGCCATCGATCACCGGGACACGCCGAAGGTCACGACGCCCAGTGAACAGCTCGCGTCCATCGTCAGGACGTACCGGCACAAGAACCCAGACGTGAGCGATGAGCAGATCGCGATCAGGCTCGGCACCACCGTCGACACGGTGAAGGAGATTGCGCTCGCTCCGAAGCCGTTCTCGAAGCCCGTCAAGGTCAAAGCCAAGATCAAAAGCAAGTAGGTGCCCGGATGGATGCGTTCGACAGGATGATTTTGTTCTTTGGCTTCGTCTTTCTGTTCGGGCTCGCTCTGGCCGACGACAAGCCGGCCGACTGTGCGCCTGGTCCGTTGCCGACCATCGTCGTTCCGATCGACCCGCAAGACGATACCCGCGAGCCGGATGGCACGCTCCTGAACGACAGCGTGAAAGGCTGACTCGTGGAGCTGGCGGAGAAATTCAGAGAGTTGGTCCGTCGAATGCGCGACGAGGCCTACGAGATCAACCAGTCGGTGCTGCGTGACGGCATGGGCCGGGCCGACCGCGATTTCGCGCGTAGTAGAGCCAACTGGTTCTCGGACAGCGCTGACCTGATCGAAGACAGCCTGAAGAGCGGCGTGTTTGAGGCGAAAGGAAGCTGACATGGCATCAGGTACACCAGCCCAGTACGCAGCCGCTCCGTGGATGCGGATCGCTGAAAGCTACCGGGGCGTGAAGCGCGTCAAGGGCGGCAACAACGACGTCATCCTGAAGTTCTTCAAAGAGTCCGGTCACCCGCAGAAGGATGCCAACCTCGCGTGGTGCGCAGCGTTCGCGAATGCGGTGCTGTTCGAGGCCGGCCTCCGCGGCACCCAGAACCTGATGGCCCGCAGCTTCCTGAATTGGGATGGCGGCAGGAAGGTCACGCAGCCGCAATTCGGAGACCTCGCTATCTTCTCGCGCGGAAAACCCGGTTCTGGACTCGGGCACGTGACGTATTTCGTAGAATGGGACGAGGACACGGTCACTTGTCTGGGTGGTAATCAGGGCGCGGTCGGTGAAGTCAACGTCCAGAAGTTCTCTCGGGCTCGCCTGATCGGCTTCCGTCGCCCGATCCAGAAGATCGATGCCAAGACCGTCATACCGGCGATGACCGACATGGAGAAGCCGGACAAGAAACCCGAGGCTGCTACCGGTTTCGGTACGATTTTGGCAGCAATCACCGCATTTGTCGGTCACTACGAGACCGCGATCATCGTCGCGGGTGTAGCTACTCTGACGGTCTTCGCGTTCTGGTACTGGAAGACGGAGAAGGCACGCATCGCCGCTGCAGAGATGACCCCGCAGTACAAGCCGTTATCGCGTGTAGCTGCAGCAAAGAAGATCGCCGAGTTCGTTCCGCCTCCGATCGAGAGCGAAGCGACTCCACCGAAAAAACCGCGAGTTGCAAGGAAGACAAGTCGAATGAAGCAACATGGTTCGTGAACGTCAGATTTCTTTACCTTCATCAGTGCAATTATTTGCACTTTTTAATGCAACAAAGCAGTATCAATGAACGGAAAATTCGAACTAATCAGGAAGGAATGTTCGATGATCAGCACGGTTCTTTACGCATTGATCAGCGCCCTCGCACCTGTGTGCTTGGCAGTCGCCCTCCTTCGCTACGTCCCGCGATAATTATTTCCAGATCGTGAAATTAACTGCACAGCGCAATGTGGCAGCGTGCTGTGCTGAAGGTAATGGCTGCCGATAATCCGCGGACTGTTTCGGGCCGCATCCATTTCAGTGCTCATACAAGAAGGACCGTCTAGCTGATGAGCGATATTTACGTCGAAGTAACAAAGGAACACCTGCAGCAAGTGAGGAGCAGTTTCGACCGTCAGGTTGTCCGCTTTCTTCATGACTTTAGACAGCGCCGCATCAGCTACTTGATGTTGCGACCGAAAGAAGTCCGCGTTCTCGGCATCTGCATCAAGAAGCTCGTCGTCGACCGCAGTCAGGCGGAGATACTGGTCGATACCGACCCCGACGAACAGACGTTGGCCACGCAAATTCGGGCAGGACTCGATCGTCTGAAGGAAATCTTCGTCACCGCAGCCGCGGCTCCGGAAGGCACGAAGTTCATCGTGACCCTGGATGACTACCAGTGGTTCCTGGCAGACGGAGCTACGGCCTGACGAGATGTGAATTTCCGTCCGTCTATGATGCAATTAATTGCACATACAGGTAAGCTGACGGTCGGAATGAGGAGTAACTAAGTGCGAAAGCAGTACGTTTTCTCGGGTCGTCACCCGAAAGAAGAGAAGGTCGAGGCGCTCACCGCGGTCTACGAGCGAGGAGACCGTGGCCTCGACATTGCGCGGAAGCTCACGTCGCTGACGAAGTCGAAGAATGCCATCACGGCTGCTGCTGTGATCGGCTTCTACAATCGCAACAAGCAGCTTCTGAAAGATTATCCGCTGACCGAACCGGTCATGCAGAAGAAATCGGAGCCTGATGAGATGAAGCTACGCCTGAAGCGTCGGCCGGAGCCGTCGACGCACGCGCCGCTGCCGATCCGCACTGAGGAGTCAATCCAGCTCTTCAAGTCAGAGGAGGTCGAGAGCCTCAAGATACCTCTGATGAAGCTCAAGTCTCGCGAGTGTCGTTGGGGCACGCACGAGACAGTCACGGATGGTCACCTGTTCTGCGGTCACCAGACGAAGTTCGGCAAGTCGTATTGCGACTTCCACACCGCCCGCTCGCAGCAGAAAACTTACAAGGAAATGCGCGCGGCCGAGGAGCAGTTGAAGACCCCGAAGATGTTGATGATTGAAGGACCCGTCGCACATGGCCAAGCTTAGAAACGCCTCGACCGATATCGGCAAGTTCATCCAGTGGGTGGGCCGCAAGTGCCGTAATCACAACCCGCTCGAAGAGCTTGGTCTCGCAGTGCACGCTCGTCCTTCGAAGACGATGTACAAGGCCAAGACCGAAGGCAATGTCTTCATCGCGCAAGGCGAAGAGACGACGCTGTACTACATGGCTGGAGGCCGAGTGTTCGAGCTTCGCGCCACAGAGGTCAATGACGAAGACCTGCAGGATAAAGAACTGATCGCGGTCGGTTACTGATGAAGGTCAGCCTGCACACGCTCGAACTCTGGCTGCACCACGAAACGTATCCTGGTGATCCGGAAAGCGGTGCGTTGAAGGTGTCTGAAGACGGTGCCGATGATCAGGCCGTGTGGCTGCCGAAGTCTCAATGCCAGGTTGAGAGCAGGCGCGGTCAGATCGTCCTCGTCACGGCCCCAGAACGCCTTCTGACGGAGAAGGGCCTCGTCTGATGAAGCTCGTGATCCGGAAGCGGGAGCCAGGTGTGCCGTTGCCGGTTGTCGAAGAACTGGTGGAAGCGCCTCAATCCGCGCTCGATGAGAAGGTGAGGAGGGAGATTGCGAGCAACCCGGAGGTGCTCGTGCCCTGGTTCCTGATCGCGAGCTACGTCCGTCAGGTGCACAGCCTTTGGCTGGTTTCGGCCGCTCTCTACGACGAGCTGGCGGCGGCCCTGACGGTGCAGTGGGACATCGTTGAACACCGTTACAAGAACCTGATCAGCCTCGAAGATTTGCGGGAGCGCGGTCTCAGACTGACCGCTCGCGAGTATCCCGGCGTCATCCGCTCCGCCGCGCAGATGCTCGTCAAGCTGCATCTCGGCATCAAAATTGAGATTGACTGGAGACTGGCGCGTGGCTGAGTCTTTACTAACTCCGAAGGAAGCGGCTGCAGAACTCGACATGAGCCTTAAGACGTTCATGATACACGTCCGTCAGGGACGTATCAGAGCTGTCCAGTGTGGCACAGGTCAGAAGCGCAAGAGGCGCAAGTTCAGACCGGAAGCGCTGGAGGAGTTTCGTACTCGCCAGGAAGGGTTTGAGTTCGCGCCATGTCAGTCTTTAAAACCGAGAAGAGCCCGTACTACCAGTATGACTTCCAGCTCGGTGGTGTTCGATATAATGGAAGTACAAAGCGCACCTCGCTCAAGGAAGCACGCGCAGAGGAACAGCGCTTAAAGGACGAGGCGAAAGAAGAGCAGGACCGGGAGAAGCAGCTCTTCCAGGGTCCGCTCACGGTGCAGGCCGCGATCGGCCGTTACTGGACAGAGGTCGGCCAGAAACACTCGGGATCAGCCGACACGCTCCGCGATCTGAAGAGGCTGCAGGCCAAGCTCGGACCGAGCACGCTGTTGTCGGATATCAACGACGCAACGATAGCTGAATTGGTCGCTTGGCGCGCGGAGCACACGTACAAGCACAAGAAGACGATGAAGGACGGCTCGCCCGCGCCGAAAATTGCGAACGCGACGGTCAACCGGACGACGACCGACATCCTGCAGAAGCTGTTCAGTCGGGCGAAGCGAACCTGGAAGCACAATTTTCCGGACGAGCCGTGTTGGAAAGATCACATGCTGCCGGAACCTGCGGAACGGGTCCGTGAGCTTGACGCGCACGAGGCTGAGGCGCTCGACGACGCTGTCCGTGACGATTACGCCGACTGGTTCGAATACGCTCGCACAGCAGCCACACGCCTCGATGAGACGCTGATCCGCTGGTCGAATGTGCACTGGCACGCCAACCGCATCGAGACGATCGGCAAGGGCGGCCACCCGGTACGCACGCCGATCACCGAGTCGCTCCGAGAGATACTGGAGCGCTGCCGCGGGAAGCATCCTGAATTCGTCTTCACCTACGTCGCGAAAGTCACGCGCAAGGATAAAAAGACCGGCCAGGAGTGGGTGAAGGGTAAGCGCTACCCAATTACCTACGAAGGGGCAAAGACCCAATGGAAGCGCCTCAGGGGCCGTGCGAAGGTCAAAAATTTCCGGCTGCACGACCTCCGCCACGATGTCGGGACGAAAGTTTTGCGTGAGACCGGCAACCTGAAGATCGCGCAGAAGCTACTCAACCATAGGGATATAAAGACGACGGCGAAGTACGCCCACGTCTTCGACGATGACCTGCGCGACGCGCTAGAACGAGTCGCCAAGTCCCAGAAAAAGTCCCAGAAAAAAAAGAAGAAAGCCGCTTAGTCGTTGATCGATAAAGGCTTTCTCGAAACCCGCTCACAGGCCTGGGGGACTGGGGGTCGGAGGTTCAAATCCTCTCGCTCCGACCAATCTTTTCAATTACTTAGCCGATTTTCCCGCCTCCCAAATTTGCGATAATGTCCCGGTGGTGTCCCGGCAAGGTGACAGTTGCCGCGCGCGGGCGACTCGCTGAATCTCGTTGGCCATGGGCAAGCTTCCCGACCATGTCACCCGCGCTGAAGTCGCCGCAGCTTTACGGCTGAGCTTACGCCAGGTTGATCGATTGGCTGCGGCTGGCACTCTCACGAAAAAGAAGCTCGGTGCGCGCCGCAGCGGCTTCGACCGGGAAGAGTTTGACCGCTACCTTAAGAGCATTGGTGAGGGAGAGGGCTACGCGAGCCCGGTCGGATCGTTCAGCTTCACCCTGCCGCCTGAAAGTCCGCTGACCTGCAATGCGGTGGCCGCGAAGCTCGATGAGATCTTGGCCACGAGTTTGCCGGGCTGCCTCGTGAATGCAGCGGACGGTGCCGTTCACATCGTGTGGAACGCTGCGCTGGGCTACACGACCGAACAGATTTTGCAAGCGGTGTAGAGATGAGCAGCGTGAAAATTTTCGCTCACCCCCGCGACCAAAATGGCATCAGTCAAACCGTTCTCAGACGGTCATGGTTGGGCTGGTCACGGGCTCGTTGGATCGCCAACTCAAAACTTCCTCAGGCATCGTCGGCGATCCCGGCAATCGGCTACGCGCTCATTTGGAGTGATACTTTCACCGAGTGGCTGAAAACTCACGAGACTCTCGGAGTTTCAATAATTCCGCCTTGGAGTGTCGAAGGAAAATTGCTGTGCTTGTGGTGGGGCGCAATATTTATGACTGCTGGCATGATCATTTTCGCCGTCTGGTGCCCAAAGGAAATTCGGCGCAGCGCAGAGCCGGATGATTATCTCCTGGAGCAGTTTCAACTGCGAAATCTGGCTCATCTGAACGAGATAGCGAAACGATGCATCGAACAACTCATTTATAGCACGTCGCAAGATTCAAAGAATCAGCTCGCGAGCTTTCACCCCGGGGAGGTCCGAAAATTCATTTGGGGCGACGTCAGCCCTTACGATCTCAATAGTGCAGTCGCTGCACTGATCCACCATCCAAACCCTTTCGATACTCGCGGAGCGACTGACACAACCAATATCCTTCGATCAAATTTCGCCATCTTAGATTCAAGCGAACCTCCGCCGCGGATTGCTTCAGTAGCATTGCTATATGGCGGTGCGGCTTTGTTTCTATGGCCAGCTCTCAATGTCGTTCTTCAAGTTTTTCGCAACACGTTGACTTGGTAATCTCATCGAAGGGAAAGCGACGACAGAGTGTTCCTGCGGCACAGGCTGCGTGCTATAAATTACATCGGGAAGGAACGGCGGCCAACGGAAGCGGCCCGCCATGTCGCACGCACCAGCTCAGCCGCAAGCACTACGAGACCCACGATTGAAAGACGGATGGCGCGCCGCCGCCGCTGCCTACCGCCGCGCCTACGGTGAGCCCTGCGATCCCCATCACGGCCTTGATCAGGAAGCAATGGCCGCAGCAATCGCGGCGTTCAAAAACGTTGTCCCCGACATGAGTGATCGCGAAGCGAGGCTCGAAGCCGTCGCAGCAGTGCATTATGCCTCATGGGCACACCCGGAATGGCTTTACGCGCTTTATGAATCGGAGCCGCGTTGACCCAGATCTAACGGGAAGGGGAGTCCGATGGCCGGCAAGAAAGTGAACCCGTATGAACGGCAGGTTGAGCTGCAACGCGCGTCCCTAAGATTCCGAATGCCGACAATCCCGCCCCGTCTCGTCGCGGGAAAAAGGGAATGACCCTGTACTTTGATCCTCCTGTGCATCGAGTGCTGAAGCAACTCGCGCTGGATGAAAACACGAGTATCAACGCCCTGCTGATCAAGAGCGTGGACCTCATGCTCGCCAAGTACGGAAAGAAGCCGGTAACAATCGGGTAAGGCGAATCTCTCCACCGTCAGCATGCAAGCCAATTTCGGGGGATGCCATGACAAACAGGAACTGGGCTGTAACCGTCCTCGAAGAAAGCCAAGACGCCTTAAAAGGCTGTGAGGCTAAGATCGGCCGCAGACTCAGCAACACGCAGCGTGACGTGTGGTTCGAAGGGTTCAGGATAGCCGCACAGCTTGTGGGCCAAGGGCGCATCCCCTTGTTCAGCCACCAGCCGCAGCTCTATCTCGTTAAGTCCTAATTCTGGCTGTGCCCAATAATCGACTGCACCCGCTCGCGCCCTACGTCCGGCACGACAAGGGCGCGTCGTTCGCGGAGGCGACGCTTAAGGCCGTCGCAGCCATCAGCTACGACACGCAGGTAAGGCAAATGACCGAAGCCTCCGCATGAGCCGGCGCGTAGTACGCCATTGGCTGCATCGGATACGATTCCATCATCAACGAGTCACTGTCGTCTTATGTGACCACTAAGCTCGCGTCGAATCCGCTCTTTCAATTCTTTGGCAGCTTCCGAAAGGGAATTTGCCGCCTCATTGACCTCGTTCCCGAGTATAGCGTGGCTGGTAACGGGCTCGCTTGCTCTCGCTGTACATTCTAGGAACGTGTCGAAGCGAACCTGAACACTCGCGAGCCAGCCTTTTTCGATGACCCAATCGGCTTTGTCCGTTTCGTCAAGTATCTCGGATAGCGATTGAACTTTGAGCCAAATAGTCTCGGTGATTACGTTCAGTTCGGTCTTAATGTCATCGAGCGCCTTCTGACTTCGAGCCAGGTTGCGCAATTTAGGCAACTCGCTCTTGATTTCTGACAGTCGGCTCTCGATCGGATTGCGGACCATCGAGGTGAATGCTTCCCTCGATAAGCTATCTCTGCGGAGCCGCCTTGCGCTCCATTGGGTAAACCAAAGGTTGAACAAGCTGAGCGCCAACGAAAGGACGCTTAAGCCCACGGTGAAGATGTCTTTGATAGAATTTCCGTCGGCGGCCTGGGGGGCTGCCACGACTAAGCCGCTGCAAGCCGACTCGGAGTAAGAGCACGCTCTATCTGTCGAATTACCGCCGCGTCGGCGACGAACCGATAATGCTCGAAAAAGGCTTCAAGGGTTCCAAGGACGTTCAAGCTCGGCTTAAACATCCCCTGCACGAAAGAGCTACTTACAGCATATACAAACGGGGGAACGACCACATCCACAGGCTCGGAGGAGTGATCAAGCACGTCAAGATCAAAGCTTCTGCGAGCTGCAGTGCCTTTATCATGGCCGCTAAGGTTCTTCACCTTGCCATTTCCAGTGAGACGGCTGAGATCAATAACCTGTGGCATAGTACTACTCGTTGATACCCGCTCGAAGCACTGTAGGGTCTAAGTTGATTCTGATCGTAATCAGCGTACCAGGAAACTCCTCGCCGAGATCATAGACATGAGAGCTTTCCGGAGCGTTACTCGGCGTGTTTTCAGCATTAAACCATAGTTCTCGTGGCCTGCCATCACCTTCTGTGCGCTCACCCTTAACAAAGGGATGCGCAACATGAACGCAGGCACGCCCAGATATAAGGGTTATCCGAGGCATTTTGGAGTCCACTGAATTCTGACCAAGTTCGTGAGCGAAATCAAAAACTTCCTGAAATCCTATTCCTCCGCGCTCATCCTCGGAGGCCTCTTTTACCCTGGTTACGTAGTCCTGTAATGCTACGACAGTTCTTAGGGTTCCGCCGCCACACCCAGATTTCTTGTGTTGCTCGGCGTATTTATTCATCCGATCCTGCACTGCATCAGCAGCACTTCGCAGACTATCCGATATACATTGTCCTAAGCTGAGGATTGCGACGGAAAGCATGAAACCCGGCGCCTCTCCGTTGTGTGTTTGAGACATAAATCCTGCCACCGACCAAACACCATCGCCAGTCGTCGAACCACTATGACGCTCGGCGTTGTCAAGCAACTCACCGATAAGATTAGCGACCCAAGCTTTGCCATCTTGCGTCAACTGCTGATTAATCTCAGGAACGCCCAAGCATTCATCGATCCAGTCACAAAACTCGTCCGCAACCTTTTCTCGCTTCTGCGGACCGAGTTGTCGGTCGATTGTCATCTCTTCGCCGACAGAGTGCCGGCGACGCATCGGTAGCGCCCACATTCCGGTCGCCCTCTGTTTGTACGTGAAGGGTGCCATGTGCAGATACTTCCGAAGGGCGACAGCGTCGATCACCTTCTGAACCGCGGGATGTATTCTACCGCCACTAAATACCGGAGATAGGTTTTGCCAAAGTTCCCCAAGCACAACGTAGGCACCTAAATCGGCGACACTGACATCATCGAAATTCACGCGCACCGAGAGATACTCGGATTCGCTCTGCGCAAGAGTCCGAAGCATCTGCATCGTTTGCCGAGGATTGTCGATGAACGATAGGTTTTTTAGCGTGATTGTGATCTCCTGACGCTTCCGTCGCGAGATCGGTTTCCAGTTTCTTTTGCGGTCGGAGACCAAAATGTCCGCAATGTGATTGGGCCTATACTGGCTCATCAAGACGGGCTTCGATATTCCCCGCAACCTCTTATAAAGGGGTAATTGCTTGCGATGCTTTTTGTACCATCGACGGATCAGACATTTAATGTGGCGTTTTCGATTTCGACGTTCGGCGGTTGTGCCTCGCCCCTCGCCGTGCCGGGCAACGATCTGATAGCTTCGTTCGCTATTGCCCGAGTATGGATTGGCCGAAATATCGGCACATTGATCGCCCTGAGACATTCAAATCAACGGTGAGATAGGATTGGAATGGAAAAAACTATTTTCTGAAGCGCATAGGACGATTTACATGATTTGATGAGAACATCTAGTGGCCGCGAGGCCTGGGGCTAAATAATTTTAATGACCGGGAACGCCCGGTGGGGTTGCGGCACAGAATACGAGAACCCAAAAAGGCTAGCGAAGCTTTATCAGCAAGTGCCCCCAGCCGCACCTCGACGCGAATGCGATGAGCGCGAGGCGCGCCTCTCAATCTCGCCCAGATCGATCGCAATATGGATTACAACACGCGTCGTAGCAAAGTCCCATGCACGGCACGCGGACAGAGAAAGCAGATGAGTTGTGATGATAGCGCTGATTGATCTTTACCTGCTCGCAGGCCAGCCGTGATGCTCGAAAGCATAGCTTGGCTTTTCGACGGCTCGGAACACACACTTCGACTATGGGAGGTTACGGGAACCTGGATATCATCACTCGGCACGATCGCTGCGGTAATTGCGGCACTCTACCTGGGTTTGAGAGGAGAAAAGATTTCTTTGAAAGTCAGCGCCGTTGTAATGGAGGAAGTCGGGGGCCCAAACCCTGCAAAAGAATATCTAGTCGTAACAATAACAAATACCGCACTTCGTCCCGTAAGTATTGTAGCTCTCGGCTGGAATGCCGGATGGCTAAATTGGGGACCTCTGAAGCGAAAATATTTCTATCAGCTGAATTCAACGCACCCGAGCAACAGCAACCTACCGACAGAATTGAAAGACGGCGAGGAAGCAAAATACTTTCTCAATCCCAAGCAGCTTCTTGAACACTTTGCAAAGGACCTACCCAATTCCGCATATAGAAAATCGCTTCGCTTCTTGGTCTACCCGACCCACAGCAAACCATTCAGCGCGGCACCACTCAACTTCATAGAACGGCTTATCAAACAGCCATACTCGCAAGTAGACCGGCAAAATGATCATACCGCTAACGGTTCTGGTGAGGAAGCTCGTGACGATCAGCGGTAGCATGGCGCTTGGATGTCTTGATCTTTAGCCAATTTGAGGGTGATCCCGGCGATAGACACTCTCCTGCGACTTGAAGATTTCCAAGGTCCGCACATTTATGGCATTTCCAATTAGCTTCTTCGCGCCAGGGCGGATGACTTCTCCGCCTCTGCATACTTGGTGCCGAGGATCTAGCCTGATATCAAGCCGCGCGCTGCCGTTCTAAAGTTGCTAGAAGCAGGCACGTCCTCGCTGATTCCTTGCTGGTCTTGGTGGGTGGCGTACTGCCTTACGCTTGCCGAAGCAATCGCGGTGATTGGGTTGCTCAGATTCCTAGAGCGAGATTACCGACTTCAGCCCGGCGTAGAACGTGCGCCGATATGATGCGATCCACGCTATGGATTCGGCTAGGTCACGAGCTGTGAAAATGTTGCGCGTCATCATTTCGACGTGAGCACAGAAACGCTCTGTAAAATCTTCGCTGCTCTGCCATTTGTCGGGGTATCGTTCCGGCATCGGGTTTCCTCAGTGGATAAGGGGAAATTTCGGATAGATGCCGAACTCATGGCTCGCGGCGGACTTCTCGGCTTCGAGAAGGTGCGCGCTGCTTCTGGCTAGTTCGGCGCTGCATTCCGCGCATTCTGCGGCCAGCTTCGCCACGACGCGTAAATTAGGTTCGACACCTTTCGTGCGATACGCATCCCTCAAAGTGCACAGAGCGTCTGCGATTGCGGCTTCCATTTCGGCCAAGCGCAGACGGTGAGCTTCTTCAGCCTCTGCGATTTTCTCGTAAAAGCGTACGGTCATGGGAAGTATCCCAGCCAGCCGGGCGAATTCCGAAACGCAAGCTTTGCCGCGTTGATTTCATTGCCGCAGATTTCGCGACTCCGTTCAATGGCGCGAATGCGTTTTTTGTCGGCCACCGCATGGGCCCTGCGAAACGCGGCTTCCGCGGCTTCGATAGCAACATCATCTCCACACTGAAATGTGCCGTTGCTGCTGTCGGAACTGCCATAAATTTTCGGCGCGTTCTCAATCGCAACTTTGCGCTCAGTATTTGCCCTCAGCACCTCACTGGCATACAGGCGCTCAGCTTCGGTCACGCGGTAGTGATGCCGCTTTTCTGATCCGCCGTGCGCATCGCGGTAACGCTGCCGGTGGTCTTCAGGGGTGAGGGCGGGGGGTTCGACAAGTTTTAAATGCGACATTTTTCAACATGCCTCAGCTTTGCCACGCGGCTGCATCCATGCCGGGACCGCCGGGGTGTCCAACCCAGGAACCACTATTGCGCAGTGTCAGCCATGCTGCCGTTAATGCAGCATTCTTGACCTTGGCGCTCGCCGCGACCGTGGCCCTGTGCGCAGCGTCAGCCGCGGCCGTGGCCGCAGTCTGCGTGCCACCCGCAGTGGGATTCGAACGGGACGGATCACTCGCAATCCTGGCCAGCTCCGCGGCTCGGATCGCAGTCTCACGCGTTGCGCGCGATGCAGTGACATTCGCGGCGTGCGTGCTCTCGGCGGCTTCGTGTGCGGCTTTATAGGTGTCGTAGGCGGTCATGACGCAATACTCCTCAGTTCGCCAATTCACTGCCATGGATTCAAGCACGAGTAATATTTCAATGCAGCATCTAATCGTGACTCGAATTCAAATTCCTATTCGAAATCTATATTCCGATTATTAGGCGCAACTCGCCCGAATTTTAGACCGACTTCCCCGCATTGGAGATAAATTGACTTATGGAAACATTTCGCCCGAAATTCGCCGTCCGGCGCGGGAGAGAGTGTTTCTGGACATACGAATAGGTGAGGTTTTTCCGGTGGTGCCGGGTAGGGTGCATCCGGTCTTTTTGGCCAGTCGCAGCACCAGCTATTGGCGGGCCTTCGCCACGCGTCAAACAGATCTGAATGTCCAATTCCAATATCGAGTGTGAATAAGCTGCGTCTTTAGACCCTCCCCAATTGAGCAATTGCGAATGTGGCCCATATAAATAGCTCTATTGCTTTCTGAGCTAAATCAGCTCACTATTCTAAGACCCTATTGAACCAATTGGAGCTGATATCATGCGAATAGGATATGCACGGACATCGACAATAGAACAGGAAGCCGGGCTCGAAGCTCAGATCCGTGACCTCGAAGCCGCCCGCTGCGAACGTGTCTACCAGGAGAAGGTGAGCAGCGTTGCTGAACGCCCGCAACTTGAGAAGGTGCTGCATATGATGAGGCCTGGCGACGTGGTCGTGGTGACGAAGCTGGACCGCCTCGCGCGCAATGTTCAGGATATGTGGGCAATCATCAAACGGATCGAAACTGAAGGCGCGGCCATCCAAATCCTGGGGCTAGGGATCGACACCACAACGTCGACAGGCAAACTCATGCTGAATGTCATGGGCGGTGTCGCTCAGTTTGAGCGCGAGATGATGCTCGAACGGCAGCGCGAGGGAATCGCCAAGGCCAAGGCTGAAGGCAAATACAAAGGACGCAAGCCAATCGCCGACGATGTGAAGGCCAGGATCATCGAATTAAAAACCCAAGAGCACGGGGCCACCTTTATTTCGCGCAAATTGGGGGTAAGCCGCAGCTCGGTGAACCGAGTGCTCCAGGAATTAGCGATCTAATTCGGGAATTTGCACTTAGCGAGTTTAATTGGCTGCTTGACCTATAGGTAAACGCGTCTGCGTGTATTAAGGCCTATACGCCTAGGAATGGGAAGTCTGTGGAATGCTGAAATCGGATTATTTCGATCTTTAATATCAATGATTTGACTGAAAACTACTCGAATGACTCGACAATTCCTAATGTAAATACTTTCTGCTTCCCATACCGCGCGATGTAATAGCCGAATCCATTTCAAACCCCGAAAAATGGGAATAATTAGTTGTGCTCGGTGGAAAGACATGGTGGAAGTCGCGGTGGAAGTCACCCCACTTCCACTTCCACCGACCTCGCAACCCATTGATCTTTCGGTGGAAGTCGCGGTGGAAGTCAAGGTGGAAGTCAGGTTCCCCCATACCCCCTCCAGGCTTGCGAGGCCTTGTGTTAGGCCTCTCCAGCCATTTAGGCCAGGGTTTAGGCATTGCATTATTCAGGTTCGGAAATGCGATAATTCCGCTCGGGGTCAAACTCTGTTTCCGGGGCATTCATTATTTCGCCACTCGGTAGCTCTTTCGCCCCAAAGGGGTAAAACCCCGCCTTGGTTTTGCTTTTCGCCTTTATGTAGCAGAGCCGTTTCCACTGGTTGGCATCCTCTAACATCTCCAGGATTTGCCGCTCTACCGGCCTATCCCCGCACTCGGCTTCGATGGCATCAATCACCCATCCTGCCACGGCGCGGCGTCGGACAATGGGAACTCCCTTGTCAGCGGCGAGCGTGGCCACCTTGACGCAAGCTTCCATCAGGTTCGTGATCTTGGAGCCGCTCACCGGAAGCAGCACCCCATCCGCCCAATAGAGCGTGTGCACAGAGCCCGTAGGACCATCGCTGGCCTTCTCCACGGTCAGGTCGAAGCCATTGTGGGCGTGCTTGCCATCCTTGCCCTTCGGTGGCCGGCTGAGACTGAGCTTGGCCCGCGGCGCGTCATTCCAAGCGGTAGACCATCCTGAATTGTCACCGCGCGACTGGCCTGAATAGGACGGGTGCCACAGGAACATGACTGTGCTGTTCGTTTCCCGCCCGAGGCGACGAAGGAATTTGACGGCTTCGTTGACGGCACCGTCATCAATCTTGGCGTTGCCGCTGAACTTCACCACGTTATAGGTCGAATCGAGCACCACGAATTTGTGGCCAGCGATGCCTTGGAGGTACTTGCGAAGCTGAAAATAGAGCGGCTGTGGTGACAGGTCGGCCGCGCTGGTGACACCAAGCAAGAATTCCTGGCTGCGGTCAGTCATATCGCGATAGCGCATGTTGCTGCCCCAGGTGCCGCCTAATCGCTTCGTCATCAGGTGCATTCGGTTTTTGACTTTCTTGCGCACGTCTTCGTAGCTCAGGTAGACGAATGCCGCGCGTTCGGTCTTCCGGCCATAGATCGGCTCGCCTTCGGAGATGGCCAGTCCCCAGTGCATGGCCGTGCGGGATTTGTGCACGCCGCCGGGGCCAGAGAGCATGACGGCTTCGCCCTTCTCAACCAGGCCATCAATCAACCATTCAATTGGCTCTGGTTCTTCGTCCAGCAACCTATCGCCAGACTCGAATTCGAGCAGCGGCAGATCTTCTCCAGTGGCCGCGGGCTGCGTATTGGCATTCTTGACGATGTTGCCGAATTCTTCCGCCGACGGGTTCACTGCATCGCTGCCGAATGCATTTTTGCGTGAATTCGCGGCATTTATCACCTTAACGGCAAGCTCGTCAGCATCCCACGGTGGCACGCAATGAGTGTTGAAATGCGTGAGCATCAGCGCATGCACCTTTTCGGTCGAGCACCCTAGATCCATGCCTTTCATGCCAACCTGGAGCGTGTGATTGTCGCCCTTCTGACCTTCAATCGCTACCTTGCCCTGAGCCACCAAGCCTTGCAGGTAAACGGCGTAGCGCCGGACATTATCCGGGTGGTCCACCGTGACACCTGGCGCGGCTCCCCGGGGCTCCGCGAGCTTGACGGCCACGGTCGCCAAATCGGTGAGCACTTCGCGTGTCTCGTATGGCCCCATAAGATCCCAGCCACCACCGATCTCGAGCTGCATCAATTGCGGATTGCTCGAAACTTTGAGGTGCAGCGTGCCGGCGAGACGCATGACGCGCGAAGGATTGCAGACGGCGGTATCGGTGCCGTAGTGCGCCGCTAGGCGAAGCTGAGCCGGTTTGAAGTCGTCGACACGCATGCCGTGCATCACCCAATAGACGTGCCAGCGTGTGGCCGAGCGCTGGACGAAGAACGACGGCATGCAGTGCCAGGTGCTCGGCATCGGCTTATCGTCACCATCGATAAAGACGGCGCGGATCGATTCTATCTCGGTATCGCTGTGGCCACCGGCATTGACGACAACGAAGACGCCATAGCCGTCCGACTGGGCTTGCTCGAATTCGGGCCATAGATCGGTGACGGTGCCGAACCTGTTCCGCGCCGGATATTCGGGGTCGTTTTTGCGGCTATCATGCAATAGTCGCCAATGGCACGGGGAATTAGGGTCGCCTGTTAAAAGCTCAATATGTTTGCAAGCTAATTCGATGTCCGATTTGACAATATCGGCCGGGGGTAGTAGATTCATGACACAATCTCTCTGCAACAGGGGTTGATTGACTGCTACTGCACTAACCATTCCGTTATTGGCCCCTTCAGTGCGCCGCCGAAGGGGCCTTTTCTTTTTCGGCTGTTTGGTAATTGCGGACAAACCGCTCGCAAGATTCTAGCGTCAGCCATGAGATTTTTACGCTGCCATCGTGCTGGTCATGGATCGCGGCAACCCGGTATCCCAGCAATGTGGGTTGGCGTTCGCTATATCGGCGTATTCGCTCGCAAAATTCAGCGCCATTGCGCCGCGACGGCTTTTGATATAAAATTGGCATTGTTGATACTCCAAACACTCCATTGAAATTGAGCGTCGCCCGGGGGCAACCGAGCGGCGCTTTTCATTCCGGCTTTATTTGCCCTTCCAAGCCTGAATTGCCTTCGCGTGATCGTGCAAAATTAAGAGCACTGTCGGGCTCGAAATCATGGCACTGGCGGCGATCGTTGCACCGAACGGGTGACTGCTCAGCAGGGCCTTCGCATTGGCCTTAAGCGCTTCGACTGTCGTTGAGCGTATAGCGGCCGACCTCACGAGATCACGTTCCTGCGTGGCCGCCCACGTCTCACGCTCCGCAGGTGTCATAGCCGCGAGCTTCGGACTCTGCTCGGCAATATGCTGCATGATCATTTGGCCGGACGGCACATCGATTTTGAGGGCTGACATGACCTCTGCCAACTCCACCCTCACGTTTTCGACGCGGGCAGGATCACGCTCTCGTGCGAAGGCACTCAGATCTACGCGACGATAATCTGATGGCTTCGCATCGAGGCGAATGCCGTAGTCAGCAGCCGCTACCACTTTCGGATCTGGCGTTGTCGGGGTTGCAAGGCCCGCTGCTGTTCGCCATTCGGCAACTCGGCCATCACGGGAAGCCTTCAACGCGTCTGCTTCGGCAATGCGGCCAAGTGCGCGGAGATCTGCCTCGTTGGCGTGGTCGGAGTTGATCAGCGCGGAAATATTCTGTTCGTCAGCAGCGACCGGACGACCCGCGAACGGTTCGAATGCTTTTAATGGTTCATCAGACATGATTGAAAAACTCCTTTTTGAAATGTTGAAAGGTCAAATGTCGCCGCCATCGAACACGTTGAAATCAGTTCCGGGTGCCACGGTAGCGGCGGGCTTTTTGCCGTAGGCTTCCCCTTTGACCCACTCGCGGCCACTTAATGCCCAGCCAGGTCTATACTGCGCGGTGCCGTCTTTATTGGCCTGCGCGATTTCCTCATCGCTTATCGGCCCGTGTGGCTCAGCCGGGAGTGTTGAAGTTTGCGACGGCTCATCCGGTGGCAAGGGCTGCTCTGTTTCGCGTTCTGGCAACGGCTCAGCCGGTGGCAAGGGTTCCGATGCCTGTTCTGTGAACATCTTTTTGAGGCGCGTCGTGACGGCCGCGTATGAAGCGGTGAGCCCCGGGAAGTAGGGGTCGCGCGTCGTGCTGTATGCCGGTTCTGGGATGCGGATTTGATATTCGGCGCAGAGATGGCCAAGCGTCTGGCGAACAAATTCCGCGAGGCCGGGGGCCGGGGTATAGCCGCCGGTCTGAACGCGCCGTGCAAGGATTTCGCCCGGGGATGGCCGCGTGTATGATTGATCCGCGCCAATCAGCGCTTCAAATCCACCGGGCCATGTGGATCGCCACGCGCCGGCCGCTTTCCTGTTGATGTCGGTGATCCCGGCTATACCCTCAGCCGCGATGCGGAAGCCGCGCTCGATGTCTTTCGCGAACGTTTCACGCTTGGCAAGCAATTTGAGCAAGTTGGCCATGGCGAGCTGATCGTCACTCGCTTGCTTCGCGGCACGCTCTTTATCGAGATCGGCAACTGCTCGCTTCAGGACGGCGTTTTTGATCTCGATGTCCCGGCGGTCCGTTTCAATCTGGTCGTACAATTTGTCTATTTCGGCCCGGGCCGTGGCGTCCCCATCGTCAGCAGCCAATGCTAATTTTTCAATTCGCATTCGCTTTTTCGGAATATTATTTTCAATGTCGGCGATTTCCGTTTTTGTGCGCTCGACATTCGCCATGTATCGCTCAATGAGCGAGGGAGACTCGGCACGGCTGAATATTTTCATTTCAGTTGTCCTCAATAACGACGGGGCGTGTTAGCCGCTCGACTACGGAATTTATTTGGGCTTCGGTGAATTGATATCCGAGCGTCTTCTCGAATGCGGCCAGGTCATAATATTTCAATGGCGATTCACGCCTGGTCTTTGACGGGATTTTGTACAGCTTGATATCGCGCCGAACGCGCCAACTGCTGAAACCACATAGGGCCTCAATTACCTTTGCCCGGGCATATAACTTTCGGCTCATTTGCAAATCTCGTAAAAAATTAATTTGACATTGGCGATAAAGTCACAGTAATCAGAGGTTGTAAATGGCCGCTCAAAAATTTTTGAGAGAAAAGCTCGTAATTGCTGATATTGAGCAATTCGAAATTGGATGGGCTTAATAGCCCAATTGGGAGCGATTGATCAGGCTTTCACGCAGCCACACCGATTGATCGCGAGCGCTCGCAGGTGTTCTGATTGCCCCTGCTAGAGCCGCAAAAGGCCGGGTGAGGTGACATGGCTCATCCGGCCTTACTAAGCCGCCTCGCAAAGGTCATTCACCCGCTACTGGCAACCAATTCGGAACGACTCGGCTATAAGTCCGGCGGGTGAGGAGATTGCGATGAATACAGGCGAGAAGATTGTCATTGGCGCGATATGCGGCGTCGCTCTGGCTTACTTCTACAGCGCGGGCGAAAGTTACACGAACAACTACGTCAGAGCCCGGAACTTGACCGCCGAGGCAGCCGCCGAGCGTGTTGAGAGGTCTCAGGAGTGGGTCTCGAAAGATCGCGCTTTCCGGGTCGAGGCTGGTAGCGTCGTCTGCGAGTACCTGTTTCAACTCGACCGGCTGCAAAGCATCGCGTCGGCGGGCGCGCTCAATCATAACTCAATCGCCAAGGAGGGGTGCGCTAGCCTTAATGAAGGGGCCATCGTGCTCGCCGCTGACGACTGGATGACATCAGCCGAAGGGCCTGTCCTGTTTTCCAAGACCAAGGTTATGGCCTATATAGGCGACACGCCGAGGCTGGTGCACATTGTCGGGCGCGCAACTAAGGTCAATTCAACGGCGCAGCGCTGAGCCACCGATTTTGGCCAAAACCTTTCACCTGTTTACGTTCACATCGAGCAGGTACACGTATTCCCCGCGACGTTGCGTCTCGATGTTGAGCATGCCGCAAAGCCTCTGCATCAGCGGCACGAATTCGATCGGAGGCACGGCTTGCGCACCGGATCGTCGGCATGCCAGAACGTAAGCTTCATAGGCTCTGCGGATCTCGATTTTCTTGCCCTTCGCGGGCGCTAAAACTTCGGGCATGATTGCGGGCACAGAACCGACCGGCATCATCGACTCTTCTCTCGCGGGTTCGGGTCTCACGGGTGCAGGCTGCGAGACGACCGGCTTGGAGTCGTCGGCAGTCACCTGAAACCACCACGGCACAAGTGCGAACGCTGCTCCAGAAAACATCAGCGATACCGCCACACCCAGGTGGAGGGGCCACTGCCCAAAGAGTGCCAACGCCCATGCGCCCGCGGAAAACGCGAGGAAGAGCGCTCCGAACAGCCTAAGCATTGTCGGCCTCTTGCTCGCGAGCTGCGGCGAGCACGAGCGATTCCATGAGTTCACCGATGCCGAGTCCGCGCGATTTCGCGAGTTTCGTGGCGAGCGGCTTCAAATCGGCATTCGTTCGGAAACTGAAGATGGAGTCACGGTCGGTGGCCTTGAGAGATCGCCTGTCAATCGACGTTGCTAGCTTTCGCTCGCGCTCTTTCCGGGCTTTCCGTTTGTTGTCCATCTTGCCCGCCCACTTCTGACGGGCCACGCTCCAATCATTCACATCCTCATCGGCCATTGGTGCCTCCCGCCAAGGACTTGAGTTCGGTGAAGATAGCGTCGGCTTCCGGCTTCAATTCCTTGTCCGCTTCGAAGCCTGCCTTACCGGCAACGACAGCATTGATCTGCGATGCCTTGTAGGCCATCGATGATTTGAACACCTGGCCTTCAGCCGACAGGTTCTTTATGGCGTGCGCGTTCAGCGTCTTCATTTTGCTGTCCACGGCGGTGAGAATGAAAGCAAACGGAACTTTGCGACGCTTACAGATTTCGGTGACGGACTCTGCTGCCCACGCATCGAAGGCACTGGCCTTCACAGGCACAAGCACGGCATCGCTGGCCATGATCGCGCTTTCGGTCAAATCGAGATCGCCCGGCGGGCAGTCCAGGAAAACCCACTCATATTTCTGTCGGCGGAGCGTAGACAGCAGGGTATCGAGATCGCCAAAGTCATCGAACAGCAGAGGGTTGTCAGGCTCCCCACGGATCAACCACCACTGAGATAAGTTTCCCTGGTCGCTGTTGAGATCGATGATGGCCACGCGCCTGGCTTCCTTCGAAGCGCGCACGGCGAGCGTCACGGTCAGCGTGGTTTTACCACTGCCGCCTTTTCCGGAACCAATCGCAATAACTTTGGTCATGCGAGCCTCAGGTAGACGTTTACAGCGGATTTTCGCATGTGCACGTGTACACAATGCAGAGTATACGTTTACAGCTAACGGGACGTATACGGAAGATGCGGGTCCGGAGAAAGTCTACCAGCGCAAACCCGATGGCTTTTTGCTCTCAATGATTTCTAGGAGCCGTTTTTCCCAAAGCTCCAGCGCCCGGCGCTTTTCCGGAAGGAAGTCGTAGGTCGAGTAGACTTCGGCGGCGAGGGTGGCCCGCATGTCTCCGGTATGGTGCAGAACGTGCGACCGGTATTCGCTCGGAACACCCATCGCGGCGAGTTGGTCCACGATCAGCCCCCGAAAATCGTGAAGCCTCACGTTCTCCGCAATCTTTAGCCGCTCCCGGAGCTTTTTAAGAGCGTGGCTCGGCGTGTGCCTGCTCATCGTCTTCTGGGGATCTTTGCCACCGGGAAAAAGGAACGGCGATGTGTCATCGGTGTCCATAGCCTCTGTGATGAGTTTCTGGGCTAGGGGTGGCAGCGGCACGCGCTGCTCCTCGTGGCTTTTGTTCCCCTCGCGGTTTCCGGGAATGAACAGGTTTGCGTTGGGTCCGAATTCCACTTCGCTCTTTTGCGCCCCCAGCAGTTCACTGATGCGCTTGCCCAGCAGTATCGACAACTTGAACGCGCGCCGGGTCTGCGGCTCCATGTAGGCGCGCTGGCTCTTGGGGTGCACAGCTTCGGTGCCTGCCCAGAGCTTTTTCAATTCGTCGTCCGATGGCGGCCTATGTTGTCTGCCATCGGGGTGCGCGACAGGCACGGGCCGTTCGATGCCGAGCGTCGGATCTCTGTCCGAATACTCTTTGGCGACGGCGTAGCGGCAGACGGCCCGGATGATCGTGAGGGCCTTGGTCGCCTGTAGCCCACGCTGGCCACGCTTCAAATTCGTGGTCGCCTTCCGGATCTCTTCGATTTCGGTTTTCACCGTGGCCTTGTCGAGCGCCACGATTTTTATCGAGCCGATGCGCTTTTCAATGTGGGTTTTAAAAAGGCGATCATATTCCTCACGCGTGCGCTCACGCAGGGTTCGCTTGCGGCCGGGGTGGTCAAGCCACTCCAGGTACAAATCCCCGAAGGTGAGCTTCGCGGCGGCTTCCCTGTCGGCAGCAGATCTCGGGTCTAACCCGTCAAGCTGCAGCCCGGCCATTAGCTCCCGTGCTTTCGTAATTGCATCGCCCAGCTCGATGACTTGGGCGTCACCAATCTTAAGCCAGCGCTTTTCAGCGCCACGGCGTGGTCTATAGCGCAGACGCCATGAGCCACGACCCTTGCCGAGCACCGCAAGGTGGAGGCCGGGAACGCCCGCTATTTGATAGACGGCCGGCTCGCCTTTGAGCCGTGACTTGACGGTCAGCACGTTGCACGCAATCTTGGGCATGCAACTCGGTACGCTCGGCGGGGCAAAATTTCAATGCCCGTGTCCCAATGGTGTCCCGGTTCACGCGTCTTCTCCGGGACAAGACGCTACCGGCCATGTGAAGTCAGAATATGATGCAAAGATGGTATTCGCTTGAAACTTATGGAAATTAAATAGAGACACGCGACTGTCACGACTCGTAGTGTCCCGCCCGAAAATGCCGGCTGACCATACTGGGGGACTGGGGGTCGGAGGTTCAAATCCTCTCGCTCCGACCATTCTTTTCAATGTCTTAGCCTAATCGCCAGTTTCGAAATCTTTAGGCTGGCATTCACCAAGCATCCACGGTTTTGGCACTAGCCCAGCGGGCGATAGCACGAGCCCTCATCGTAGCCGCCACCGTCGTAAATCCAAAGACCACCGTCCAGCGTGCTCGGCGCTGACAGGCTTGCTCGATGTAAGAAAACATTAAACGGCACGCTGCGAGGAGTGGGAGATCCAAATGCGTGTTTCCCCCGTAGCACGAACATCGATCACAAAAGGACGTTGGCATGCCCATTGTCTCGCCGATCTTGTTCTTGCCTCTGCTTGCGATATTCGCGGCTTTTGAGCTGTCCGTCCGTCGCCAGGCGCCTTCTGCCACGATAGCGAAGGCTCGACGCCAACGAAAAAAATCAGCGAGCGGCCCGAACAAAATTCAATTGAACTCGATGATGGATGGCGGGCATCCATGATTTTTCTGACGGGCTACCTGGCATTTCTCATCGTATTCGGATTGATGGATTTCGCCTGGCTCAGCGTCATGGTGCCGAAATTTTACTTGCCCGTCCTCGGAGACTCGGCCGCACCTAACGTGAGGGTCGTTCCTGCCATAGTCTTTTACCTCTTCTACGGGGCAGGAGCTGTGTTTTTCGGGGCGTTGCCGGGCCTTTCATCGAGTGCCCGGACGGCATTCCTCTATGGGTTGTTTTTTGGCGCCGTTGCTTACGCGACCTACGACCTGACGAACTATGCGACCTTGAGGAATTGGTCGCTACCGCTCACCGTCGTAGATATGGCCTGGGGAGCACTAGCGACAGGTATTGCCTGCGCTGCCGCGTGCCTTGCGATGCGCTACGTCTCCGCATGAATTTTCGAAAGCGCCTCTATGCGCAGTGGCGCAATTCCCACAAATCTCATGAGACGCTCCGCGGTGAACCCGGGAAAAACGCGTTCGTGCGCGACTGATAGTTTCGAAACTCATCGCCGGAACGGACCAGCATGTGCTGCTCGAGTAACGGGATGCCTGAAACGTGAACGAGCAGCCAATACATCACGATTGGGCCGGAAATCGCTAGCCAACCCCAGAGATACCCGCCCTGGATGTCGATGGCGACGATAGGATAGGCGAGCCAGCAAACCCACTCGAAGAAATAATTGGGATGTCGGGAGAAGCGCCAAAGACCCAGATCGCACACCCGGCCCTTGTTGGCGGGATTTTTGCGAAAACGATTGAGCTGCCAGTCGGCCAGCGCTTCGCCGCCGATTGCGAAGACAAGCACGAAAGCGCCGATGAAATCCTGCAGGCGAAGTCCTTGCGTGGGATTCCACGCCGCTATTAGGATCGAGAGCGCAAGCGGAACGCTCACCCACGCCTGTTTTTGCGCGAACCAGAACATCTGACGCGTTGCATCCGGACCCCACTCCGCGATGAGCCGTGCGTACCGAGGATCATCTGTAATGCCCGTGGTTCTCTGAGCGATATGGAGACCGAGGCGTCCGGCCCATATGGCCACCAGAGAAGAAACAAGCACGGCACGAGCGGAAAATCCGCCCCCGATCAGGGCGCCCGCGGCGCCCGTCAGTCCGAGGCTGAAAGTCCAGGTCGTGTCGACCCAGCCGGAGTTGCGCGTCTTCAGCCAAGCTAGCCATCCGAGAGCCATCGCGAAGGAGAGCGCAGCGAATGAATAAGCGATCGCGGAGATGAAGGAAAAAGTTGTCATCCGCTTCCCGCTGTAGAATTTTGGTTTCGCGGCGCCAGGCGCCAGCTGGTCGACGTCCAGTGCATCCTACTCATGATTACGGTTCCCGCGCTGTGCCGGATCATGGCCGGGTGATCCAAACTGTGTTCACACTCGTATCGTGGATGGGCAACCCCAAGACCGATTTCCAGGTAACTGTCGCGAGAGCTCAAATGTCCGTAACTGCTGGCGAGGCAGCCCTGAATATTGCTGTGATTGGGAGCGGCATCGCCGGGATGTCGGCTGCTTGGCTTCTGAGCCAGCGGCACGTCGTGACGCTTTACGAACAAGACCGGAGGATCGGCGGCCATTCGAATTCCGTGCCTGTGCCAGGCGCAGGCCAATTCGTAGACACAGGCTTCATAGTCTTCAATGAGTTGAATTACCCGAATTTGACCGCGCTTTTCAAACATTTGAAGGTACAAACCCAACCCACGGAAATGTCTCTAGCGGTTTCACTTCGAGGTGGTGGGCTCGAATACTCGGGAAAGCACCTCGGCACGCTCTTCGCGCAACCGCGCAACATTGTGAGCGGCCGCTTCTGGTCGATGCTGCGAGACCTCCGCCGATTCTACCAAGCTGCTCCGCTGGATCTCGCGGACCTTGATGATCGGTCGATCACCTTAGGCGAATATCTCGACGAACGCCGATACGGCACGGCCTTCCGAGAAGACCATCTCTTGCCGATGGCTGGCGCAATTTGGTCGGCGCCCCCTCGCGCAATCCTCGATTATCCGGCCGCGAGCTTCATCCGCTTTCACGACAATCACGGTCTGCTGAAGCTGACAGACAGGCCCGTCTGGCGCACTGTAACGGGGGGCAGCAGAAACTATGTCGAGATGCTTACACCGTCGTTTCGCAAACGCATTCATATCGGCACCCCGGTCACACATATTAGATCGGGTGAGCAGGCCGTGTTTATTCGGGACGCGACAGGCGACACTTCGAAATTCGATCATGTGGTCATTGCAAGTCACGCCGATCAGGCGCTGGCTCTCCTTGTGGACCCAAGCCGCGAGGAGCGGACTGCACTCGGCTCGTTCCGTTACAGCAGAAACCGCGCGGTCCTGCATTCCGATACCGCCCTCATGCCGAAGCGGCGTTCGGTCTGGTCAAGCTGGAATTACATCGGGGCACCTGACGGCGACGGTGCGTTGCCAACCATCACCTATTGGATGAACCGTTTGCAGAGTCTTCGGACAGAGCGGCCGCTCTTTCTCACGCTCAATCCGCGGGTCGAGCCGCGCGACATTTATTACGAGACCTATTACGAGCATCCCCTCTTCAATAGTGCTGCAATAGCCGCGCAGAGAATGCTGTGGCCCCTGCAAGGGCAACGCCGACTTTGGTTTTGTGGATCCTACTTTGGTTATGGGTTTCATGAAGACGGTTTGCAGGCCGGCCTCGCAGTCGTCGAACAGATTGATCCGCGGTGTCGGAGGCCCTGGTCTGTCGACAATGAATCCGGCCGCATTTTTGTTCGCGCGATCGCCAATTCATGCGAGGTTGCTGCATGACGTTTTGTTCGGCGCTCTATCAAGGCTCGGTCATGCATCGCCGGGTTCGCCCCGTGACGCACGTGCTGCGCTATCGCGTGTTCTGGCTCCTCCTCGACCTCGACGAAATCGACGCGCTATCAAGGACGCTGCGGTTGTTCTCGCGCAACCGCTTCAATGCGCTCAGTTTTCATGATCGAGATCATGGCGACGGCGGCCCGACTTCACTTGGTGAGCAAATCGAAGAGCATTTGCGAAAAGCGAATATTCGAGCGGAGGGTAAGATACTTCTGCTGACGATGCCTCGCATCCTCGGCTACGTCTTCAATCCTCTCAGCCTGTATTTTTGTCACGATGCAAGCGGCCAACTGAAGGCCATCGTGTATGAGGTTCACAATACGTTTGGCGAGCGCCACAGCTACGTCATCCCTGTAGAGGGCTCGAGTGCCACGATCGATCAGCGATGTGACAAGATTTTCTATGTCTCACCTTTCCTCAGCATGGATTTGCGTTACGCCTTCCGCGTCGTGCCGCCGGGTGATCGCATTAATGTTGCGATCCGCGGTTACGACAATCTCGGACTGATGATCGTAACCGCTCTATCTGGTGTGCGGCGATCGCTCACTGACCGAGCGTTGCTCTCAGCTCTTCTCGCATTTCCATTTCTCACGTTGAAAGTTGTGGCGGCGATTCATTGGCACGCGCTGCAACTCTATCTAAAGGGCCTGAAAGTCTACGCTCATGGCTCCGCCCCCGTTGTGCCCCGCGATCTGCCAGCCAGGAAATCAAGATGAGCGATACGACCGGACGCATGCGTTTGAGGGATTGTTTGCCGACACGTTCGCCTCTGTCGAGGCTCACCGCTCGGAGCCTACCGCCCATTGATGCGGGAGAATTGCGACTTTCGCTGCCGGATGGCTCAGTAATCGTCCGGCGCGGCGATGCACCGGGGCCAGAGGCTGTTATCGATGTGTGTTCCTGGCGCGCGCCCCTGCGCATGCTATTCGATGGCGAGCACGGCTTTGCCGACGCCTATCTTGCCGGGGAGTGGTCGACGCCGGACTTGAAAGCTGTGCTCGCGTGGGGGATGCTCAATGAGCGAGTGCTCGCGCGTGCCGGTGCAGGTTCTTGGCTCACACGCGTGCGCAATAGGCTTAGCCACCTTCGGCGAGAAAACACGCGCCGAGGGAGCCGCAGGAATATCGCGGCTCATTACGACCTCGGAAATTCCTTCTATCGGGCGTGGCTCGATGCAGGCATGAATTATTCCTCGGCTATTTACGGCCCCGAGGACACCCTGGAGGACGCTCAGAACCGTAAGCTCGATCGCGTCATTGAACTCCTCGCCCTTGAAGGCGGAGAGCGCGTTCTCGAGATCGGTTGTGGTTGGGGTGCTCTTGCCAAGCGCATTGTGGGGAGCGGTTGCCATGTCACGGGTTTGACGCTGTCGCGCGAGCAACTCACCTACGCGCTTGGCCATTTAAAGCATACGGAGAATGGAGCCGCCGATTTACGGCTGCAGGATTACCGCGATGTTGATGGGCGTTATGATCGTGTCGCCTCCATCGAAATGCTTGAGGCGGTTGGCGAGCGATTTTGGCCGGTCTATTTCGCCAAACTCCGCAATACGCTCAAGGAAGGCGGCGTCGCTGTCCTGCAAGCAATCACCATCGATGAACGGCGCTTTACCAACTACCGCAAGCATCCTGACTTCATTCAGCGCTACATTTTTCCGGGCGGTATGCTGCCGACTAAAACGTTGATTGCGGAACTCGCGTCAAGTTCGGGCTTGGCGCTCGTGCATGAGGAGGCCTTCGGAGCCAGTTATGCGCGCACGCTTGCCGACTGGCGCTCGCGCTTTCTGTCAGCCTGGCCGGGCATTGAAGCCATGGGGTTTGATCAGCGTTTCAGGCGCATGTGGGAATATTATCTCACGTATTGCGAAGTGGGTTTTCACTCCGGGTCAGTTGACGTGAAACTTTTTAAGTTCGTGCGCTAAGGAGGCAGGAAATGGCGCTCAGTTCCTACATTTTGTAACCCAATGGATCTGAGCCTAGGCGCGCACTGCGAAAGCTAAGTGGACCCGTGGCTCCGACCGATTGGCATAAGCTGAGTAACGTTGTTGCTGCTCTAAGTCTTAAAAGCACGTGGTTCGATGTGGCGTAGGAAGTCAATATTGCTCGGTGCATGGTCCGCAGTACTGCTCGCATGTATCGCCATCGGCGCGTGGCTGTGGACACCTGATATTTCGCGGACAACCCTGGAGGCGAAGTATCTCAACTCGCCGACCGACTATCTCGACGTTGATGGACTTAGGCTTCACGTGCGCAACAGCGGTCCGCGAGGCGCGCCTGTTGTTATCCTCCTGCATGGGTTTGGTTCCAGTCTCCATACATGGGAGCCGTGGGCGCGCGCGCTGGCCGATAAGTATCATGTGATCCGCTATGACCTTCCCGGCTTTGGGCTAACCGGGGCTGACCCGACGGGCGATTACACGGAAGAACGCGGCGTGCACGTTCTCGCCGCTCTAATGGAAAAACTCTCCATTCAACGGGCGAGCCTGATCGGCAACTCCATCGGCGGGAGGCTGGTCTGGCACTTTGCGGCCCGATATCCGGGCAGGGTCGATAAGCTGGTGCTCATCTCGCCAGATGGCTTTGCCAGTCCGGGATATGAATATGGGAAAGCACCCGCGGTTCCGCTTTTGGCGAGGATGATGAACTATGTGCTCCCTCGCTCCTTCCTCAAGGCGAACCTCGCACCGGCGTATGCCGATCTGTCTCGGCTGAGCGACGCGACAGTGGATCGCTATTATGAGTTGATGTTGGCGCCTGGCGTGCGAGGCGCCATGATTGCGAGAATGGAGCAGACCAGGTTGGAGCCTCCGGAGCCCCTCCTGAAATCAATAGAAGCCCCTACGCTCCTGGTTTGGGGAGAGCAGGATAACTTGATCCCCATTTCCAATGCATCCGACTACATGAAAGCGCTACCTCACGCTACGCTCGTCAGGCTGCCCGAGCTTGGCCACGTGCCACAAGAGGAAGATCCAACTTCGTCACTGTCGCCAGTCCGAGCGTTTCTCGATCAATAGAGCGGTGTCTGTACGTCGCCGTTCAGAGGAGGCCTCCGCCCCGTAGACGACGGCCGAAAACAAATTGAGGGTTCTGTATTACATCGGGCAACGTATAAGAAATTCGAATTCAGCGATTTGACAAAGCGATGTCCCGCAGGACGCGCGTCTCGAGCATGACTTCGTCAAGGCGATGCTTTAAAATGTCGCCAATACTTATGATGCCGACAATTCGCGTGCCGTCTTTAACGGGAACGTGCCGGATCCGGCGCTCAGTCATCACCCTTGCGACGTCCGAGATCTTGTCCGCGGATCCGCAAGTAATAACTCCCCGGGTCATGAGATCTGACGCAAGCAGCGTAACGATATCCGGCCCGTGCACGGCGAAGCCGCTTGAAATATCTCGCTCCGAGATAATGCCGTCCAAAGCTACTCCGTCTGAACTCACGACGAGAGCTCCGACCTTTTCTTGTAGGAGACGGCGCGCCACTTCGCGAATGGTATCGCTGGGACGCACGGTCATGACGTTGGCTCCCTTCAGCTCCAACACATTTGAAACCTTCATCGCTTTTCTCCGGATTTACCTCGGGTCTGCGCCGGTAAGGGAAGTTCATCTGAAGTCCAGTGGGAACCCAATCGCGCGGAGCCGTCAAGTAGTCTGTACACTTAAGATCGACAATTTTATTGACGATTGGGCGCCGCAACGATCAGTCTTCCCTATCGGCTCTGCACGGCCACAGGTGAAGCGGTCTGATTCAAGACTCTTGAACGTGCATTTGGTTTCGATGCGCCGGCAAACAATGCCCGACGTCAAATTGAACGAGCGCTGAACTGCGCGTCGCGCGGGAGCTGATCAAAATATGGTGTGATCTCCCCGTTCCACGGAGGCCCTGCCGTCAATGACGCGTGCGTAAAAATCGAACAACGTTTCGGTGCCGTACGACGGCGTGGCGGCGGCGTCATAGCGTCCGGTCTCTGGGTTCAAAACCAGCATCGACTCCGTGGCGTAGTAGCGACCGATGCGAGCCAGCTCAGCTTTCTTCGCCAACTGAGGAAAGAGCCGCCCGAGTGCGCCGAGCGTCCACGCTATCGTGTCCATCATCTGAATCGGCACGTGTTTGAACTTCGGCTCGCGCCCCAGCAAATGAAACAGCTGCTCGCCTTGTTGTTTCGGCGTAATGGCTTCCCCTGGGCCGCCAATGGGCAGCACGCGATTATGACGGCTTTCATCGTCCAAGCATTCGGCAAGAAACTGACCGAGATCATCGTCGCTGATGGGCTTGCAGGACGTCAGTGTTCCATCGCCAAATAAAAGGAAGGGCTTGCCTTGCCTCAAGCGATCGATTTGCCCGGAGAGCGACTTGAAGAACGCGGTCGGCCTGACGATGGAATATGTAAGCCCAGATTCGATCAGCAGATTTTCGAACGCCAGCTTGGCGCGCTGAAAGCCGAGGAGGGGCTTTTGAACGCAGATCGCCGATAGCAAAACCATTTGTGGAATGCCCGCTCGCTTTGCGGCGGCTAGTGCGCTCACATGGGCCTGGTGATCGATGGCCCACGCGTCTTGCGGAACGCCGGTTCGCGAGGCAAGGCACGAGACGAGCACATCGAATTGTTCGCCGAGCAGCCCATCATCCGTGAGAGAGGCTGAACTGGTCACGTCGCCAAACCGAAGGGTCGCTCCTTCGAGCAGCTTCGCGCTGTCAGCGGGCGCCAAGGCGCCGCCAGGGCCGGCGCGCGGCCGCACAAAGCACACGACCTCGTTATTTCGCCGGACGAGCGCGCGCACGGTCGCTCGCCCAATTGTGCCGGTGGCGCCCAAGACTAAGACGCGCCGGCGGCGCGCCGGTCGGTGTGCGGACGAAGCCTGTGGCGAAGCATCAAGCATGGCTGTCCAAAGATTGGATCAGTTGCAAGATAGTATCAACGATATGCGTGTCCCCGCGCGGACTCTCGCGCCGTACCCCGCTGGCGCTGAATTCGCTTACGTCCGTTCTGCACCTATTTTGGCGAATGGCGTGGAACCTTTCTTAAGCAGGGGATGTTGCGGCTTCGACCCTTTTTGGAGAGTGGCCATGTTGCGTGTCATCGTTGTTCTTCCCGCCCTGATGTGTTTCTCAGCTCACGCAAGCGCGGCATCCGGCCAGGAGTGCCAGAGCCTATGGAAAACAATTGACGTTGACGCGAACGGCTCTCTGACCCGCCAGGAGGACACGAAAGGATATATCACTTCCTTCGAGAAAAGCGGCGGTAAGTTGCTGCAAGCGGATGCACTGTCGAGGGATGAATTTCTATCATTCTGCAAAACGGACTTCACCACCGTTGCTACGCAGAGCCCTTCCAACACGAAGGATTTCGGCAAGGGGGATTTAACGCCGGGGACGCATCCGCTTGCTGAGGAGGATGCGTTGAAGAAGCTGGAAGCGAACGGTTTCAAGGATGTTCGCGATCTCGCGCTCGACGATAAAGGGATTTGGCGCGGAACAGCATTCGCCGATGGGAAAGAAAAGCCTGTCGGGGTCGATCCGCAGGGAGATATTGTTGCCCAACCTGGCGATGCACCGGAGCAGCGTGAGAGCATGTCCCCCGTCGGCCTGCCCCAATTGGCAGAAGAAACGACGGCCGCGGCGACGCCTGCGACGCCCCTCGCGGCGACACCTGCTGTGGTTTCCTCGGACGGCGGTCAGCGCGCGGGGCTCGCCCTTTGGCTCTGGATCATCATAGCAAATGCCATCAGCATCGTTTTTCTGTCGAGTGTCGGCGGCCAGAGAAGCGCGATGGGGCGCACCGACGCCCGCTAGTTCGTCTCTGAGATCTTTTCGCGAACGGCTGTATCGCTTGGACGCTCTTCCGCTACGGCTACGGCTTCAGCCTCAGCCTCAGCCTCAGCCTCAGCCTCAGGAGCAGGGACGGCGGCCATCGGTTCCGCGCGTTCGGCGAGCGCGGCGGAGGGGGTGAGTTCTTCGTGCGGACTCGCGTCGGCCGCGAGTTGTTCCATCAGCAAATGTTTCGAGAACGCATAATAAGCAGCGAACAGCGCAAGCCCGAGCAGAACAAACACCGCCGGTGTGTTCAAAGTGGTGGTTCCCATTGCACCGGTTGCCTGAAGGAAAAAGCCGATCACCAGCAATACGGCGCCCACTCGCGTATCGAGCCACTGCTCGCTTAAACGCTTGAGTTTGTCGTGATCGATGTGGCTGTTGTTCGTTGAAGTCAATCGCTGCGAGGGCGGCGGGATCAGGAAAACCGCATGGCATATGATGGCGGCTCCTGCGAGCTCGTAGACCAAACCCGCAACGCTCCACCAATTATAATTCGCGGTCAGTGCCATGTTGGGTACTCCTCGCAGCTTGGATTACCGACGTTCCCACGTTGGGCAGGTTCCTCCCAATGCGGGGCATCCGTCAATACTTGCTACGTTCAATTTCGGTATTCGGGTCGGCGGCCTTGGGTCTGTCCTTTCGCTGCTCATCATCGCGCTTATCATATCTCTTGGCGACGCGTTCGAGCACCATCCACGCAATACCAAACGCAAGCACCACATATAGCTCGATGAATCGCACCGTCAGCGTCCTATTGGTGGGCCGTGTCCGGCGGTCGTAGTTGCCGTTCACGCTCGATCTCGCGGCCGCGAAGGATCTCTCTCCGGATATTGAAGAATTCCCAGATGCCGAGCGCGAGCGCTCCGCCGAAGACCAGTCCAAGCTCGATCAGGCCGAAACGGTTGTTCATCCAATCGCTCATGCGTGAAGGCCAGCGGCGCGGATCTCTCGACCCAGAGCGCGAAATACAGCGGCAACGATGCCTCGGGCATCGAGGCCAGCATTCGCGTACATCGAAGCAGGTTTATCCTGCTCCGCGAATTCATCCGGCATGAACAGCGAGCGCATGCGAATGCGCCCGTCCAGCATGCCTTCGGTGTTCAAGAACTGCATGACCTGGCATCCGAATCCGCCGATTGCGCCTTCTTCAACGGTAATCAGGACTTCGTGGTGGCGCGCCAATTGCCGTATGAGGTCTTGGTCGATGGGTTTGGCGAACCGGGCGTCCGCGATCGTGGTGGATAGCCCAGCGGCTGCGAGCTGATCGGCAGCCTGAAGGCAGTCAGCCAGCCGGCCCCCGAGTGACAGCAGCGCGACCGCCGAGCCTTCGCGGACTATGCGACCCTTGCCGATAGCGAGCGGTGTTCCTTCTGCAGGAAGCATGACGCCGCTGCCTTCGCCGCGGGGATAGCGGAACGCGCATGGTCCATCGTCGTGCATAGCGGCGGTTGCCACCATGTGGCGGAGTTCCGCTTCGTCGGCGGGAGCCATGATCGTGAAGCCCGGCAGACAGCTCAGAAACGTGATGTCGAAAGATCCGGCGTGCGTCGGACCGTCGGCGCCGACATATCCGGCTCGATCGATCGCGAACCTGACTGGCAGCCGTTGAATGGCAACGTCGTGAACGACTTGATCGAAGGCCCGCTGCAAAAACGTCGAATAAATGGCGGCAAACGGCTTCATGCCTTCCGCCGCCAATCCCGCCGCGAACGTCACCGCATGCTGTTCGGCAATTCCAACGTCGAACGCGCGATCGGGAAATTCACGCGCGAAGAGATCGACGCCAGTGCCTTCCGGCATGGCGGCAGTGATGGCGACGATGCGCGAATCCTTCCGTGCCTCCGCGACAAGGCTTTCGCCGAATATGCGCGTATAAGCTGGAGCCGCCGGCTTGGGCTTTACCTGCGCGCCGGAGATCACGTCGAATTTGACCACGCCGTGATATTTATCGGCTGCCGCCTCCGCCGGTTCGTACCCTTTGCCCTTCTTCGTTACGACGTGGACGAGGATAGGACCTTGCTTCGTATCGCGCACGTTTCTCAGGACGGGCACCAGCTGATCGAGGTCATGCCCATCGACTGGCCCGACATAGAAGAAGCCTAGCTCTTCAAAGAGCGCGCCCCCCGACCAGTAGGTGCGAGACATTTCTTCGAAACGGGCGGCGCGGCGCTCCCACTGCTTTGGCAGCTTCCTGGCGAGCTGCTTGGCGATGTCTCTGAGGTGAATGTACGTCCCGCTGGACGTTGTCCTTGCGAGATATTTCGACAGGGCGCCCGTCGGAGGTGCGATCGACATGTCGTTGTCGTTCAGGATCACGATCAGTCGGGCATCGCGAGTGCCGGCATTGTTCATAGCCTCATAGGCCATGCCGGCGCTCATGGCGCCGTCGCCAATAACGCAGATGACGTTATTCTTCTCGCCCTTGAGATCGCGTGCGACGCTCATGCCGAGTCCGGCCGACACCGATGTCGAAGAATGCGCCGCACCGAACGGATCGTAGGGACTTTCGGTTCGCTTGGTGAAGCCCGATAGGCCGCCGGGCTGGCGCAACGTGCGAATGCGGTCGCGGCGGCCTGTGATGATTTTATGCGGATAAGCTTGGTGGCCGACGTCCCAAATCAAGCGATCGTCAGGCGTGTTGAAGATGTAGTGCAGTGCCACCGTCAGCTCGACGACTCCAAGGCCGGCACCGAGGTGGCCACCGGTCACCGATACGGCATTGATGGTTTCGCGGCGAAGCTCGTCTCCAAATTGCTGCAGTGATGATTGCGGTAGCCGCCGAAGATCACATGGCGTTTTCACATCGTCCAATAGCGGTGTGCTTGAACTTCCGGTAGCTTTCTCGCGGGTTTTCATGTTTCAGCCCACACAAAATGCTTGATGAATCTTCAAGCGATGAGTTCGCTCGGTGCCTCCGAATGGCGCGCTGCAAGATCGCGGCGCTCGATCTGTTCGAGGATGTCGAGAAGGCGCAGCGTACGGCCGCGAATATCCCACCAGCTCGGTAGGCGAGCGGCGCCGCCATCGAACGCCGCGGATGCGACGGCCTCGACGATGAATCGAGCCTCGCGGACGTTGCCGCTCGATAGATATTTCGGTCTGGATTGAAGCGCGCCGAGTGCGGTGCCGCACAGCTCCAGCTTACGGCGCGTCGGGACGACGGCTCGGCTCGATACTGAATCGAAGCCCGTCCGGCGCAATTCGTGCCCTATTTCGGCATAGAGGAGCCGCGCCGCGCGGATGCCGGGCCGGCACGATATCGGCAGCTGATGAATAGCCGGATCGGCGCGCTCGTAAAACGTATCTGCCGTCTCCAGGAGGCGCGCGATGACACATTCCAATTCTGGCGAGAACGAGGGTTTCGCAAGCCATGCCTCCGTGTCGATGCCTGCTTCGTTCAGCCATGAAGCCGGCAAATAGAGCCGCCCCATACGGGCATCTTCACCGACGTCTCGTGCGATGTTGGTCAATTGCATCGCGACGCCGAGATCGCAGGCGCGGGCAATCAGCTCCGGCGATGTCGTGCCCATCAGTAGCGCCATCATTGCGCCGACGGTGCCCGCGACGCGGACGGCATAAGCTTCAAGATCTTCGAGCGTATCGTACCGGCGGGACACCGCATCCCATTCGAGGCCGGTGATCAAGCCTTCGGGCAGCTCTCTCGGAATTCCATATCGTGAGATCGTTTCCGCGAACGCCCGATCGATGGGCCTTGATAGCGGTCGGCCCGAATATGCGAGATCAAGCCGGCCGCGAAGTTCGGCGATTGCCGCCAAGCTCCCGCCTTCGACGTCGACCGCGTCGTCGGCGAGTCGGCAAAATGCGTAAAGTGCCGACGCCGATTCTCTCACGCTGCGCGGCAGGAGAAAGGAAGCCATATAGAAGGTTCGCGATCCGCCGCGTAGCAGTTTGCGGCAAGCGGCAATGTCGGAACTGCTCATCGATCTGGCTCTCGTTTGAATGCGGCTGCGTCGGGCACGATCGTTTCAAGTATACGGGCCGATGAAAGAACGCCGGGTACGCCGGCGCCCGGATGTGTTCCGGCACCGACGAGATAGAGGTTCTCAATATCTTCGCTGCGGTTGTGGGGCCGGAACCATGCGCTCTGCGTCAACACCGGTTCGAGCCCGAAGCCCGCGCCTTTGTAGGAGAGGAGGCGATGCTGAAAGTCGAGTGGCGACATGGTTCGCGATGTGACGATGTGCTTTTCGAAGCCGGGAAGCGCGACCTCGTTCAGCCGCTCCGCGATGGCGCGCCGGTACGCTTCGGCTTTTGTTTCCCAATCGATCTTAGCGTCGAGATTGGGCACGGGCGAAAGCACGTAAAACGCGTCACAGCCTTCGGGCGCAAGTGCAGGATCCGTCGCCGTCGGTCTATGCAAGTAAAGACTCATGTCGTCAGCGAGATGCTTCTTCTGGAAGATGTCCTGTAGAAGCTCGCGATACCGCGGACCGAGCAAAATCATGTGATGGGGAATTTCGGGGTAGCATCGCGACGTGCCGAAGTACCAAACGAACAAGCCCATCGAGTAGCGCCCCTTGTCGAGTTTCCGGTTGTTCCAGCGCCGGCGCGCTCTTTCGGGGAGGAGGTTGTGGTAGGTCCAGGCGGAATCGGCATTTGAAACGACGATGTCGGATTTGATGATCTTGCCGTTCGCGAGGCGCACGCCGTTCGCGGTTTTGCCATCGATCAGGATTTCCTGAACCTCTGCGTCGTAGCGAATTTCGCCGCCCTGTTCTTCGATCAGCCGGACGAGGCCTTCGACGAGCTTGCCCATTCCACCCATCGGAAAGTGGACGCCCCATCGCCGTTCGAGGAAGGAGATCAATCCGTAGATCGATGTCACGTTGAAGGGGTTGCCGCCGATGAACAGCGAATGGAAGCTCAGCACGAAGCGAATGCGGGGGTCGCGAACGTGTTTGGAAACGAGTGCGTGGACGCTTCGATAACTCTTCAGGCGTATAAGTTCGGGGAGAACGCGCGCCATATCCCACAGCGACGTGAAGGGGACGTGGCCGAGCTGCTCGAAGCCAATAGCGTAGATATCCTCGGCAAGGCGCATGAAGCGCTCGTAGCCGTTGACGTCTTCGGGAGAGAAGCGGGCGACCTCGTCCCGCATCGTCTTCGGATCGCCGCAACAATTAAAGATGCCGCCGTCATCGAATCTGATGCGGTAGAACGGCGTCAAAGGCTTCAGCTCGACGTCGTCCGCCAGCTCGCGGCCGCAAAGCCGCCAAAGCTCCTCGAAGAGAAACGGCGCGGTGACGATGGTCGGGCCAGCGTCGAATGTGAAACCGTCCTGGCGGAAGACGCTGGCGCGGCCGCCTGCACAGTCGAGCTTTTCGAGGATCGTAACGCGATAGCCGCGGGCGCCGAGCCTCACGGCGGCGGCGAGTCCGCCAAAGCCACTGCCGATGATGATCGCGTGAGGTCGGTCGCTATTCGGAGCCAGCATGGACGGGCCATCCGCTCTGGTGTGTCAAATAATATGGACATTAGACATCGTCCAGAATATTAGCGCAAGAGTTTTTGCGGACAGGCTCTCTTCGGCTGCGGATCGTTAGTCAAGGCCGCGGGAAACCGCGAGAGTAATTTCGGCGATTTCCTCGGGGCGTTCCTCATGCGCCAGGTGGCCGGCGCTTCCCAGGGAGACGACGCAGGCGTGAGGGACGAGCAGTGCGACCTTGGCTGCGTCCGCCGGCGAAATAGTCTTATCGTCGGTCGCGGCTATCAGAACCAGCTTCGCGTCGAGCTTAGGAAGGTCATCCGCAAATTGCTTCAGATCCCAGTTGGCCATCATGCCGAGGGCGCCTGCGACGTGGCTCGGGCTTTTGAAGAGGCGCGCATAGTAATCGAGGTCTCGCGGCGCGATTTTGGATCCCGTTCCAGAGAGCACGCGTTCGACAGCCGCCCGGCTCTGGCCGCGCCACGCCATGATCTGCGGCACCATCGGTGCCGATGCGAGCAGTCGGGCGATGGGTGAGAAGAGCTGACCGACCAGACTCCCGAACGGCAGTAACGCGCCATTGATGCTGATGATTGCGCGGGGCGTGAGCAGGTGATCGATCGTCGCGCGGATGCCAACGGCGGCGCCCGCAGAGTGTCCGACGATGATGTCCGGCTGCAAAGCGAGCGTCCGCATCAGGTCGCTCACTTCGCGCGCCATGCCTGCCAGAGACAATCCCTTCGCGTCAGGGGTCGATGTGAAGCCGTGACCCGGAAGATCCGGCGCAACGACGGTGAATTGGCCAGCCAGGATAGGCATGAGGCGGCGCCATGAATGTGTCGAGGCGCCGGTGCCATGCAACAGAAGAGCGACGGGGCCGCTGCCCGCAATCTGCACATGCCATTGCAGTCCGGCTGCTCTGATGAACCGGCTCGAGTTCCGGTTTGGCCAATCGGCGCCGTCGCGGTCCCAAACCAGTCCGGCGTTCACGGCCGGTAACTCTGGCCGGCTTGGGCTTTGACAGCATTCGACAGCGTGCCGGCGTCGGCGTGAGCGAGTGGCAAATACGTGGCGCCCATGGCGTCTGCAATACGCGCGACGGGCGCGTTCGGCTTCGCGGATGTATCGATAACGAGAGCCGGAATTCGCATCTTGCGTAGAGATTGCGCCGCGAGCACCGCATCCTCGGTGGCGCGCGCGCGGCCCGGTTTGCCGTCGCGGCTGAGATTTGCGCGGCCGTCAGTCAGCATGACGACGCTCGGCGCCTGGCCCTTGCGTCTCACTGCTTCGCAAAGCTCGATGGCGGCGTCGATGCCGGATGCGAGCGGGGTGCCGCCGCCACCCGGAAGATCAGAAAGATTTCGTTTGGCGCGCGCGAGCGATCTCGTCGGCGGCAGAAGCAACTCGCTGCCGCGGCCACTGAATGCGATCAGAGCTGCGTAGTCTCGGCGGCAGTAGCATTCGGATAGGAGGATTTCGACGGCGCCTTTGGCTTCGCCAAGCCGTTGCATTGCTGTCGATCCTGAAGCATCGACGAGGAATACGGTGACTGTTTCCCCGCGCTGCTTGAGTTTCCAAATGCGGAAGTCGGCTGCTCTCACGGCAATGCGATCCTGGCGCTCCGGCACGTTTGCCAATTCCTGGCGGCGAATGCGCTGCCAGGGTGCGGCTGTGCGTAGTGTTTCCACAACATTCAATCGCCCGCCCCTGCTGATGGAGCCGGATTTTACGCCGACGGGACGGCCATGCCGCGGGGAAATTTTTTTCAGGCCCTCCTTGCCGGACGAGGACCTGCTCGCTTTTGGGCGATCATTGGATCGCAAAAGGTCCAGTAGATGTGGAGGTAACGCAGCTTTGGCGGCGGCTATGAGAACGTCCCCCAGTTGGGCGGTTGCTTCGTCTTCCGGGGCATTTTCAGGCGATTGCTGCGGCGGCTCCGGTTCGGTCTCGTGCGAAGTGTCTCTAGGCATCTCGGGGAGCCTTGTGGCGCGGGGCGCCATGACCAAGCGGACAGTCGTAACCGCGTCGTCTTCGGAAACACTGCTTTGGCCAGCGAGCGCCGCGAGCACGCGTGATACCCGCAAGGCTTGAAGAACGACGTTCGCGGATAATATGCCGAGTGCCGACGCGGTATCGCAGAGCACCGAGATAATGTCGTCGGCGACGGACACCGAGGCTGCGACCTCTCCCGCCTGTGCGATTTGCTCGCGCGTGAAAGCCTCATGAGGAATGTTCGTTCTTCGGGCATATGGCAGTCTGACGTGCAGCGCCGCGCGGTCGAGAAGCACCGAGGGCGGGGACTCGTCTGTTGATCGGCCTTCGTCGAACGCGATGAAGCCGAAACGAGCCGGGGCACTTTCGGCAAACCCATCGCGTTGAAGCGCCACGGCGCCTAAATCCATTGCTGCGGCAAGGCGGCTCGCGAGTGCTGGTGTCAGCCGCTCCGCGCTGGGAAGGATGAGTATGCCGCCATCGGCCTCTTGTAGAATGCCGCGCTGCGCGACGGGTCGTCCCGTCGCGAGGGTTGCTGCGAGATCGAGACCGCCAAGCAGCCTGTCATCGTTGATGTGAATGGGAACACGGCGGACCGGCGCAGCTACAGGTAAGAGAGACAAGACGTATTGCAGCCATGTCTCGCGCTCATGCCCCGCGCCAGCCTGCAATATAACGCCGCCCGCGTGCGCTGGGGCCGACGCGAAGACGGCCGCCGCGAGCATTGCATCGGCTAACTGACTTTCGTCCGCGGCGTGCGTTTCGTCATGCACGGAATACGTCCTCGAGCGTACGTTCGATGCGTGCTGTCGATCCGCTTTCATCGAGTGGATTGCGGCGCAGCCGATGACGAAGTGCTGAGGGCGCGACCCGGCGCAGATGAACATCGGTGACGACGTCGCTTCCTTCGAGCGCTGCTACGGCGCGCGCCGCGCGCACGACCGTCAATTCACCGCGGAGTCCATCGGTGCCGAGTTTTACGCAGAGACCAGCCGCTCGCTCGAGCGTGTCTTCGGATAGGACGACCGAGGCAAGTCTGTCGCGAGCCGACTTGATCTGATCTCGTACACGATCGGTTTCGGCGAGCCATTTTTTTGTAAAGCTCGCTGGATCTCTCTCGAACGCGTCGCGGCGCTTGACGATTTCGATGCGGGTCGCGACATCCTCAGGCGCTCTGACCTCGACCGATAAACCGAAGCGATCCAGCAACTGCGGGCGCAACTCTCCCTCTTCGGGGTTGCCGCTTCCGATCAGAACGAAGCGAGCGGGATGGCGAATGCTCAGACCCTCACGCTCGACGACGTTTTCGCCCGATGCCGCCACGTCGAGCAACAGATCGACGAGGTGGTCTTCGAGGAGGTTCACCTCGTCGATGTAAAGAAAGCCGCGATGCGCGCGTGCGAGAAGACCAGTCTCGAACGCCTTTTCGCCGCGCGTTAGAGCCCTCTCGAGATCGAGTGCGCCGATGATGCGATCCTCGGTGGCGCCGAGCGGGAGATCGACGACGGGCACAGGGAGCAGTTCACTCGGGAGCGGACCATCGCGGCCGCGCTTCTGGCACTCTTCGCAACCCGAGCCGTTCGCGCCGGGGTCGCAATGATAACGGCATCCGGAGACGGCACGCATCAGCGGTAGCAAGTCCGCCAAACCGCGCACGGCTGTTGATTTGCCGGTGCCTCGATCGCCGAAGACGAGCACGCCTCCAATCGACGGATCGACCGCGCCCGCAAGGAGCGCGAGCTTCATGTCCTCCTGGCCGAGGATGGCAGTGAAAGGAAAGGTGGCTCGCATCCGGCTTGCCCCTCGAAGCGATTGGTGCCCGCGCCGCCACGGCAGATCTCCGAACGGCGCGTATCAAAGAATTGGACAGATAAAACTGTCCATATAATGGAACACTATTTTTGATCGGCCGCAAGTCCCAGTTCAAAACGCCCGCAGAATCGCATCAACCGGGCGGGCGATATGCGCCGGGCAAACGACGCAACGCCAGCGCGGGCTTAATTGCCATCGCGGTGAGCGGGGGCTGCGCGAAGCTTCGAATTCAGTGAAGCGTGCTGTTATCAGGCTTCGGTTGAAGCTCGGCGAGCATCAGCTGCAAGCGCGCCAAGCCTTCGGAAAATTCGTGAAAGCTGCAGATGTCAGCCTTCCATAAGTCTCCGATCAGGCGAGCGGCCGGAACAATAAGGGCGTGAAACAACGCTTCGAGCGTGACGCCCCGCAGCCGTCTCGTCTCAATATAGGATGTCGCTATTTTTATATCGCTGGCGAGAACCAGATGAACAAGTTCCGCAACCTCATCAGCGGTTTCTTCGATGTTTATGTCACCCGAGCCTCGGCGCGCCGATTTCAAACCGCCGTGTGCAAGCAGCAACCTCGGAATGATTTCGCCTTCGATGGTGCGCGTGAGCATTGCTCGGTGTATTTCAGGATCGAGCTTCGCTAGCTTGGATACTCGGGATTTGCATTTCTTGGAAACAATTGGTGGCTTATCGGCGCTTTTTTGCGGGACCCGATCACGGGCGGTTTCTGAGAGCCACCGTTCAGCAACGCCGCCGACATCGGATTCCCAAGCTTCGAGTTCGAACGGCTTGACCAAATATCCATCAGCTCCCGCAAGATAGCAGGCGTCAATGTCTCGGGGATGCGATGACGTGGAGAGAACGAGTACCGGTGTCCGCCGTCCGGGATCGCGGGCCCGGAGCGCCTTGAGCAACTGCAGCCCATCGACACCCGGGAGATTGAGATCGAGGAGAACGAGCGACGCCTTCAGAACCGGCGAATTGGCATCATCATCGACCAGTATCTGCAAGGCCGCGCTGCCGTTATCCAGCCGCTCCAAAGGGTTCTTGACGCCTGCAGACCGCAGGGCGAATTCAAGCGTCATGAAGTCGGTATCGTTGTCTTCGATCGACAAGATCGTACCAAGCTGGGGCGTCATGCACTGCCCTCCGGTGCAAGCGTGAAATAAAACGTTGAGCCCTCGCCGGGCGAGGATTCGACCCAAATTTTACCCGAGTGGCGTTCGACCGCTCGTCGCGTGATCGTCAGACCGGCGCCAACACCACCGCCGAATTCATCTTTGCCATGAATGCGTCTGAAAATCTCGAAGATACGCTCGCGCGCGTCTTCCGAGATTCCAATCCCGTTATCGCGCACATAATAGCGCCGCGGAACGGTATCTTCGACCCCAATTTCTATCCATCGTCGCGGCTTGTCGTTATATTTTTTGGCGTTGGTTATGAGGTTTGAGAAAATTTCGCGAACCCGGACGCGATCGCATGTGTCTTTTCCCAACGTCCTTGGACGGCGGATCTCGACGTCTTGATTGCCGATTGCATGACGGCAATCGACAATCGCTTCATCGAGCAGCTCATCCATATCGACGATTTCGAGATTGAGTTCGAGGCGGCCGGTGCGAGAATATTGCAGTAAAGATTCAATGAGATCGTCCATCCGGCGCGTCAGCTGCAAGATCGTTTCGAGCTGCTGCTTGCCTTTTTCGTCGAGCTTGCCCTCAAGGCCGCGCTTTAAAAAACTGGCTAGGAGGTGGACTCCGCGGAGCGGTTCTTTCAGATCGTGCGATGCAACATAAGCGAAGCTGTCGAGTTCGACGTTGGCGTCCGCCAGCTCACGGTTCATGCGCTCGATGTGTTGCGCCCTGTTCAGTACAACTTCGGAAATCGCCTGCCGAAGGTTGGCGGCAATCTCTTCCTCATCGGAGCGCCATGGCTCGGAACGGCCGGTCACGCTTTCCTTCCAAAGAGCAAACGAGCTGCGTGGCTGCAGACGAAGCTCGCCGTCGGTCTCGCTGACTTTTACGGGCTTCTTGGGATCTCCCGCCCACTTGACGACTTCGATGTGTTCGGGCCTGAACCACATAAGAAATTCCGGACTCTGCAGGGAGATTCTGACCGCCAGAATACCACTCGCCAGAGACTTATACGCAGCAGACGGAGGATGGATCTCCGGCAGGCGGTCGGTTGAGAAAACCGTTTGATTCTGCTCAGCAAACCAAGCCGCGAGGACCTCGAGTTCGCGCTTGGGCGGCGTAACGCCAATGGCTGAAATCTGCCCTTGGGTGACGACAGCCGCGCCGCCCGCGGAGATTTGCGACAGGAGATTTGGAGACTTGTCGGACGTGCCGAGGGAGGCGTGCAGGTCCGGCTCGCGGCTCAGCCTCTCGACGAGCTGCTCGGTAACGGCTGTCATGCGCAGGCGCTCGTTATAGCCGTCGGCATCCTCCTTCGCGCCCATCAAAAGCGATAGCATGTGCGACAGAAACTCGGCGGCCATCCGGGCCTCATACGGAACCTGCCGCGGGCTCCGGTGGTGCATTGCCGAGATCAGTCCCCACAGCTGCCCATTTTTCATCAGGGGCATGACCATGGTCGACTTGACGCCCATGTTCTTGAGATAGCTCGAATACATCACGGAAACGCTGCGCAGTATCGCGTAGCTCATATCGACGGGTTTGTGCGTCGCGGGATGAAATTCCGGATAGAGCCGAACAGGCACGTAATCGACGTCGGGCAAATGTCTCAACCAGCTCAAGCCGAACATACGCCGCGCGGGAGCAGGAATGTCGGTTGCCGGATAGTGAAGCCCCAGGTAAGGCTCGAGGTTCTGGCGTTTGGCTTCGGCAACGACGTGACCGCTGCCGTCCTCGGCAAATTTATAGGCCATGACGCGATCGTAGCCGGTGAAGGCGCGAATGCGGTCGACGGCAAGATCGAAGAAATTCTGCAGTCCGCGGGTATTTTCGAGCGCCGCAATTGTCTCACGCACATCGGAATAAAGTTGCGCGGACGAGGTGTCCGGCTGCGAGGCGACCATTTCGAGTTCGAGGATCAGCACGCCTCCGCAGCGGTGAGCGAATATGTTGACGCCGCGTGCCGAACCAGCGAACGACTCGCGGGTCACATGGACGGGGCCATTCTCGAGCGAGACGCGACGCAACCGGTCGAGCATCTGCGGTGCGTTCCGTCCGAAAACGTATTCGATGGATTTGCCGAGCAGCAGCTCGGCGGGGCGCCCGATGAAGTCGCCGCAATTCTCGCTTGCTTGGCGGATGATGTACTCGGGCTCGTCCACTATCAGCATCGCGCCATGCGGTTGCACCGCGCCAGGATACTGGACGAGCTCGCGATCGCAGTTCGAAAGATCCACGTTCTTCGCGGTTACGATCGGCACGCCTTTGCGGGTATCCGGTGCGTTCATGACCGAATCCTGCGGTCGCCGCCCCAGAAAGCGCACGTGCGCGCTAGAATGTGCGGCCCCACAAGGCGCACGGCGTTGTCCTCCACAAGTACCCTCTTTGCGGGGCTGAACTCATCGTCACTATACGTTGGTATTTTGTCAAGTCTACGCGACGGCGGAAGTCGTTACAGCTGCTGAACACTCTGGAAGCCAGCGTCGAAAAAATAAGAACGTCGCCTGCGCAGATTGAATCACGCGTTCAGCTTCAGAAGAAACGGGGTCGATTGCGTTTATCGAAGCAAGGACCGCTCTCCAAATCGGTTTGCCTTCTTCGCCATAACCCCAGAAAAATTTTGCGCCATACGTGCCAGTCAGACCGAGTTTCGTCTCGACCTCAGGCGCCATCGCGCGTGCGCCGAGCGCGGACCCTTCGAGGACATAGATACAACCCAGGGCGTGCTCAATGGTTGGGAGTGCCGGAGCTTTCGGTCTGATGGCGTTTCGCAGGTTAACAAGGTCGACGCCGATATCTGACAGATCGCTCTCAATAAGTTGTGATCGACGGCATGCGCCATAGTTAAATCCGAGGGCCGAGAAATCATGCGAGCCTAATGCGGACTCTGCTGCCGAATAGAGCGCCCAGAGGCGTGCGAGATAAGCGCAATAGCGGGTACGGGAGGAAATTTGCTCGTCGATCGCGACTGCGTGTTCGAGATCTTCGTGGAGGGTACGCGTCTCTTCCCGTAGCCGCTTGTGCAATGCCATCACACCCGTCATCGGTCCCCACCCTTTCTCCAATCAGTAGAAAACGCGCAGTATCGATCGTCAATGGCCAAGCAATTTCACGTTACGGCGAATAGCGCCATCGGGGCATACGAAAGGGCAACATGGCACGCACGACTGGACTGGAAAAGCGATCGAGCGATAAACTTTCGTGTACCATCGAGAGTCGATCTCCCGCGGACGTCGTCTCTATGATGGAGCGCGCGTAGAATGGCGTATCTTCGAGTGTTTTGACGAGCCGAGGCTTGGCTGCCGTATCGCAGATTGTGCTCCGCTTCACGCGCCAAATGGTCGTTGCCGGCAGATCGGCTCCGTCATTTGAAGGCAAATCACGCTGGCTGCCTGATTCATCGTAAAGTCTTGCAAGGCCAAAGCGATCGCCGTCGCGCGTCGTGCCGTTGTAGAAAATGGTCGTGCCGCTTGCCGTGTGCCCACGGGACCAATTCCATTGTTTGAATGCGGCTTCCAGCGGTTGTTCGCCGAAATTGCAGTCGAGATATCCGTTGCCGCTCCAATTGGTGTCCGGCTGCTCGAAGTCGACTTCGACGCGCGCTCTGGGCGCGATCGGCATCCACCAATGAAGCCCCGACGGGCCGAGCGGCGTAGCGGTCTCGCCGATGTAGGAGGGATGAACGCGAATCTTGCCTTTGAGACGCATCGGTAGTGGCACGCAGAACTCGTCAATCGCGAAGGTGAGGCAATTTCCGTTCCACGAAACCGAACTTGGGCCGATATCTAGCCGCGTAGGCGCGCGCCGAAGGTCGTGGCGCGGGCGCTCCGTCATCGACCAGCGTTTGCCTCGCCGGGTATAGAGAGCAACGTTCATCGCGCAATGATTGAGCGGATCCGCCGGCGTGTGGCGCCGGGCAAACGCGTAATACGGCGAAAAAACATTGCCGAGCATCGCGATGATTGTGATAGCGCGCTGTCCGTCATCGCTCAGCGCGTCGAGGTACCACCAGGCGTAGCCATTTGGTGGAATTGGTGCGTCGAACGCATGTCCGAGAGGATTTGTGCTGCCGCGAGCCTGCCCGAAATGGCCGCCATCGGTACTCCTGGTCCGGGGTGCACGCTTCCTCCCGCTAAGTAAAGTCCTTCGAGAAGCGTTTTCGCAGTCGGGCGCGCGAACGACGCGGCCCAACCGTGAGACGCCCGTCCGTAAAGCGAACCTCCCGTTCCCGGAAACAGTTGGGCGAAGTCGCGCGGCGTCGTCGTTACAGCCGTTTCCGGATTGAACTCGATTGTTAGGCCGCAGCGTTGCAAGAGGCCGAACGCGCGCTTTGCGCATGACTGTATCTCCGGTTTGTCGAAGGCGTGGACATCGCCCGTGGGAGGCGCGTTGATGAGGAGAAATATGCGCTCTGGTCCGGATGATCGCGCCGCCTCGCCATCACGATCCTCTGCGCAAAGATAGACAGTCGGCGCGGCCGGCATTTGCTTGCGCAGGAGGATGTCGTCGAATTCGGCTTTGTAGTCGCCGGAGAAAAAAACATTATGCCGGGTCAGCGGAAAGCCGCGAGCTTCGCCAACCACGGCCCACGTTACGGCTGATAGCGACCGCGCGCCCTGCTGAGCTGTAATGGCTTTGGCCACCTCAGGTCCGAACAATCCGCGCGAGAGCGCTGCTGAGTCGGCGTTCACGATTGTCGCGCTACATTCGATATGCTCCCCGGAAGCGAGCGTTACACCGCATACGCGGCCCCCCTTGACCGCAATGTCTTTCGCCTCGCAGCCATAACGGAATGTGACGCCTCGCGAGCGCGCCAAGCTTTCGAGAGCTTCGGCCAAGCAACGCATGCCGCCTTCGATGATCCAGACGCCCTCGCGTTCGACGTGAGCGATCAGCATCAGCGTTGCGGGAGCCTCGAACGGGGAAGAGCCACAATACGTCGCGTAACGGCCGAAAAGCTGCCTGAGCCGCGCATCGTGGAAAAAATGCCCGAGTGCATTCCAGAGCGTCGTAAACGGCGATATCCGCCAGAGGTCGGCCAGTCCCTTGAGGCCAGCGCCTGCGGTGAGCGAGAGCGGCGTCGGCTTGCAGGCCAGGATGTAGGAATTTTTCAAAGTTTCATATGTCGTTTGCGAACGCTTGCAGAATTCGATGTAGCGTCGCGCTTCGGCCTGGCCCGCAAACACCCCAATTGCATCGGCGGATTTCTTCATATCGGCGAACAGATCAAGCCGGGAGGTCTCGCTCCAGGCATGCCGCGCCAGGACATCGACGGGTTTCAGCGTTATCGATCTTTCCAGCGAGGCGCCGGCTTTGTCGAAGATGTCGTCGAACACCCACCGCATCGTGAAGACGGTCGGTCCGGCATCGAGTGTCTGCCCTTCGACCGTGATCGTGCGCATTTTTCCGCCGGGGCGCGGCGCCCGATCTACGACGGTAACTTCGCAGCCCGCGACAGCGAGTTCGAGCGCTGCAACCAGTCCGCCGATCCCGGCCCCGATGACGACGACGCGTTCGCGATTGAGCATGCGGGTCCAACATTTGCGTTGCATTGGACATTCTCAAGTGTCAATATATAGTGACACTAAAAATAGGCAAAGCAATTTTACAGTGGGAAGGCGCGATCATGAGCACGGATCAACGCATCGAGCTTTCTCTCAAGGCAACGCTTCAGTTCGCATGCGAGTCGCCCTGTCCCCCGAAGCTGCGGTCTGCAATCAACCATGCCGTCTTTCCCGGTGGGGCTCGCGTGCGGCCCCGCTTGTGTTTGGCGGTGGCGGTTGCCTGCGGCGACGACGAGCCGGAACTGGCGAGCAGCGCCGCGGCTGCAATCGAGCTTTTGCACTGCGCTTCCCTCGTTCATGACGACCTTCCGTGCTTCGACAATGCGGAAGAACGGCGCGGCCGGCCTTCGGTGCATAAGGCATACGGCGCGCCGCTTGCCGTGCTCGCCGGAGACGCGCTGATCGTCGCCGCTTTCCAAACGCTCGGGCTCTGTCTGCCGATCTCGGCACAGCGCGGGACGCGGATTCTTTCGACCGTGGCTGCGGCCGTCGGCGGCCCCTGCGGTATCGTTGCGGGGCAAGCTTGGGAATGCGAGGAGAGCATCTGTCTCTCCGAATATCATCGGGCGAAAACCGGCTCGCTCTTTTCTGCGGCGACGATCTCTGGCGCAGAGGCCGCGGGGCATGATTCGGAATCATGGCGCCGGCTCGGCGAACTTTTGGGTGAAGCGTATCAGATCGCGGACGATATTTGCGATGTCGTTGCCGACCCGGCCGAGAGAGGGAAGCCGGGAAAGCGTGACAGCGCGTTAGGGCGCCCGAATGCGGCGCAAGAGCTGGGCGTTCAGGGTGCGGTCCGGCGCCTCCGCAGTTTGCTTGCCGACGCTACGGATTCCGTTCCGCCCTGTCCGGGTAGCGACGCGCTGCGCGTCCATATCGCCAGATCCGCGCTTCCGTACCTGCCGAAAGAGCTGCTTGTCGCCGCTTAGTGAGCCGCTATGCTGAGCCTGGGTCGTGCCGTGGCGCCATTCTGGGAAAACGACACGGTTCAAGCAGTGATCGATCGCGTGCTCTCGTTGCGCGATCGGATGTATGCGAGTGCCCGTTTTCAAAGCGCGGCGGCTTCGTTTTATCCTACTCGTTTGATTGCCCGGCGGCGCGCTTATGACCTCTTCGACATTTGCGCGGGGTTCGTTTATTCGCAGATCCTCGCCGCTTGTGTTGAACTGGGTATCTTCGGCATTCTTCGGGAAGCGCCGCTCGATTTGCCATCGCTTGCGCGGCGTTGCGGGTTGCCCATCGACGCGGCTCAACGGCTGGCCGACGCGGCCGTAGCGCTCCGGCTTTTGGAGAAGCGGTCGAAGGGGCGTTACGGACTCGGAGCCCTCGGGGCCGCAGTCGCTGGAAATCCCGGCGTTGCTGCGATGGTTGGGCATCATCGGCACCTCTATGCGGATTTGCTCGATCCAGTTTCGTTGTTACGGCGATCAGCCAAGCCCACTGAACTCGGCAAATATTGGCCCTATGCTGCAACTCGGCAGCCTAGCGATCTGAGTTCCGAGGAGGTCGCGGGTTATAGCGCGTTGATGGCATCATCGCAGCCCATCGTCGCCGACGAGGTTCTCGATGCTTATCCGTTGCAGCGCTGCCGCTGCCTGCTCGACGTCGGCGGCGGCGAGGGGACGTTCCTCGCAGAGGCGGCAGCGCGTTTCCCACATTTGCAGTTGATGCTCTTTGATATCCCGGCCGTCATCGAGCGTGCGAAAGTTCAGCTCGAGCGGCGAGGGCTTGGCCCTCGAAGTAAAATTTTCGGGGGTGATTTTTTTAGTGATCCTCTGCCGAAAGGCGCGGACGTCATTTCGCTGATCAGGATCGCTCTCGATCACGACGATCAAAAGGTGCTCACGCTGCTCAGGTCGGCGCATGCGGCTCTCGGCGCTGGCGGAGTTCTGTTGATCGCCGAGCCGTTGCCCGATATGGGGCACGAACCGATGGCATCGGCTTATTTCGGGTTCTACCTGATGGCCATGGGGCGCGGGCGCGTGAGAACGCGGGAGGAATTCACAAATCTCTTGATCGAAGCAGGGTTCAAAAATGTTCGCTTTTGCAAGGGTCGGCGCGTGCTGCAAACCGGCGTCGTCATCGCGACCGCGTAAGAAGTGTAATTTTAATTTGACACAAGATGATGTTCAAGTAGATTGACACAAGAAGGGGCCGCGGCGAATTTGCGGCCTCGCAGAGTGGGTCATCACATGGACGCCCTCGCGGTCGTTTTGGAAAAGCCAGAGCAGTTGGTGCTCAGCCGGCTTGCTCTTGCTGCCGCGGGAGACGAAGACGTGGTGGTCGACGTCGATTGGAGCGGCGTCAGCACGGGAACGGAGCGCCTCCTGTGGTCAGGGCGCATGCCACCATTCCCCGGCCTCGGATATCCGCTCGTCCCGGGATATGAATCCGTCGGCCGCGTTTTCTCAGCGGGCAATGCGTCGGGCCTGAGTGTCGGCCATCGTGTATTCGTGCCGGGCGCGCAATGTTACGGCAACGTTCGCGGACTCTTCGGAGGCGCCGCGTCGCGTGTCGTCGTCCCGGGCCGGCGTGTTATCCCGATTGACGAGACGCTCGGTGAGCGGGGCGTCCTTATCGCCCTGGCCGCCACGGCCTACCATGCAATCCATGATGCAGCTCCACCGGATCTGATCGTCGGGCATGGGGTGCTCGGGCGCCTGCTGGCGCGCATTACGCTCGCGCTCGGCAACGAGCCGCCCGTCGTCTGGGAAGTCAACGAACAGCGCCGAACGGGAGCCGACGGCTACGAGGTTGTCGCTCCGGACGACGCTCATAAAGGCTTTCATGCCATCTACGATGTCAGCGGTGATGCGAAGCTGCTCGACACGCTGATTGGACGTTTGTCGCCGCAAGGCGAAGTTGTTCTCGCCGGATTTTATGCCGAGCCTCTGTCGTTTGCGTTCCCGCCCGCCTTCATGAAGGAGGCGCGCATTCGCGTCGCCGCCGAATGGCGTCCGGAAGATATCGTGGGCGTGACTAGGCTGATCGATGACGGGCGCTTGGGCCTCGATGGCCTGATCACGCATCGCATGGCTGCCGAAGATGCGAGCGCGGCGTACCGCACAGCGTTCAACGATCCTTCGTGCTTGAAAATGATCTTGGATTGGAGAGCGTCATGAGCGGTTGCGGAAGCGCGGCTTCGTCCGGTCACAGCATGCAAGATTTTCTCCGTGCCGAGGCGGCGATTGAGCCCGATCCAGTCGTCACGACGACGCCGACGAAAGAAACACAGATCATCGCCATTTACGGAAAGGGCGGAATTGGCAAGAGCTTCACTCTCGCCAATCTCTCCTACATGATGGCGCAGCAAGGAAAGCGCACGCTGCTCATCGGCTGCGATCCGAAAAGCGATACGACGTCCCTTCTTTTCGGCGGCCGTGCCTGCCCGACTATCATCGAAACGTCATCGAAGAAGAAGCTCGCCGGCGAAGATGTCAAGATCGGCGACGTGTGCTTCAAGCGTGACGGCGTTTTCGCCATGGAACTCGGCGGTCCGGAAGTCGGACGCGGGTGC